>JBAYJT010000001.1:0-70681 GCA_041664965.1 Gammaproteobacteria bacterium
CAATGACGTACCGAGAAAAAAACTAGATTATTTAACGCCAAAGGAGGCTTTGGCTTTAGAATGTAAGCGTGTTTGTCGCACTTGACATTAGAATGCACCAAAACATGTCTACAGGTTTTCTTTGTAAATCAATAGGTTATATTTTTAAGTTAAGATCCCTGCCCCACCCATACTCATTATGGGGACATTTTGAGCCATTCGTCAATACCGTATTTTTTACTGTATTGAATGGTTTCAATTTAACTTACAGCCATGCTATCATAGCCACCACTTTTTCACACAAAACCCCATAAAAAAGCCTGGAGTAACTTCATGCAAAACTACAACATCAAAACTGAAAATCAAAAAAAATATCTAGAAACTTCTTTAACTGGCCGAAATCTTCTTAGAACACCACATCTCAACAAAGACACAGCCTTCACCGCCGAAGAACGTAAAGATTTTTCTCTGCAAGGCCTTCTACCAAACCACGTAGAATCCTTGCAAGAACAAGTAGAACGCGCTTACAAACAATATAAAAGCTATGAATCGGCGCTGCAAAAAAATATTTTTCTACATGACCTACGTAGCCACAACGCCACTTTATTTTACCGCCTGGTACTTGACCACACAGAAGAAATCACACCTATACTTTACACACCAGTCGTCGGCGATGCTGTTAAAGCCTATAGCAAAGAATACCGCTATCCTTACAATGCTTTCTACATTTCCTATCCAGATCGCAATAACATCGCTGAAATTTTACGTCAACGTGATTTTAAAGACATAGATTTAATAGTCGTCACGGACGGAGAACGCATTTTGGGACTGGGCGATCAAGGCGTAGGTGGCGTACACATTCCTGTAGCCAAACTCATGCTTTATTCTTTATTCGGTGGAATAGACCCCATGCGCACACTACCCATTGTGTTAGATGTTGGCACCAACAACAAAGATCACTCCAACGATCCCAATTATCTAGGCTGGCGTCATCCCAGAATCAGAGGCCAAGAATATGATTTATTTATAGACCAAGTCGTCGCTGCCGTTAAACAAGAGTTCCCAAACATTTTCTTTCACTGGGAAGATTTTGGCCGCGACAATGCTATCTTAAATTTAGCACGTTTCCGCGATAAGCTTTGCTCTTTTAACGACGACATTCAAGGCACTGCAGTAATCACATTAGCAGCCCTATTTGCCGCCATGAAAATAACCAAAGGAAATTGGAAAGACCAGCGCATTGTCTCTGTTGGTGGAGGAGCAGCAGGGCTTGGTATTGCTGATTTAATGTGTATCGACATGATGGAAAATGGTTCTACTCTAGAAGAATCCCGTAAACGTTTTTGGATGTTAAATAGCCAGGGATTATTGACCACTGCATCTACCAAAACTATCCCCAGTCAAAAGCCTTACCTACGCGACGCTTCTGAGATCGATAACTGGCAAGTTGCAGATAAAAATCATGTCACTCTTGCTGAAGTAGTAAAACACGTCAAGCCAACAATTCTAATTGGTTGCTCAGGTGTTGGCGGAATTTTTACAGAAGAAATTGTCAAAGAAATGGCAAAACATACAGCAAGACCAATAATTTTCCCACTTTCTAACCCAACAGCTAATTGTGAAGCAACGCCAGAAAACTTAATCAAGTGGACTAATGGGTCAGTACTTATAGCTACAGGCAGCCCATTTCAGCCAGTTAGCCATGCTGGGAAACAGATTAGAATAGCGCAATGCAACAATGCTTTTGCTTTCCCTGGAATTGGCTTGGGTGTTATATCTACCAAAGCTACCAAAGTAAGCGATGCTATGCTTTGGCAAGCCGCCAAAGCCATTGGCGAAGCAACAATAAAGTTACTGCCCCCAGGCGAAGAAGCTCTCTTACCACGCATCAACAAAGCACCAGATGTGGCTATTGAAGTCGCTTTGGCTGTGGCCAATCAAGCTGTAAAAGAAAAATATACAACTTTAAAAGCGGAAGACATCACTAAGGAACTGTTAGAAAAGCATATTTGGCGCCCGGAGTATTTGCCGTATAGCATAAAGCGCTAATTGGCGCGCCCGGAGGGATTACTCGCCGCCCATCCTGGCGGCTCACCCTTCGGGCTGCTCACAGCGTTCGCATTCTAAATTCGCTATCCTGCGAATTTAGTTGAACCCCAAGGAGAGTTCGATGTGACTTCTATTGATTAGTGCAAATTAACAGCTTGGCGCGCCCGGAGGGATTTGAACCCCCGACACCCTGGTTCGAAGCCAGGTACTCTATCCAACTGAGCTACGGGCGCTTTAGGTAAGATTTGCAGCGCTAGTTTACCTAAATATTTCAAGGAAGTAACTGAAATATGAGTATAGAGATTTTTGATTTAGTATAGCTGACGCGCGATCAGCTGTACCTCATACTTAACCCAATTACCCTGCTCTATTTTGCTTAAATCCCTAAAAGGGGTATTACATACGAATGATGCCGTTAATAATAGCATATTATTGAAACATCATGCTTTAGCTTTTAGCACATCTAATAATTGTTCCTGCCTCTTCCAAGAAGCCCCAGGAAGCTTTTGAATCAGCGCATCATATACCTCTGCTGATGCTCTAACCAAATCTAGCTTGTGTCTAAATGTATCAACGTTCAACAAAGGGCTTAAATCACCAATAAAGATTTTATCCTGCAGTTTTTCATACAAGTTTTTTTCAAATTCAGCTTTACTAATTTTTAGATTTTGCTGCTGCAAATAATGATGAAATGACTCCAGCACTTGATTAATCTTTAGATCATGAAAATTTTCAAGTACCCAAAAAAGATCGAATAGATCTCTCGCCTTCTTGCGCTGATAAAACGCACGAAATTTCGTTCCCATTAATTCCTCCAAAGAATATGTGGTAATATCAGCTTTTCCAGAAAACCAATCATTATCTATGTTCAATTTTTTGTGACACAATTGAAACAAAGCATTGTGTTCTCTGGTATTGATCTCTATTTTCACTTTCATTCTCGTAGCTGTTGTCTCAGCCATGAAGTGATACACCAAAGTAAATCTTCCTTGATTTCTTTTGGTGGCAGGCTCCCCCAGCCAGCTATCTAGTTTATTTCTAATAGCATGAATAACACCGCCAATAGGACCAACATTTGTCCGTACTAAATCTATATCTTCACTATAACGAGCTGGTGGATGTACATATAGCTTATGCAATGCTGTACCGCCACGAAATGCTAATTCTCTACCTAACAGTGGATCAGAAAACAATTCAATTAAAACACGTGATAACACCAAATCCTGCTCAACTTGATCTTCTAGCCCCCAAGGCGCAAACTCACGCCATCTTAATATGTAAGCCGTAGGTATCATAAATCTGCCTCTACTTTCTCATTCACCCATATTTTCCAACGCTTATTTTGTTTGCTCCCTCTGTATTTTTTACCTGGCATCAAAACAGTAGTCCTGATAGATTGTGCGATAAACCATTGATGTAGCTTTTCTATATCTAAATTTGTAAATTTTTCCAAGAGATAACCTAGCCTCTGAGTAACAACACAAGGAAATTTTTGAGCCGCCAATACCAATTGCTCTACATTCAGCGCCTCAGCTAATTCAGCTAAAACAGTAGCCACATTGTTTAAATGGCCAGATGATTCGGCATATTGGACAAGATCAAGTGCAGTCAGCTCTGGCTTGGAAATGCTCATATAGCCAGCTGGTGTGTTTCTTTTCTCTACAAATTGCTCATCGATGTTTCGTTTAACATAAAATCTGATCTGGGTTCTTGGTAAGTGAATAGGCCTTAACTGCTTGGTGGTAATAACTTGAAATACCTGGGGTTGCTGATGTGCAGCCCCTTGCAAGGCTGCGGCAGTTAGCAAACCAACGTAATAAGGTAACTTAAAATAATGTCTCATTAACGAATCAAGATACCAGTGCGGCGTCGGAACACCTATAGAACTATACTCCATAGGAACAATTACATAGTAACAAGAGCGAATTCTAGCTATGCGCTTTTTAGAAACTAATCGTTGAGCCGCATGCCGAAAAGCTATTACAGAGCACCGCAAAGCTTGGAGAGCATCTGCCTCGCTAAAAGTATATTCAGCCCTAGATTGCAAACAATCTACATAAGCTGGTAGTTTTTTTATAATATCTTGCGATTTCATATTCCAAAAGTACCACTTTTCGGTACTTTTTGCAAATAAAAGCGCAATTTAAAGACTCTACGGCATATTATCTACGAATTTTTTCTCAGGAAGCATGAAGTGCGTACGGTTTAGTCCCATCATTAAAGCTAGCGCTCCTGCAACGTAGATTGAGGAATAAGTGCCAATCACAATACCGATAATCATTACTAGAGCAAAACCAAAAAGCATGGATCCGCCAAAAATTAAAAGCGCGGTAATAATGGCTAAAGATAAACCAGAAGTCATGATAGTACGGGACAAAGTTTGATTTACGGCTAAGTTCAAAATCTCTGGCGCTTCTGCCTTACGATATTTACGAAAATTTTCACGCGCTCTATCGTAAACAACTATGGTGTCGTTCAAAGAATAACCCAAAACTGTCAGAACAGCCGCCAAAGAAATCAAGTTAAATTCTAGACCAAACAAAGAAAATACACCTAAAATAATTACCGGGTCGTGAATTAGCGATAATGCAGCACTAATAGCAAAGCGATACTCAAAACGCAGCGCTATATAAATCATAATCGCTAATAAAGAAACAATAACAGCTAAAATTCCATTTGTAACTAAAGCCTGACCAACTTGCGGTCCAATGTATTCTATTCGATCTATTTTCGCATCTTTCAAGGCACCGGCCACTTTGTCATTTAAAGCTTGGGATGTAAGTTCTTTGTGCGGTTTCAGTTTTATCATCACGTTTTTGGAACTGCCATAAGCCTGAACTACCGCATCCTCAAATCCAACTTGGTTTAACTCTTGACGAATTTTACCGGCATCAGCTGCAGCAGCATAACTTACCTGTATCTGAGTACCACCAGTAAAATCTAAACCAAAATCCAGTCCCTTCACAATTAACGATACAATGGCAATTGTGAATAAAATACCAGAAAAAAGCGCCGCCCATTTGCGTTGCGCCATAAAATTAATTTCTGTTTTGTGACTAAAAAATTCCATAGCATCTACCGTTATAATTCTTAATTTTTAAAACTAATCTTTTTTAGTAAGCCTTTTTGGCAACCCAATCGAAATCATCTTCACACTCTTTTTTCCATAAATCCAATTCACTACGGCTCGCGTAAAGACTATCGCCGTCATCATAGAAGTCATTAAACCTATCGTCAAAGTAACAGCAAATCCCTTAACTGCTCCAGTACCAAGAGCAAATAAAACCAGCGCTACAATTAAAGTTGTCACGTTAGCATCAACAATGGTCACCAAAGCCCTAGCATAACCTGAATAAATAGCGGACTGAGGGCTAATTCCATTCCTTAGTTCCTCACGAATACGTTCATAAATTAACACATTCGCATCTACCGCCATACCCACAGTCAAAACCATAGCAGCAATACCAGGCAATGTCATCGTTGCACCTAAAATTGACATTATGGCAACAATGAAAACTAAGTTTAAAAAGAGCGCCATATCGGCAATTAAACCAAACAGACGGTAATAAAGCGCCATAAATAACACAACAAATATAAAGCCGACTAGTACCGAGACAAATCCCATATGAATATTGGCTTTACCTGCGCTTGGACCTACAGTTAATTCCTCTACAATATTGGCCGGCACAACCATAGCTCCAGAACGTAAAAGCAACGCTAAGTTTTCCGCATATTTAGGAGTTTTTAAACCAGTGATTTGAAAATTCATGCCAAGTGCTGATTGAATAGTCGCCACGCTAATGACAGTCGGCGCTTCATGCGCTTCCCGTACTGTTTTACCATCAACAATTTTTTCTTCAACTTTAGTATCTACATAAACCACAGCCATTGGCTTGCCAATGTTTTCTGCAGTAGTTCTGCTAAACACACTCTCACCACCGCCGCCACCTAAGCGAATTTCTACGGCTGGCCTACCATCTTGGGCGGTATCTGCTGTCGCATAAGTAATAGCATTTCCAGATAAAATTACTTGTTCTTTTAGTAAAACCGGCCGGCCTTCATAATTATACAAACGCGATCCGATTGGAACATCGCCACTTAAGGCGCTCATTAAATCATGGTCAACGTCCACCATCTGGAAACGAAGGGTCGCAACTTTACCTAAAATTTCTTTAGCACGCGCCGTATCTTGAATACCTGGAAGATCAACGCTGATATTGTTTTTACCTTGTTGCTGCACAATCGCTTCACTTACCCCGAGCTCATTGACGCGATTTCTGAGCGTGGTCATGGTTTGCTCAATAGCATACTCAGATGCCTTGAAAACTGCCGCCTCAGCTAATGTAGCTTGTAAGGTAAAATCGCCACTCACTGTCTGCCTTTCTAAAATATAATCTGGAAATCTCTTTCCAAGTAAAGAAAATGCAGCATCTAGCGAACTATTATCGCGGAAATGAACCAGCAATCCCTGTGGTTTTTTACGTAAAATATTGGCATAACGAATATTGGCCTCGCGTAAAACATCACCAATAGTGTGAATATCGCTCTCCGCACGAGCTCGTAGGAGCGCATCGACATCAACTTCCAACAAAAAGTGCACACCGCCGCTTAAATCCAAACCTAATTTCATCGGATCAGCGCCAAAAGCTTGTAGCCATTTAGGTGTACGTGAAGCCAAATTCAAAGCCACGATGTAATTATCGCCCAAAGCGGATTTGAGCTCATCGCGCGCCTTGAGCTGCACATCTGTATCAGCAAAACGCACTAAAATGCTTTCTTTTTCTTCTGCGGCTGTCAGATATTTAAGACTATCCTTTTGCAGAGTTTGCTTTACTGTATCGAGCGTAGCCTGCGTAACTGCAGCTTGCTCGCCATTCGCGCTAATTTGCACAGCGGGATCAGCCGGAAATAAGTTAGGCGCGGCATAAACCAGACCTAAAACAAAAACAAAGCATAAAAGTAAATTTTTCCAAAGCGGGTAACGATTTTGCATATTTTTATTCCAAAAACATGTCTACAGGTTTTCCTTTAAAATCAATGTGTTGCGTTTTTACTCAACAGATTTGATTGTCCCTTTGGGCACACAACCGGCAACCGCATTTTTTTGCACCTTGATGTTCATATTTTCGCTGACGGCTAAAAGAATAAAATCATTATTGATCTTTTCAATACGACCCAAAATACCACCCGTCGTTAAAACCTCATCGCCAACTTTCAGACTGCCCACAAGCGTACGCTGCTCTTTGGCGCGCTTCATTTGAGGGCGAATCACCATAAAATACATAAAAAATATTAAAATTAAAAATAGCGGCAACATAGATAAAAGGCTACCTTGAGGTGCTGGCGCTGCAGCATCGGCTGCGTAAGCATTGGCAATTCCGAAAAGGGCTAAAATGTTCATTTTTGACTTTCTCCACGATAACTTTGATAAAAAGATGAAATAAACTCTGCTAATTTACCTTGTTCGATGGCTTGACGCAAATTTGCCATCAATTTTTGATAAAAATATAAGTTGTGCAACGTGTTGAGACGCGCTCCCAGCATTTCATTACACCAATCCAAATGATGTAAATAAGCACGACTATAATTGCGGCAGGTATAGCAATCGCAATTGGCATCGAGCGGCGTTAAATCATTGCGATATTTACTATTGCGAATGCGAACTACACCTTGACTAGTAAACAAATGACCATTGCGAGCATTTCTGGTCGGCATGACGCAATCGAACATGTCAATTCCATACTGCACGCCCTGTATCAAATCTTCCGGAGTGCCAACGCCCATCAAATAATGCGGCTTGTCTTTGGGTAGATTTGGTTCTAGATGCGCTAAAATCCGCCACATATCTTCCTTTGGCTCACCCACAGAAAGTCCGCCCACAGCATATCCATCAAAACCAATTTCTTGCAAACCCGCTAAAGAAATATCGCGTAAGTGTTCATAAACTCCGCCTTGAATGATACCAAAAAGCGCAGAAGAATTGCCTTCATGCGCTATTTTGCTGCGCTTAGCCCAACGCAAAGACAATTCCATAGATTCGCGGGTAACTTCTTCGCTGGCCGGATAAGGCGTGCATTCGTCAAAAACCATGACAATGTCAGAGCCCAAAGCACGCTGCACTTGCATGGATATTTCGGGATTTAAAAAAACTTCTCTACCATCAATAGGCGATCGAAAACGCACGCCTTCTTCTGTAAGTTTGCGTAGTTTTGTTAAACTAAAAACCTGAAAACCACCAGAATCAGTAAGGATCAAGCCATCCCAATGATTAAACTTATGCAAACCACCGTGTAGAGCAATAATTTCCGGACCTGGCTTTAACATTAAGTGGAAAGTATTGCCCAAAATAATTTGAGCCCCTAGGTTTTTTAATTCTTCAGGTGTAACGGATTTAACAGCACCATAGGTGCCAACTGGCATAAAGGCTGGTGTATCGAGTACTTTACCATTCGAAAACGTAAGCCTACCGCGCCGTGCCGCTTTATCTTTTGTGAGAACTTGAAATTGCATAGCGACGCATTATACCTATCTTCTTAAGTTTCGCCAGTTGGGTTCGCTGGCCTTCGGCGCGCTTAACCCAATCTACGCAATTCGTTGATTTTAAAATAGAATCTGTAGACATGTTTTTGGGTAGGTTGGGTCAAGAACGAGCTCCCCTCGTTCGGACCCAACACATTTGTTAACCATTCCCACAAATTAACTCAATATTTAATCGTGTTATAAGGGGCTACGTAATGGATATTGAGTTAAAAAGCGCGTACTTTCAGTAACTGGCACTTGGGATCCCTGCGGCCCTACATGGTCATCTATCATCCTTTGTGCCCGTATTAGCAACTCCTGGAAATTTTCTTTTGAGCTTCGATTATGAATGGGGGCATTTGCTACAGCCTGATATAATTGATTTATTTCATGCTCACGTCTGTGCCTAGTAGGAATGCACGCAGTAGGACAACATTTAAGAGTCAACAGCGCGGACTCAGCAAGAAGAGATAAAGCGGCTGCCACTGAGAAAAAGGATGCGACTACAGTACTGCCTACTTCTTTCGTTTGAATAGAACCAATCACAGTCAACACACTCTCAGCTATTAAGACTGCACTAATACCAGCCCCAGCCAATGCACCTATATCAAGAGCAGACACTCCAAAAATATCTTTCTCTCTACATTTTGCAGCGCTTATTTCGATACAATCCCCTTGGTTTGAAGGATCTATTGAGAAGGACTGTCTTAGCAAGCCCAATATTTCCTCTCTATCCGCATTTAGCTGAACAATTTCTTCTGGACTTATTTGCTGATCTTTCCATAAGCAACAACAGCCACTGTTAGTAATACTACCTGTAGCAGCTGAAGGATTTTCATTAGCTCTCCACGTAAAAGTTGGGGGATTTTCACTACTTATCAGCGAAGAAGATAATGTAGGCGAGGATGGTCTGGGGGTAAATGTTGACATAATTTTACTCCAATAATTTGTAGCAGTTACTTATTAAAAATTTTGGCATCATAAATATATCATATCAATCTTAAGATAATATTATAGAACAACGCTTGGTCTTAAATTATAACTACTTGATTTACAAAGAAAACATGTGAACATGTTTTTTAGTCGTAGGGGCTGCCCTTCACATTAAGGGCGGACACAAGACCCGCCCCTACGACAAAATGATACCCACCGCAAACAAATCTTTTTTGGATTTTAAGATTTCACTGACAGGAAGGACTTTTCCGCCCGGCAATTGGATTTCTAAAAGACGCAAAACGCCTTGGCCGGTAGCAATATCGATGCCATTTTTATCACTATGCAAAATAGTTCCAGGTTGGGTTTTGGAATTTTCGCTTAAAGGGATGGCACGAAAAATACGAATTGTTATATCATCAACTTTAGTAAAAGCAACTGGCCAAGGATTAAGCGCTCGCACCATTTGGTCTAGTTCCACGGCGCTTTTATTCCAATCTATTAAAGCTTCTTCTTTGGAAAGTTTTTCGGCGTAAATGGCACCGCTTTCTGGCTGCTTAATCTCTTTTACTGTACCTTGTTCTATTTGGTCGAGAACCTTAAGAAGCAATGTAGCACCGAGTTTGGCTAAGTTATTTTCTAGTGTTGCCGCTGTGTCGTCTGGTTGAATAGCCATATTTTCTTGCAACAAAATATCGCCCGTATCCAAACCCTCATCCATACGCATAATGCTGCAGCCGGTTACTTTGTCGCCAGCTAAAATGGCACGTTGAATGGGAGCAGCTCCACGCCAACGCGGCAGAAGAGAAGGATGAATATTGATACAGCCATAACGCGGTAAATTTAAAATTTCGCGCGGTAAAATCACACCATAAGCTACATCAATAAAAATATCAGACTGAAGGGCTATCAGCTTTTCTTGCTCTGCAGGATTTTTAAAATTTTCCGGCTGCAGGATTGGTAGGTTTAGAGCTAAAGTTTTCTCTTTGACTGGGCTTGGCAAAAGATGCAAACCGCGACCTACTGGGCGATCGGGCTTGGTGTACACAGCACATATTCTATGTTTGGAAGATAAAAGATTTTCGAACGCTGGAAGAGCAAACTTAGGCGTGCCGGCAAAGATAATATTCATCGCTTATGTTTCTCTGGTAAATTTTGCAACAAAGCTCCGCCAGATTGAAGAATCAAGACATTTCCACCGTGTAAAAATACTTGCTTATAAGTTTCGAGTTGTTTGTACCATAAATAAAAACCTGGGCTTTGCTTATAAGCATCATTGTACATTTCCATCACTTCTGCATCTGCTTCAGAACGTATTTTACGAGCTTCCGCTTCAGCTTTAGCAACTATGTTTTTAGCGTCCTCATCTACTTCTTTTTGCAATTTTTGCACAGAAACTTCGTCCACAGTTTGGTATTCTGTCGCCAAATCCTCATATTTTTCCTTACTTTGTTGCAAAAGAACATTTCTTTCTGTACCCAAATAATGAATATTCGTAATACCTAATGTGGCTACGGTGATTCCCATCGCAGAAATTTTCTTACCAAGATCACCTGTCAACACCCCGGACAGGAGTTGTTTTTGATCAGCCGCCAAAGAAACACCTGAGACGTTACTCAGAACTTTTTTCATCTCCGTTTCGATTTGCGCCCGCAGCTGCAAGGGAAAAGTATTGATAGAATTGGTGCTCTTAATTTGCTGCAAATATTGATTTACATCGCTAATACTCCAATCGATGTAATAATCTAGACTAAACTTTGCTTTATCCGCAGTTTGCACCAAATCTAAGCGAAAAGCAGTAGTCTGCAAACGCAAGTCAACTAGCTTTATTTGTTCCAACCATGGCAAAGCAAAACGTAGACCTGGTTGTAAAATTCTAACTTCTTTACTTTGATTTCTAATGTCCATAGGCAAGATAACGCCTACCCGCCCTTCCGGAACGATATAAGAAGCAGCATAAAGCAATGCAATCAAAACGAGCAATGCAATTATTTTTGATATCTTCATCGTTGCTCTCCTATCTTGGGATAACCAACTCGATCTGGCACGTCCTGTCTTAGATGGCTTGGAGAGAACCTTGGCGCTTCCTCCATTTTCTTAATTTTGGCAGAAACTTCGCTAGAAGTAGCAGGATTTATCTTGGCATTAGCTAAAGGATCCAATACGGCTCGATCCAAAGTAATAGAACTGCCACTTCCGCCATGCGCATCTACAACCACAACTTTATTGTTATTACGAACACTTTCTAAGAAAGATGAATAAAGTTGCCATTTGGTAATTTCTGGCGCCTTTTTATACACGGATAACACGCTTAGGTACTCAGCTAGATTACTCTTAGCTTGCTCTAAAACTTGCTGCTTATAAGCACGCGCTGCAACAAGAGTAGCATCGCTTTGCTCTTTTGCCTGAATTAACACTTTATCTTTATAAACCAAAACATCCGCCATACCTTTTTTCTTGACAGTTCCCATATGCAAAGCTTTTTGAAAAGCACTTGCTGTAGGAGCATCTGATGGGGGCAAAAGTTCCAAAGAAATAGCCACAATTTTACATCCGCATTGATAATTCAAAAGATCGGCAACTAACTGCTCGGCCACTCGTGCTTGCAAAACCATTTTATTGATAGCGCTTTGCGAAATTAAATCATCTAAACTGGAAGTACTAACAACCTGGTAAATTACATTGGCAACGTCAGCTTCTATAGTTTTTACTGGGTCTGTAACGCTGAACAAATAACTATTTGGATCAACAATGCGATATTCAATTCTAGCTTTTAATAAAATTAAAACTTTATCTGCTGAAAACAGTTCTGCTTGGTAATTTAAAACTTGATTATGTTCTACATCGACAAAATTGGCATGATCAACAAAACGAGGAATCCAATGAATTCCTGGCTCTAATGTATCTTGATATTTACCAAAACGACTCACTAGAACACGTTCGGTAGGCTCTACAACCACAACTCCTGCAACAATCCAAACGAAAAGTAAAAAAAGCAGGATTCTTCCTAAGGTAAAATAGCACCCGCGCTTCGTTTTTGGGGATTTTGCTCTTGAATCTAGATTTAGATCCAGCTTTTGTTCTTCCTTTGACATAAATTACTCACTGCAAATTTTGCGTAAACGTAAAAAATCCGACCTTGGCATACTTATGGAGATATGCCACTGGCCTTTTTTGTCAATCTTTTCGCTAAGTATAGCGTTCTTTTCATGAAGCAATGCTCGCAATTTTCCTTCCGCCACATCTAAAATAACATTACACTTTCTGCGCTTTTGAGATAGAAAATCTCGTATACTATTCGTCAATAACTCAATACCCATGCCATTTTGAGCTGACATCCAAACCCGAGATGGGATCTTGTTGTCATGACAATCCACTCTTGGACTAGCATCTGGCAGTAAGTCTATTTTATTGTAAACATACAAAATTGGCACTTCATCTGCACCAATTTCTTTTAGCACAACATCTACCGCTCGAATTTTTTCCTGATACTCTAAATCGCTCGCATCTACTACATGTAGCAATAAATCTGCTCCTAAGGTTTCTTCCAATGTAGCCCGAAAGGCATCCACCAAAGAATGCGGCAGATGCCGCACAAATCCAACTGTATCGACTAAAATAACTTCTCCAACACCGGCCATTTCAACCCGACGCAAAGTCGGATCGAGAGTCGCAAATAATTTATTCGCCACATACGCTTCTGCTTTCGTCAACCGGTTGAAAAGCGTGGATTTTCCAGTGTTAGTATAGCCGACTAGCGCCACAGTTGGCAAGGCAGCACGCTTGCGCGCACGCCGCCCATGCTCACGCTCGGAGCGTACTTTTCCTAAGCGTTCTTTGATAAGAGCAATGCGATCTCGTATGAGCCTACGGTCAACTTCTAACTGCGTCTCCCCTGGACCGCCTCGCATCCCAATACCGCCTCTTTGTCTTTCCAAGTGCGTCCAACCTCGCACTAAACGCGTAGCCATATGTTGCAACTGCGCTAACTCCACTTGCAACTTGCCTTCGAAACTGCGAGCGCGCTGAGCGAAAATATCTAGAATTAAACCAGTACGATCAACAACTCGACACTCACAAAGTTTCTCTAAATTGCGCTCTTGAGCTGGCGTAAGATTATGATTAAAAATAATCAAATTAGCCTTAAATATTTTTACTGCGCTAGCGATTTCTTCAGCCTTACCTTTACCGACAAAATATTTGCTATCGGGCATAGCTCTTTTGGCCGTAATCACTGTATCTACAATAGCACCAGCAGACCGCACTAACTCTTGGCACTCGAATAAATCTTCTTGGCCAACTGCTTTGAATGCCGCATCGCTAAAATCTACGTGCACTAAAATTACTGATTCTTGGTTTTGCATAAGTTTTAAATTTAATTATAAATTGTGAATTATGAATGATGAATTGTTGAGGGGGTAGAAAAAATATAAATTCAGTTCCATTAAAATTCATAATTCATCATTTATAATTTATAATTCATAATTTTCCAAGAAAACATGTCTACACGTTTTCCTTGTAAATCAATAAGTTACAAAAAGAAGTGTAATTTTTGAGTTTTCCCCCATAATTTTAAATGCATAAAATAAAATTTACTTTTACTTTCGACCTAATTCTTTGCTATACTAGTGTTTTCACAACAACTTATTGATATTTTGATAAATAATTTTTCACTGAGGCGACTATGATTAAATCGGAACTTATCGACCGTATTAGCAGAAAATTTCCACAACTGCCAGAAAAGGTCGTTGCCCATAGCATCAATCACATTCTTGAAACCATGAACGATTCTCTTTCGCATGGCAAGCGCATTGAAATCCGTGATTTCGGCGGCTTTACTATGCGCTACCGAGCTGCCCGTACGGCGCACAATCCCAAAACCGGCGCCAAAGTCGTCACTGCAGCTAAACATACTCCACATTTCAAACCGGGTAAAGAATTGCGCGAACGCGTCGACGCCAGTAAGACTAAGCCTATCAAAGAAGAAGTGGATAGCGACGAAGAGTAATTTTTCAGAATTATTATCTTAAACTGCTTGCAACGATGGCAAAGTCTGGCGGAGTTTACGCAAGGCGCACTCTTCAATTTGGCGAATGCGCTCCACAGAAATGGAATATTTGTTGGCTAAATCTTGCAAAGTAACTTTGCCGTTTTTGAGCCAACGCTGCCTAATAATATCTTGGCTACGCGCATCTAAACTAGCTAGAGCCTTTTGAAGATCAGTTGAATTTGTGTCAGATGAGTTTTCTTTTTCAAAGATATGCGCCGGATTGGCGGACTGATCTGTTAAGTAATTGGCTGGAGCGTTGCTGTAGTCATCATCTTCGTCTACATTACCATCAAAAGCTAAATCACCTTGGCTAAAGCGCATTTCCATATTCGCAACTTCTTCTGGCTTCACGCGAAGGTTTTTGGCAATCGACAAAGTTTCTTGATCACTCAGTTGCCCCAAGCAACCAATTTGGTTCTTGATTTTACGTAAATTAAAAAAAAGTTTCCGTTGCGCCTTGGTCGTAGCTATACGCACAATACGCCAATTGCGAATAATAAACTCATGGATTTCGGCTTTAATCCAATAAACCGCGAAAGAAACTAAGCGGACATTGCGGTCTGGATCGAAATGCTTAACAGCTTTCATCAAACCAATAGTACCTTCTTGAATCAAATCCGCTTGCGCTAACCCGTAGTTAAAATAATTTTTCGCTACGTGGACAACAAAACGTAAATGCGCCAAAACCAAGCGACGTGCAGCATCTAAGTCTCCCGTACGCCTAAATCTTGTAGCCAATTCATATTCTTCTTCTTGGCTTAACATCGGCACTTGGTTGACCCATTGGGTGTAGGCGTCTAAACTACCAAGCGGTACCGCATGTTCTAAAATTTGCAGATTATTCTTCATTGGACCGATGATTTTAACACAAATTTTAAAAAATGGAAGCAGAGAACCAAGAATTAAAACGTAACTTATTGATTTTAAAAGAAAACACGTAGACATGTTTATGAGGAAATTATGAATTATAAATGATGAATTATGAATTTTAGTGGAACTGAATTCATGTTTTTTCACCTCCTAAACAATTCATCATTCATAATTCACAATTCATAATTAAATTTAAAACTTATGCAAAACCCTGACAAAATCTTAATAATCTCCCCCACTTGGGTCGGAGACCTGGTGATGGCTCAAGCGTTGTTTAAATTACTGAAACAGCGTACGCCTAGGCCAACAATCCATGTATTAGCCCAAGAACATCTGCATCCCTTACTAAATCACATGCCGGAAGTAGATTACAGCTTAGTTTTACCATTTAAATCTGGTGAACTAGCACTACGCCGGCGCTACAAATTAGCCCAATTTATTGCCGAAGAAGGCTATACACAAGCTATTATTCTGCCTAATTCTTGGAAGTCTGCTTTGATTCCATTTTGGGCCAAAATACCGCGCCGCACTGGTTGGCGCGGCGAGATGCGCTATGGTTTAGTCAATGATTTACGCATTTTAAATAAAAAGAAAATTCCGCTCATGGTTGATCGCTTTTTGGCTTTAGGTTTAGACAAAGATATTCCCTTGCCTAAAGAGCTTCCCAGACCTTTGTTACAAATATCGCCCATGGATAGAGCGCAAATAGCGCACATATTGGGTTTTAGCGATATTTTAACAAAAGAAAAACCGATTTTAGTGCTTTGTCCTGGCGCGGAATATGGTCCCGCTAAGCGCTGGCCAGAAAAATACTTTGCCGAACTGGCCAAAATCAAAGCCAACGAAGGCTGGACTATTATATTGCTAGGTGGAGCCAAAGATGAAGCCATTTCCGCTTCTATCCAAGAAAAATCTGGCAATGTTTGCCTAGATCTCACTGGCCAAACTGACCTTGGTGGAGCGGCCAATATAATGTCTATGGCGACCGCCATTGTCACCAATGATTCGGGACCTATGCACGTAGGAGCAGCATTAAATCGCCCCTTAATCGCCATTTACGGCTCTTCTACGCCTAAATTTACACCGCCTCTTAGCGATAAAGCCCACATTCTCTCCCTAAGTCTATCCTGCAGTCCCTGTTTTAAAAGAACCTGCCCTCTTGGACATTTAAATTGCCTACAGAACCTCACGCCAGATATGGTTTCGATAGAGCTTAAGAAAATTATGAATCGTGAATAATCAATAACTGTAAAAATTATTTTGCGGCTGGTGATGGAGCGGAAGGCTTCCCTGTACTTAGTGGGGGACCCCATGCTTCGAGAGGTACAAATCTCGGCGTACCACTAACCAAATTATTTGTATGACTCTCGTTCTGTTTAGAAGCTTTGGGAACATTGTACTCGCTAAGCGTGCCATCTAATGCATTATTTAGTATTACCTCAAATGCCATGTCTACAGCCATCTGAGGATCAACACCTGGGGCATCAGAAGGGGAATATAGGGGGAAACCGCTAGCAGCCCTTGCATCCATTTCTTTGTTAAAAGCAATCTCCCAATTGATTACTAAATTTGTCACCAAATATTTTACAATATCACGGTGCATCGTGGCATGACCTGTTTCACGAACGGCAAAACCCAATAATCCCCCAAATCTCAATTGAATATCACCGTTATGATTATCGGTGAAAGCGTTAAGTCGATCTAATGATTTAAGAGCTAAACTATAACCGCTTTGGCCATGTGAAGAAAAAAATCTAGACAGATTTGTTTGATATTCTGCGTTCCACAACCTTGCACCCTTATCGAAGCGATCTTCAAAATAAGTATGCAGATATTTAGTAACAACATCGATCAATCCTTGCTTAGCTAGGTTAAAATCTTCAAAATACTTGGAATTTCGTTTAACTTCAGTGCTTGCGGTAAACATAATTATCTCCAAATAAGTTCATTCAATTATACCTAGTATACACTATTTAAATTAAGGTATTATGAAATAAAAAATATGTTAATATAGTATTCATATTTTTGCATTCAAAATGACACAGTTAGTTATGAATCGTAAATTACGGAAATAGCACTCTTCCAATTAATTGATTCAACCTGCCAAAAGCGTATAATATCCTCTTTAAGGATATTTTAAGTAAAATAAAAAAGCCCAGAAACGTTGGGCATGGAGGAATTTATGGACAAACATGGAAACCATCTCACCACGGCCGTCCGCCACAAAATGCGAACCCTACTACGACAACTTTTGCCTCGCACTTTAACCAAAGGTGATGAGGTAATGTATGTTGATTTAGCCAGAATGCAGATGGAACAAGACGCGCAAATCAGGCGCTGAAATTTTCAGGGTTCCGACTTGATTGCGCGGTCTATTTATTTATTAAATTTTTTGCGACTTTTGAGCCGATGCTCCTGGCTGCGGATCCGCTATGTGTTGCGGAAAGTTTAAGGGCTCGCAATTGCGCTGCGGCTTGAGCAAGTTGCAATAAAGCTTGTGTGAAATCCATGTTGGATTTTTTATTTAATAAGAGTTGCTCGGCGTTTTTCTTGGCTTCTATGGCTTTCATTTCGTCTAAATCAGCAGCTCGCGAGACTGTATCAGCTAAAACGGTGATCAAATTTGGCTGCACTTCAAGAATACCGCCCGAAATGTAAAATATCTCCTCTTTGCCGCCTTGCATAATCACTCGCAATGGACCGGCGCGCAAAGGAGTTAAAAGCGCAGCGTGTCCTGGTAAAATACCAAGTTCGCCGAATTCGCCGTTCGCAACCAGCATTTCTACTAAACCAGAAAAGATTTGCTGTTCTACGCTTACGATATCCAAATGTGTCGAAATTGCTGCCATATTTCTAACCGGAACCAGGTTTTAAAAGGTAACCTTTTGATTTATAAAGAAAACATATAGACATGTTTCTGAGGAAATTATGAATTTTAGTGGAACTGAATTCATGTTTTTTTCATCTCCTAAACAATTCATCATTCATCATTCATAATTCATAATTCATAATTCATCATTTCCCCTTACAACGTCTTAGCTTTTTCCACCGCTTCCTCAATAGTCCCAACCATAAAAAACGCTTGTTCAGGTAAATGATCGTACTCGCCTTTTAAGATGCCTTGGAAGCCACGAATAGTTTCTTTGAGCGGAACATATTTCCCGGGAATTCCAGAGAAAATTTCTGCCACAAAAAATGGTTGGGACAAGAAGCGCTGAATTTTCCTAGCGCGGTGTACTGTGAGTTTATCTTCTTCCGAAAGTTCATCCATACCCAAAATTGCAATAATGTCTTTCAATTCTTTGTTACGCTGCAGCGTCTTTTGCACAGCACGCGCCACTTGATAGTGTTCAGAACCAATAATAAGCGGATCGAGCTGACGACTACTGGAATCCAACGGATCAACCGCCGGATAAAGGCCTAATTCTGATATTTGTCTCGACAAAACAATAGTCGAATTTAAATGAGCAAACGTCGTAGCAGGAGAGGGATCAGTTAAATCGTCAGCTGGAACGTAAACCGCCTGAATTGATGTGATCGAACCGTGCTTTGTCGATGTAATTCTCTCTTGCAAATCTCCCATTTCCTGTGCCAAAGTCGGCTGATAACCCACAGCAGAAGGCATACGACCTAAAAGCGCAGAAACTTCAGTGCCAGCTAATGTATAACGATAAATATTATCTATGAACAGCAAAACGTCGTGTGATTGATCGCGAAAATATTCCGCAACTGTCAAGCCAGTTAGACCAACACGCAAACGATTTCCTGGCGGTTCGTTCATTTGCCCGTAAACCAAAGCAACTTTATCCAAAACCTTGGACGTTTTCATCTCGTGATAGAAATCATTTCCCTCACGAGTTCGCTCACCAATACCGGTAAACACGGAATAACCACTATGTTCAACGGCAATATTTCTAATCAACTCCATAATACATACGGTTTTGCCAACCCCAGCTCCACCAAATAATCCAGCTTTACTGCCTTTCGCCAATGGACAAATTAGATCTATAACTTTAATACCTGTTTCTAAAATATGAACATCACCAAGTTGTTCAGTAAGCGGCGGCGGTTGACGGTGAATAGCCCAATGATCTTTGGTTTTGATGGGACCACATTCATCGATTGGCTCGCCCAAAACATTCATAATACGCCCTAAAGTTTCATAGCCGACAGGAACTGTAATGGAATTCCCTGTGCTTTTAACTTCCAAACCACGCGCCAATCCTTCCGACGGACCCATAGCAATAGTCCGTACAACGCCGTCCCCTAACTGTTGCTCTACCTCCAAGGTTAAGCCATTTGAGGTGACCACTAATGCATCATAAATTTTAGGAACTGCATCCAATGGAAACTCAACATCAACAATAGCGCCAATAACTTCAACAATTTTTCCACTCATATTTACCTCTTTCTTTTATACAGCTGCTGCTCCGCCTACGATTTCCGTTATTTCTTGAGTAATCATAGCTTGACGAGCTTTATTATACGCTAAGCCCAAATCAGCAATAAATTTATTAGCATTATCCGTCGCATTTTTCATCGCCACCATACGAGCAGCTTGCTCGCAAGCTATGTTATCGACCAAAGCTTGATACACCTGTGTTTCCACATAGCGTTTAAGTAAGCTTTGCAACACAGAAAAAGAATTCGGCTCGTAAATGTAGTCCCAGTGATGTTTTTTTTCGCCTTTAGGTAGGGACGATACAGGGAAAAGTTGCTTAACAACTGGTTGCTGAACCATTGTATTGACGAATTCGTTATAAGCAATGTAAAGCAAATCAATTTCTCTATTTATGTAGGCGTTATGCCCTACCTGCATAAGACCAATAAGATCTGACATATTTGGTCTATCACCCAGATTTTTTACTTGTGCAAGTATAGGCATATCTACATTTTTAAAAAATGCGGATGCCTTAGAACCAATTAAAAATAAGCTAGTCGAAATCCCCTGTTTTTGCCACTCTTTAGCAGACAGCAAGACTTTTTTAAAAAGATTAATATTTAAACCACCACAAAGACCACGATCTGTAGAAATAAGGATTAGCCCAACTGACTTAGGGTTTTTTGGTATTGTAAGATATGGATTATGCCGATACTCAGTATCGCTATTTGCAACATGTTCTACAACTCTCCTAATTTTTTCAGCATATGGCAAAGAAGCCTGCATACGCATTTCGGTTTTACGCCTTTTGCCAGCTGCAACCATTTGCATAGCGTTAGTGATTTTCTTAGTTTTACCTATACTAACAATTTTGCTGCGAATTTCTTGGGTTTTGGACATATTACTTCAGCTTTTTTGCTACCAAAGAATTTTTTAATTGCACATATTCTGGCAAGCCATTTTTATATGGAGGGTAATCTTCGCCAGTAATTAGCGGCTGCAGATAAGTACGACAAGATGAAGTAATGTGGAAGCCATCTTTGCTGATGAAATTGCGTGGAACTACGCGCTCAACGTTCGCTACTTTGGAAAGAGGTACAGAGCCAACTTTCCAACGATAAGGCTTAGCAGATTTCCGCTCAACAGTAACCATAACATTATTTTTTCCAGCTAAAGCGTATTCAACTGCAGCTTTGCCAACTGCATAGGCCTGCTCTACATCTACTTTCGAAGCCACATGGCGAGCTGCACGTTGCAAATAATCAGCAACCGCCCAGTGATATTTATAGCCTAATTTAGCCTTCACCATCTGAGCTATAACTGGAGCGACCCCGCCAAGTTGTTTATGCCCGAAAGCATCAACCAAACCTGCATCGGCTAAGAATCTTCCTTCTTTATCATGCACCCCTTCCGAAACCACTATGGCACAACTGCCATATTTTTTCACGCTTGCATCCACGCGACTTAAAAATTTTTCTTCGTCAAAAATAACTTCTGGAAATAAAATAATATGAGGAGCATCACCCTCCTTTTCGGCTGCTAAACCAGTTGCTGCAGCAGTCCAACCAGCGTGACGTCCCATTACTTCTAAAACAAAAACTTTAGTAGAAGTTGCTGCCATAGAAGCTAAATCGTAACCAACTTCACGAATCGAAACAGCCAAATATTTAGCTACCGAAGCAAAACCCGGACAATTGTCAGTAAAAGGCAAATCGTTATCCATAGTTTTAGGAATACCGATACAAACTAGCGGATAGCCCATTTTGGCGCCAATTTGCGAAACTTTATAGGCAGTATCTTGCGAATCATTACCGCCGTTATAGAAAAAATAGCCAATATCGTGCGCTGCAAAAACTTCAATTAATCGCTTATATTCCGCCGCATTTTCTTCTAAACTTTTTAGTTTATAACGACAAGATCCAAAAGCCCCACCTGGGGTATAACGCAGCGCTGCAATAGCTTTACTGCTTTCCTTGCCTGTATCAATAATTTCTTCATTTAAAGCGCCGATAATACCGTTTTTACCGGCATAAACTTTCAGTCTGTGCTTCCGAGCAGTTTCAATCACTCCACATGCCGAAGCGTTAATAACTGCAGTAACCCCACCTGATTGCGCGTAAAAAATATTTTTCTTTGCCATGTTAAATCTCCAAAAATATAGCGCAAAGGATACCAAATGCTTGGGGAAAAATATAGAGAAAGACGCGATGATGGAAAGCGTTATTAATCGCGCCCCCACAATCTGTATCTCGTTCCCTACTACCATAGATCAATCCCAAAATATGCTTAAAAACATGTCTACGAGTTTCCTTTTAAAATCAATGCGTTGTGTTTTTAAGTTAGGTTCTCCGGAAAAAATCAAAAACTTGGTATAATTGGCTAACAAAAATACGAGGATAAACAAACCTATGTTCACACAACTCCAAAACAAAAAAATTCTCCTAGGCATTACTGGCTGCATTGCGGCTTACAAAATTTGCGAGCTAGTTCGAATACTTATACAAAACGGCGCAGAAGTTAAAGTCATCATGACGGATTCGGCACAAAAGTTTATAACGCCTTTAACCTTAGAGACTCTTTCTAAAAATCGGGTTTATACTTCCATGTTTGAGCTAAACCGCGCACCAGATCTTGAGCATATAGCCTTAGCCAGATGGTGCGACGCCCTTTTAATTGCTCCAGCAACAGCAAATATAATTGCAAAGATAACACATGGCATTGCTGATGATTTGTTATCCACAGTTTGCTTGGCCACTTCGACTTTTACACCCAAATTTATCGCCCCGGCTATGAATATGGAAATGTGGAAAAATATGGCCACCCAAAACAATATTGAAACTTTAGGGAAAATGGGTTTAAAAATTTTAGGACCGGATGAGGGCATACAAGCTTGTGGTGATATAGGACCAGGCAGGATGTTAGAACCAATAGAAATAGTAAAAATGTTAGAATCTTCTTGTCTGCCACCGCTTCTAAAAGGAAAAAATGTCATTATCACAGCTGGACCAACTATTGAACCTATAGATCCCGTACGCTTCATCAGCAACCATAGTTCCGGAAAAATGGGATATGCTATAGCTAACGCCGCAGAAATGTTAGGTGCTAAAGTAACTTTAATCAGCGGTCCAACAAAACTTCCAGTTCCATATAATGTAAAAAGAATTGATGTGACAACAGCCGAAGAAATGTACAAGGCTGTAATGTCAAACATAAAGAACTGCCATATTTTTATCGCAACCGCCGCGGTAGCTGATTATCGAATTGAAAAAAATTCTAAACAAAAAATCAAAAAAACCTCAGAAAAGCTCTCTCTGTCATTAGTAAAAAATCCCGATATTTTAAGCGCCGTTGCTAAGCTCAAGAATCCTCCGCTAACCGTTGGTTTTGCTGCTGAAACAGAGAATCTTTTAGAAAACGCCAAACAAAAATTAGTCAGCAAAAAAATTGACATAATAGCTGCTAATTTAGTTGGGAAGAACTTGGGATTTCAAAGTGATAACAATGTGTTGTTGGTTTTGACTAAACATGGTGAAGTGTTTGAGTTATCTGAACGGTCTAAAAGCCAACTAGCTTTTGATTTACTGCGAATTGTTTTGAATTACTAAATTACTTTATTTATTATTATCCCAAAAAAAGTCTACATTGATTTACATCCATATCCAAACATGACTTTATATCTGGCTCAGAGGGCTGCGGTGCAGATTGTACAAAACTAGCAGAATTTTTCGCCACTGATATTACAGCACTGTTTTGCTGCGCCTTCTCTACCTGTTTTGCAGTTACCTCAACTGGACTCTGCTTCTGTGTATTCAGATCCTGCATTTCAATATTAACAGAAGCCCCTCTTCTTTTAAGACCTTGACCTGGACTAAAAACAGTCATGAGTTTATTCTCCACGTTAACTATACGACACCAAATGTCCCATTACCACATTCTCAATATCCATCTAGCTTATCATATCAAATGTCTTTTTAAATACCGTAAAAACTTTGCATAGTTAGAAACCTAAGATCACGGTATAGTATTTTGTTGCTTTTACTAGTAACTTATTTTCTGGTTATCAGATAAATAGTTATTGCAGAGAGTTAACAAATATGTTAATATTTAAATCGAATATGGGAGATATTACATCATGGCTAAAAATAATCGGCATGCAAAACTTAGAAAAGAAGTTCTATCTGACCCAGAAGCACGTGCAGAATACGAAGCTTTTAAATTACAACTGGAATTAGCACAAAGCTTAAAAGAAGCTCGCCTAAAAAACAATCTAACCCAAGAGGATGTTGCAAACAAAATGGACACTCATAAGGCTGCTATCGCCCGTCTCGAAGCAGGTGGCGGTAAAAATAAGCATTCTCCTTCCGTGGCGACACTAATGAAATTTGCTCAAGCTATTGGCTGCTACTTGCAAATTAACTTAATCCCAATAAAAGCAAAACGGGGTTAAATCTCATTATCGTAATACAATCACAAAAATATTACCCAAGCAAACGAGCACAATTCCTAACCACGACCAAGCATCGGGAATGTGCCCCCAAATCAGCATACCAAAAATACCACTAAATACGACGCTTAAATACATCAGCGACGATGGAATATAAGCGGGAGCATAAGCTAGCGCACGCGTCAATAACTCTTGATACAGCATACCAAACACACCAACACCCAAAAGTAATAACAAAGTATAGCAATCTGGCTTTTGCCAATAAAAAATCACCAGCACACTACTAATTATCAGCGCAACAGATGTGTAGTAAAACATAATAGTGTAAGTATGTTCGGATTTACTCAATTCACGAATACCTAAAATGCCAGCCGCAGCGCACAGGCCGGAAAATAAACCTATAGCAGATGCCGGCGTGAATAATGCTGATGTTGGCTTCAAAACAAAAATGATTCCGATAAACCCTACTGCCATAGCAAGCCAACTAACTAATTTAACCCTTTCTTTAAAAAAAATGGCCATTAAGATTAAAGCAAACAAAGGATATGTTAGCGTTAGTAAATTGGCATCTACGAGCGGAATGTAACGCAAGGCATAATACAACGAGTACATAGCTCCCGTAGAAGCTACCGCTCGCACCATATGCATACCAAAATGCTGCGTTTTAAGAGAAATGTGGCAACCACGCACATGCTTAACCATCAGCATTGTAAAAATATACAATGCTGTAACGGCAAAACGAAAAAAGGTAATCATTGGTTCTGTTGAATGCGAAGAGGCAAGCTTTGCGCATAGTGCCATCAAAGATAAAAAGAATGCACCAGAAGCAGCAAAAATGATTGCTTTTGGTATATGAACTTGTGTATGTGTTGTGGATTCAGCTAGATGTGCATTGTTTTTCATAATTATTCCTGCGTTTTATATTCAGCATTCACCACAATCCCATCCGCCTTCAACAGCGCATCGATCTTGGGCTCACGGCCAGCGAAATTCTTAAAAGCATCCAGGGGTTCAATAACACCACCAACTGCTAAAATATTTTTTAGAAAATCTTCCGCAACTTTTTTATTAAACAAACCTCGTTTTTGAAAGATCGCAAAAACATCACTCGACATAACTTCTGACCATTTGTAGCTATAATATCCTGCTGCATATTCACCAGCAAAAATGTGTAGGAAACTATTTTGGAAACGGTTTCCCGCGTATTTTGGTAATATATTTACTTTTGAGCGCACAGTATTTAAGAGAGATTGCACCTGCTTGGGCGCAAAACCACTATTTTTGCTATGCAGTAAAAAGTCGAACAAAGCAAACTCCAACTGCCGCATCGTTTGTAAGCCTGACTGCATATTTTTCGCTTTATGAATTTTTTTCTGCAAACTGAGTGGCAAAGGCTTTTTAGTAATGTGATGTCTCGAGATTGTCTCTAGAATTTTTTTCTCATTGCACCAATTTTCCATAAATTGACTAGCAAGCTCCACTGCATCCCAAAGCACGCCATTGATCCCAGAAACTGGGGCGTAATCTACTGTTGTCAGTAAATGCTGCAGGCAATGCCCAAACTCATGGAACAGCGTTGTAACTTCATCAAAAGTAAGCAAACTGGGTTTGCCTGCTATTGGTGGAGCGAAATTACAAACTAGATAAGCAATAGGAATTTGCACAGAACCACTTTGCAATTTGTAGCGCGTCTGACAAGAATCCATCCATGCTCCACCTTGTTTACTGGAACGAACATACAAATCTAAATATAATTTTCCCATGCATTTTTGCTGGCGATTTAGAAGCTGGAAACACTTTACATCTTCGTGCCAAACAGAAACTTTGTTAAGCGGCAAAATCTTAACGGAAAATAATTTTTCAACTAATTTTTGTATACCGCTTAAAACCTGATCGACGGGGAAATATTGACGCAGCTCATCTTGCGATAAAGCATATTTCTGTTGCCGCATCTTTTCGCGGTAATAAGCAATATCCCAAGGAAAAAGTTTTTTTACTTTAAATTTTTCCCTGGCAAATTCCTCTAATTCCGCTAACTCAAGCCTAGCCTTGGGTAGAGCTTTCTTTGATATATCATTTAAAAAATCCAAAACCTGCTTAGGCTCTTTAAACATTTTAGTTGCCAAAGATAATTCAGCATAGTTACCAAAACCCAAGAGCTGAGCCAACTTGCTACGAACTTGTAAGATTTCCGAGACCAAACCGTCATTAGCTAAGGCACGTGTCACATAAGCCACATACATTTCTTGGCGGAGTTTCTTTTTATTAGCATAAGTCAACACCGCCTCATAAAATGGCGCATGCAACGTCACAAGAAAGCCTTTTAGTTTCTGCTTAGCCGCATTAGATGCTGCGGCTTTTACAATATACTCTGGAATGCCAGATAATTCTTGCTGATCCGCTATAATCTTGCGCCACGCATTAGTAGAATCTAAAACATTGTTAGAAAATTTGGTTTGCAAATTAGATAATTTTTTCTGTAAAGCTCTAACTTCTCTTTGTTTATTTTTAGGTAGATCTGCTCCAGCTAAATGAAAATCGCGCAGCATATTAGAAATAATCTTTTTCTCAGCTGCATTTAATTTGGAAAAATTCTGATCTTCTTTGATAGTTAAAATAGCCTTGTAAAGCTTCTGATTTTGCCCCAACGCACTGTAGTAAGAAGTAACTTTGGCCAAACATGCTTCATAAACTTTACGTAACGCAGGTGAATCAGCCACCATATGCAAATGTCTTACAATAGACCAAATATAGCTTAACTGTTCCTCATCATCTAGAAAAGGCTCCATTAGGTTTTGCCAAGTATATGTTTTGTTTTTTCGCAAAAGCTCTTTCAAGCGCTCATGATTACTAGCTAAAACGCTGTTTATAGCTGGCAAAATATGTTTTGTTTTAATACGATGGAACGGCGGTGTTTTTTCACGAACTAATAAAGGATTCTTCATGTTATAATGCCTGATGTTTTTGTGTTAACCCATTAACCCAGGGCTGCGCGAGCAAGCTCGCTTTCCCTGGGCTATCTTCTCTCGCCCTTGCAGGGCTCTTGTTTGAATGTGTTATTTTAATTGGAAAATATTACTATGCGTAAAATCAGTCTACTTCTTTTTCTTTTTAGCCTCTGGTCTACTTTATGCTTCGGCGATATTTTTAGCAACGATGCTTCTTATACGGTCTGTTTTTCCCCAGAAGGAAGATGCACTCAACCTATCGTGACAGCTATTTATAACGCAAAAAAAGAAATATTGGTACAAGCTTTTAGCTTCACTAACTTTCCTATAGCCAAGGCTTTAGTAGCGGCACAAAAACGCGGGGTGGATGTGGAAATCCTTTTAGACAAAAGCGCCATTGTTGAACCAATGTATACTGTAGACTATTGCCGCAAACATAATTTACCAATAAAAATAGATTATTTGCCAGACATAGCTCACAACAAAGTTATGATTATTGACGATGAAATCACAATAACTGGCAGTTTTAACTTCACTAAAGCTGCCGATCAGAAAAACACCGAGAATCTTCTTCTAATTCACGACAAAATCCTGGCAGCGAAATACAAAAATAACTGGCAAAAACGTACAAAATTAAGTTTGACGCTGTTAGAATACATCTCAAAATATAATCAGCACTAAGGGAAACCTATATGGCAACCTACGCAATCGGCGATGTACACGGATGCGTGTACGAATTAGAAGCATTGATGAAAAAAATTTCTTTTAATCCCTCTCAAGATAAACTATGGTTTGTCGGAGATTTAGTTGGACGCGGACTTTTCTCTTTAGAAGTTTTACGCTTAGTAAAAAATTTAGATACTTCAGCCATAGTGATTTTAGGAAATCACGACATTTATCTTTTGGTGTTGGAATATGAAAAGCATTTACGCCCCAATCATCCTAAACTAGAACCAATCTTTACCGCCAAAGACTCCCAGGAACTGTTAAATTGGCTAAGACACAGACCACTCTTACATTGCGATGATAAGTTGGGCTATGTAATGGCGCATGCCGGTATCTACCCAAAATGGACAATAGAGGAAGCAAAAATTTATGCCCATGAAGTAGAAGAAGCCTTGCGAGGAAAAGAACATCCAGATTTCTTGCATACTGTAGAAGGCAACAAACCCAACACTTGGCGAAAAGATTTGGTTGGATACGATCGTCTGCGCTTCTTCGTCAATTGCTTCACTCGCATGCGTTTTTGCTCTCTTGATGGAAAATTAAATCTGACATGCAAAGCTGAAATTGGCAAACAACCGGCTGGTTATATACCATGGTTTCAAATTCCCGGAAGGCTCACAAAAGAAACAAAAATAATTTTCGGCCACTGGGCGGCTCTAGCTGGAAACACAAAAGAACCCTTCCTCTATGCCATCGACACTGGTTGTGTATGGGGTGGCAAACTAACAGCTATGTGTTTAGAAAATGGTGAATTGTTTTCTGTGCCAAAAAACAAATAATTGCCACTATTTTTTCTTCTTTCTTCGTAATAAATATTTTTCAATTTCCACACATACAAAAATCAAACCACCTAAGCCAACTATGTATACCCAATGCATAAAGCCCAAAGCAACCGAACCAAAAAAATATTGCATAGTTGGAATATAAGTGAACCCTGCCTGCAGTAACAAGACCGCAACAACAGCCAACAATGTTGCCTTGCTACTAAATAATGTAGAGAAACTGATAGATGATGAGTAAATTTTTCGACAATTAAATAAGTAAACTATTTCACCGAAAACAATCATATTCACTATCACAGTTCGTACAGTATCCAAGGGAATACCGCGCAAATGATCTTCACTTAAAAATAAAACAAAAACAGCCGCAACAATGAGCGATGAAACAAATACTGTACGCCAAAAAAGAAAGGGGGACAGAAGAGGTTCTTGTACTGACCGCGGTGGACGCCTCATATTATCTTTTTCCCCAGGCTCAAAGGCCAAAGCTAATGACAACGTAATAGTTGTTACCATATTTATCCATAAAATTTGCACGGGAGTAATTGGCAAAGTCCAACCAAATAAAATAGCTATCACTATCGCCAAACACTGCGCAAAACTCGTAGGCAAAATAAACAAAATAGCTTTCTTTAAATTGTCATAAATGGTTCTACCTATGGATATAGCAGCTACAATAGTAGCAAAATTATCATCATTCAAAACCATAGCTGCTGCACTTTTTGCAGCTTCCGTACCTTTTCTACCCATGGCGATTCCGATATCAGCTTGCATCAAAGCTGGAGCATCATTCACCCCGTCACCAGTCATAGCAACTATGTTGTGCTTTTCTTGCAACGCTTTAACTAGACGTAATTTATGTTCCGGGGCTGTTCGAGCATAAACATTAACCTGAGCAGCAATGGCACACAACTCATCATCTGTTAGACGATCAATTTCGGCACCAGTAATCACTCGCTGTGGATTTTGAATTCCAACTTGTTCGGCTATATTCGCGGCGGTAAGGCTATGATCTCCTGTAATCATTTTCACTTGAATTCCAGCTCCCAAACAAGATAAGACAGCAGATTTACTTTCCGCACGTGGCATATCGCTTAAGCCAAATAACGCCAAAATCGTGAAGCCTTCCTGTAGATACTTAAAGTCAAGGCTAGTTATCTTAGGCGAACTTTCTTTGTAAGCAACAGCTATAACACGTTGCCCGCTGTGAGCTAATTTTCGTAGCTTATTTACCCAATATTTGTTCTCATCGCTGCTTTGCCAGGAAGAAATTTGCAAGATTTTCTCAGGCACACCTTTAACAAAAATAAAACCTTTCCCAGAATGATCGTGGTGCAACGTAGCCATAATCTTATGTTTAGATTCAAAAGGAATAAAATCCGTACGCGGTAATTTTTTTTGCTCTGCTACTAAATCCAAACCAGCCCTTTTTCCCATCTGCCACATAGCAGCGTCTAAAGGGTCGCTATAAACACTAAAAACGGCATCATTACACAAAATCGATATCCGAACTGCTTCTATTAGATCGTCATGTTTACACGGATCAAAATTTATATTCCAAGTTTCATAGAGCTTTTTAGCGGTAACAATCTCATGCACGGCTAGTTCGTTTAAAGTTAATGTTCCTGTTTTATCCGTACAAATTGTTGTCACAGAACCCATAGTCTCAATAGCCGGCAGGCGAGCCACAATAGCATTCTGCCGAGCCATACGTGTCACACCTATAGCAAGAATAATAGTCATAACCGCAGGCAAACCTTCCGGAATAGCTGACACAATAATGCTAACCACAGCCAGCAATAATTTATCTATAGAGTCTTGCCAAAAGAGCATGCCAATAAAAAAAGTTATAGCAGCGAATAGCAAAATTATGCCAGTAAGCCAAATTCCGAATCGATTTATTTTAGCTATCAAAGGAATGGTGGGGTGTGCCTCCTTTTTCACAGCCTCGCTAATACGCCCAACTTCGGTATCAAGACCAGTAGCCACAACAATACCGAATCCTCTCCCTGACGTAACAATAGTACTACTATAGGCCATGGAAATACGCTCAGCTAAAGGAGCCTGGCTTATTACTTTCTCTACTTGTTTCGCAACAGGTAAAGATTCGCCAGTTAATGCCGATTCTTGAGTTTGCAAATTCTGCGTATCAATAAGACGCAAATCAGCAGGAACTTTATCTCCGCTTTGCAGAAAAATAACATCACCTATAGTAATGTCTTTCGCTGAAATTTTTTCTAGTTTTCCGTCACGAAGTACGGTTGTAAAAATAGCCAAACTATTCCGAATAGCGCTCAAAGCGCTCTGAGCCTTACCTTCCTGCAAGCAACCAAAAATAGCATTTAAAAAAATCACACCTAAAATAACGCTAGTATCAGCAACGTGATGAAAAAAAGCCGTTACACAAGCCGAGCCCAATAAAATGTAAATTAAAATATTATGGAATTGACGCAAAAAGCGTCTTAACAAACTAGCTGGTTTAGGTGGGGTAATCTCATTAGGCGGAAATTTTTTTAGGCGCCTTTGAGCTTCTTTTTTACTTAAACCTTTAGAACTACTATCTAGTTTTTTTAGTGTATATTGGACACTAAGGGCATGCCATGCAATTTGGTTGGTCGTTGTTTCCATGATATTTTATTTTCTTTTAGATTTACTGACTAGTGGTTTCGCCCAAGAGCCACGAACAGTGTAGCTTGAGCTTGTCATACTTTTGCCACCACCTAATATCTTATCTGCAGCCAAAGTTACCACTCCTGCAACTGGACCTCCAGCTACAGCAGCTACCAAAGGTAGGTCAGAGGTTAGGGTGGGTGCCACAGTAATTTCCAAATCATAATCTTTTCTAATTATTCCAACTCTACCCTGAACTAAAACCTTTGCTATCGGACCTACTAAACTTATATTGTGAACAGAAATATTACCATTTTTTATAACTGCATCGCCCTTTAGAGCATCAAAAGCAAACCCTTTCGCGGTCAAATCGCTAAAATCTAAAGTAAGATATTTCGGTAAGCCCTGTAAAGTCACCAAACTAAAAAAACGACCAATATCTAGGCTGCTTTCTGTTTTCGCACCTAGATTTACAATGTTGCCTTTTTGAAAACGTATTTTTATACTTCCATTTAAAGTAGCCCAATTTGGTACAAACCATTTATCTTGCCACGTTAATTGGAAGTTTACCGTACCGCTACCACCCACTAGATTAGAACCCGCATCCAAGCTCTTTAATAACACACCCAAATTACTTGTCTTCAAAACACCGATTAAATTTATCGTTTGTTGATTAGAACCGGCCAACCAATCTCCGCTTGCTTCTACGTTGCTGGCTGGCAGCGACATAAAAAATTTCTTCACGCTGATACTGCTCTTTCCTTGCGCAGTAATGTCAAAGCCTATACGACCAAGTTTTTGGCCGTTATAGCGAAAATCGTTACTTACGAAAGACAATGGGGGTAAATCAGCAAAATCTAATACAGGCAAAGGAAAATCTTTTTGTTTTGCGTCAGATATAAAATAAGATCTATTTAACCTGATACCCCAAGCTTCACCTGAACCTTCCTTGGGTAAGGTAATTGTTCCCTGAATATTCGGGCTCACAATTTCAATCTTTGATCTTTGTGCATTCTTCTGAGCAAACGATAGAATAACCTGCACATTTGTATCGTATTGCAGCTCTAAACGTTCAGAAGAAATATTTAGCTTAATATTCTGTAAATGAATGCTTGCTATACTTGCTGAATGTATCAGAACAGATAATGCATTATTTTGATAGACCAGGTCTGCTTTTATATTTTTAACAGTTGGCCAATTAGGATGCCCCAAGCAAGTCAAATTGACATCCTCAAGAACAAGCTTTTCGTTGTGCTCCTTTGTAGAAAACAATCCACCGAAATTAAAACTCAGACTAGCTTTACTGACTCCACTACCCTCATCAGATGCAACCCTCATTCCAGAAACAAAAAATCCAGTAGGTTTTAATGCGCGCTCTATTATACTCTTCCATAAATTTATTTTGAGCCTAACCTCAACCATTTTAGCGAGTGACGTGCGCTGCGCCTGATCTTTTATGACTACATTAGAAAAAATGACAGTTGGATGGAGAGAGTCAAAATGAGCAGATACCTTTTCAATAGAAATCGGCTGTCCTAAAGCCTTACTCGTCCAAAGTTCTAAATTAGGTTTATACTTTTCTAAATAAAAATCCGCTAAGGGAGTGAAATTAACAATCAATATACAAATTAAAATAGCGACAACTACACTACTAACTATTCCAATAAAAAACCTCCTCCTTTTCTGCATATCCATAGGCTAACTGATCCTCAATCGCTCTTGCCAACGCCGCAGCAACATTTCTACCCAAGGCCAAAATAATGTTGTAGTGAAAATAGTAAGCCAATAATTGATGTGATTTCCCTTAGGCTCCAGATTACTTTCTAACCAAACCTGTAAGATCTGCGCCAAAATAACCAACAAAAAAACAATACTAGTTCGCTGCAAAAAAGAATAAAAAACAATGCGGTTGTGAAAGCGTTGCAAAAAATACACTATCACAGTGAATATCAAAGCATGTTCCCCTAAATAAGCATTACTAAGCATATCCAAAGCTAGTCCGACTATCCATGCAATTCCAATTCCAACACACTCTGGTAGAAGCAAAGCCCAGCCCATCAAAAGCAGTAAAACCCATTGTGGTCGTAATCCAACTATCCAATTGGGTAATGGTAAAATATTTAAAGCAAAGGCCAAAAAAAAGCTTATAACAATTACCCAAACCACATTACAACGACGTGCACCGTACATAGCTTACTTCCTGCGTAATTTAGACTTACCTGTTGCCTTGGTAGCCGGAGCTGGCTCACTTTTACTTGCTTGCTCAGACCAAATTAAAAGCATCTGCCGGCTTTGGTTGATCCGAGCACTAGGTAACATGAGAACACGCAAAAAACGTTCTCCTGGAACCTTTTCCACACGATTAACAACGCCTGCGGGATAACCTTGTGGAAACCTTGACCCAATATCGGATGAAACCAAAAGGTCCCCTTTCTTGATATCCATTGTTTCGGGGATATGAATTAACTCTAAACTAGTGCCATCTCCTGTGCCAATCGCAATAGCTCGTAAACCATTACGCAAAATCTGCACTGGCAAAGAACTTTTCACATCTGTAATTAGTAAAATGGTACTACTATTGGCCGCGACAGCAATCACTTGTCCAATTATGCCATACGCATCAGCTACTGGCTGTCCTATGTAAACACCATCAGCTTTACCTCGGTCGACAGTTATTTCATAATTAAAATTACTGGAATGAACAGCAAGCAGTTGAGCTACTAAAAAACGCTCTTTAGTCGCAGCAGAGTGCACTAAATTGCGTAAATTCGCATTTTCTTGCTCTAGATCCATGAGCTTTTGCACTTTAGCTTGAAGAAGCAACTCTTCGGCACGCAGTTTAGCGTTTTCTTCTAACAACGCACGCTTACTCGCTAAATCAGAAACAGCGGTATCAAGAAAAGTAATTGGCCAGCTAACAACGTATTGCACAGGTGAGACTATACTGCGCAGAACTGATTTCACGTAAACAAAATATGTAATCTGCCTATCACAAATTAAAAGGATCACAGCCAATAAAACCAGCAAAGTAGCTCTTAACCCCAAAAAACTAGTTTTAGCGAAAAGCTTTTTGATATTCCTATCCTCTGTAAGAAAATTATAAATCATGAATGATGAATTATGAATATTTAAAACTAGATTGTTTCTTCCAATTCATAATTCACAATTCATAATTATTTCCCATTTATTCCCTTGCTAAAAAGCCACCACCGATTTGATCCATAAGTTCCAAAGCTCTTCCACCACCACGCACAACACAAGTTAAAGGATCATCCGCCACAATAACAGGCAAACCTGTCTCTTCCATAAGTAAGCGGTCTAAATCTCTCAACAAAGCTCCACCACCTGTTAAGACCATACCACGTTCAGCAATATCTGACGCGAGCTCTGGAGGAGTTTGTTCTAAAGCAGCATGAATGGCGCTTACAATACCAGAAAGTGGTTCTTGCAAAGCTTCCAAAACTTCATTGCTATTCAAAGTAAAGCTACGCGGAATCCCTTCAGCTATATTGCGCCCACGCACTTCCATCTCACGCACTGTATTACCAGGAAATGCAGCACCGATTTCTTTTTTGACCTGCTCGGCTGTTGTCTCACCTATTAAGCTGCCGTAGTTGCGACGAACGTAACTTATGATCGCCTCATCAAAACGATCTCCAGCGATACGAACTGATTCAGAATAAACAATACCATTCAAAGAAATAATCGCAACTTCTGTAGTACCGCCTCCTATATCAACTACCATACAACCATTAGCTTTTTCCACTGGTAACTCTGCTCCAATAGCAGCTGCCATTGGCTCATCAATCAAATACACCTCTCTCGCACCTGCACTCAAGGCTGATTCTCGGATAGCACGACGCTCAACTTGAGTTGAGCCGCAAGGAACTCCTATTAAAACCCGTGGGCTGGGGCGTAAAAAATATTTAGCCTCATGCACACGCCGAATAAAGTACTGCAACATTTTTTCTGTGATACTGAAATCCGCAATTACTCCATCTTTTAAAGGACGAATTGCTGAAATGTTAGCCGGCGTACGACCCAACATACGCTTGGCCTCTGAACCAACTGCCAACACACGACTCTGACCATTTGCCTCCCGACGCACAGCTACCACTGAAGGCTCGTTAAGAACGATACCCTTTCCGCGCATACACACCAAAGTATTAGCTGTTCCCAAATCGATTGATAAATCAGTAGAAACTAAACCGCGCAATCTTTTGAATGAATTTATTAAAGCTGCCATAAATACTCTTTCGTTATTTTAATTATATGATTAAAGCAATTCCTGATTATTATTGAGAAAATCGCAGAACCAAACTGCAATGTGGCTTACTTTAACTGAAAATTGACCGATTTAAAACTAAGAAATTGCAAAAAATCCTAGATTCCGATTGACAGAAGAGCCCGCCAACTGCAGAATATCCACGTTTTTATTGATTTTGGGGTGTCGCCAAGCGGTAAGGCACAGAGGTTTGATCCTCTGCATTCCTAGGTTCGACAAAATTGTTAGGACAAACAATTTTGAACGCGAAGCGAAAGCGAGCGGCCCGAAGGGCCGAATAACCAGGATGGTTATGAGTAATCCTAGCACCCAACCAAGTAGTTATTGGGCTTGTCTTGGGGATAGTAGAAAGAATAGAATACCAGTAAATTTATAAGTATTGGGGTGTCGCCAAGCGGTAAGGCACTGGGTTTTGATCCCAGCATTCCTAGGTTCGAATCCTAGCACCCCAGCCAATGTAAAAAACATGTCCATAAGATTTTGTTATAAATCAATAAGTTACGTTTTTAAGTTAGTGGCACCAACTTTTTGATGCAGGAAAACCCCAGTGAAACCAATCGACCTCAAAGATATGAAAATTTTTAGCGGTAACGCCAACATCCCTCTGGCACAAAAAGTAGCCGGTTATTTAGGCACTCATCTGGGAGAGGCCACAGTCGATCGCTTCAGTGATGGCGAAATCATGGTGGAAATTCAAGAAAACGTCCGCGGACGCGATGTTTTCATCATTCAACCAACATGCTCACCGGTTAACGAAAATTTAATGGAATTAATTATCATGGCAGACGCCCTACGCCGAGCCTCAGCAGGAAGCATCACAGCAGTCGTGCCTTATTTTGGCTATGCGAGACAAGATCGTCGAGTCCGCTCCACTCGCGTACCCATCACAGCCAAAATCGTCGCTGACATAATGACCGCTGTGGGTATTACCAATTTAATCACTGTAGATCTACATGCCGATCAAATACAAGGCTTCTTCTACATTCCTGTAGACAACGTTTTCGGAACTTCCGTCATGTTCGATGATATTTGGGAAAAAAAATATAAAGATTTCGTCATCGTATCACCTGATGTTGGTGGCGTTGTTAGAGCTCGCGCTATTGCTAAACGCTTAAATGACTCTGATTTAGCCATCATCGATAAACGCCGTCCGCGTCATAATCAAGCGGAAGTAATGAATATTATTGGCGATATAGCTGGTCGTGATTGCATTATCGTCGATGATATTTTAGACACCGGAAATACATTAGTACAAGCCGCCAAAGCTCTAAAAGAGAAAGGTGCTCGCACTGTAGTCGCTTATTGTGTACATCCCGTATTATCTGGATCAGCTATAGAAAATATCATGCATTCTGAATTACATGAAGTCGTTGTCACCGACACAATTCCGCTTTCCCTCAAAGCAGCTCAGTGCAAAAAAGTCCGTCAATTAAGCCTCAGTTCTGTCTTAGCTGAAACCATTAAGCGCGTCTATAACAAAGGCTCGGTGAGTTCACTTTTCCCAGAATAAATGCTTAACTCAAATACAATAAAAACCATCCAGCTATTGCTAAAAACGGCCCAAATGGCAATTGGACTTGTCCTTTAGAATATTTTCGAAAACGCATAATCAACCCCACACAACTACCCAAAAAGGCCGCACTAAAAATTAACCATGGAATAGATTGCCAACCAAGCCAAGCACCTAGCGCTGCTGCTAATTTAAAATCTCCATAACCGATGCCTTCTATACCACGAATCAATCTAAATATTTGCGCTATCAACCATAAACTCATATAGCCACAAGCTGCACCCAAAATTGCCTCTTCGCTACCAACAAAATAATTCTTCAAACTAAATACAAGACCGAGCCATAAAAGCGCAAGAGTCAACTCATCTGGCAACAAAAAATAATCAAAATCTATATAGGCTAGAATTATAAGAAAGCAGGTGAATATTAGGCTCACTATATATTTTTCGGTAACTCCAAAACGCAGAAGTAATATAATTGCAGCGCCAGCACTTATAAATTCAACTAATGGATAGCGCCAAGAAATCTTCTCTGAACAACAATAACAACGCCCTTGCAAAATAATAAAACCCAAAAGTGGAATATTCGACCAAAACGGAATAGGGGATTTACAATGCGGACAAAAGGAGCGCGGAAAACATAAGGAGCGAAAAAGCGGAAGACAAGCCTGATCTCGTATTTCCCCCTTCCACCTTGCCTGCAGAAAAATGGGTAAGCGATAAATGACAACATTAAGAAAACTACCGATCGCAAGTCCGATAGTAACAACTACAAAAAATACATCAAAAGAAAAGTGGTAGTTTATAAACATAATGAGCTTCTTACATGAAATTTAATTTTATGCAATACCGTGAAAAACACAGTATTACAAATTGAAGAATTATGTATAAAATATTAGGGTGGAGGGTGGGGGTACTATACTAAATGCTTCGCCCATAACTTTAAAATACAACACATTGATTTATAAAGAAATCTTGTAGACATGTTTTTTCTTGAACTCTTGATCTATAATGCCTCACTCATCATTAACTAAGAGGCCTTTATGGAACAGAACCCAATTTCTTCATCATGCCAATGCTCTGACCGAGCACATAAAATATTTTTTATTGTATTAATCGCTTTGCTTCTCGTCATTGGCAATGCTTTGTCCGGATGGTTTATCGGCCACGGACTTTACAAAATGCGTATTTCCGACAAGTATGTAAGCGTTAAAGGTATCGCTGAGAAACAAGTGAAAGCTGACCTAGCTATTTGGGAAGTTAACTACAAAGCCGCTGGGAACGATCTGCAACAAGTCAACAATCAAGTTGGAGAAAATCAAAAGGCCGTACAAGCATTCCTCTTGCAACAAGGTTTGGCCACCAATGAATTTGAAGTCCAAGCAACTACTGTCGTAGACAAATATGCACAGGAATATGAAAGCCAAAAAGCTGAACAACGCTACATAGTCAACGGCAGTATCAAAGTACGCACTGACAAAGTTGACTTAGTCCGTAAAATTAGTCAAAACAGCCAGGAACTAATTAAAGCTGGTGTTGTCTTGGCTAGCAAAGAATATCAACAAGCTAATCCAAGTTATGTATTTACTAAACTAGATGAGTTGCGTCCCACTATGTTGGCCCAAGCCACAAAAAGTGCTCGCCTTGTAGCTGAGCAATTTGCTGCCGACTCACATAGTCACGTCGGCGCCATCCGCCGTGCCAGCCAGGGCGTTTTCCAAATCTTAAGTAGCGATAGTAGCGCAGGGGAAAGTTATTCTTCAGCTCGTGCTCAGGCGGCAGATATAAACAAAACAGTGCGAGTTGTATCGTCAATAGATTATTTCTTAGCTAATTAGCCCTAATGGCCGATCTTTCTAAATCGATTAAAATTGACCATATTATCCGCTCGCGCAGGCGCAGCGTTGCTTTAATCATTAGACCGGATGCAACACTGGAATTGCGTATCCCGCGTTTGTATCCCCTAGCTTTAGTAAAGAAATTTGTAGAAAAAAAACATAAATGGATTCTGAGTAAGCAAAACTTAGTGCATCAAAAAAATACGCAAATGAAGGCCTTAGACTTTAAGACCGGCTCTACTTTCCGCCTTTTAGGAGCAGAGCACGTCTTAGAAATAGGAAAATATAAACACATATTTTTAGCTGATAAGTTATATTTCCCAGAAAAGTTTCTACCTAATGCCAAACACCATATTACCCATTGGTATAAACAAGAAGCGAAATTAATTATAAGAGCACGTGTGCTGTATTTTGCAGAATTAACTAACTTACATCCTAAAAAAATAACCATCACTAGTGCTAAAAAAAGATGGGGATCTTGTAGTGGTAAAAATAATTTATGTTTTAGCTGGCGTTTAATTTTAGCGCCACTAGAAATAGTTGATTATGTGGTTGCACATGAGATGTCACACATCTTGGAAAAAAATCATTCCAAACACTTTTGGCAAAAAGTGCAAAATATCATGCCGGATTACAAAAAAAAGCGGCTGTGGTTGAAAAAAAACTCTAACTCACTTACGCTGTTATAACCTATGAAAAACAATCAACCTATTTTAGCTCTAAAAATTGATGTTGACACAGAACGCGGCACCCGCATTGGGGTTCCACAGCTTGCCTCGCTATTAAAAGGTTTATCTATTCCTGCTACTTTTTTCTTTTCACTAGGACCAGACAACACGGGAAGAGCTTTAAAGAGAATTTTTCGTCCAGGTTTCCTCTCTAAGGTAAAGCGAACCAGCGTGGTAAGCACGTATGGCATCCGAACTTTATTAAACGGCATACTACTACCAGGTCCACACATTGGACATAAACACACTTCGGTGATGCGCAAGATACAAGCTGATGGGTTCGAACTCGGCATTCATTGCTATGATCACGTGCGCTGGCAAGATGGTGTCAGCACTATGAGTAGAGGAAAAATTGCCTTGGAATTTGCTAAAGCACAGAAAGAGTTTACCCGAATTTTTGGCATATCGCCTGAAGCGGCTGCAGCTCCTGGTTGGCAAGCAAATGAAAAAACCTTAGCCACTTATGACGCAGCTAATTTGATTTATGCAAGCGACACACGTGGCCAAAGACCGTTTTTTCCGCGAAGCAATGACCAAGTATTCCGCACACTACAAATTCCAACAACTTTACCAACTTTAGATGAAATCCTAGGACTTCCAAGTCTGCATTTAAACGCCCTCTCTGCATATTATTTCTCACTGTTACAAACTAAGTTTCCCAATGTTTTAACTATTCACGCTGAACTGGAAGGAATGAAATATTTAGATTGGTTCACAGCCTTTCTCAAATATATGCAAAAACAAGGTGTCATTTTCACCACTCTGTCTAACATAGCAGCAGAAAATCTCAAAGATCGAACCAGCGTACCGGTACTAGACTTAATACAGGGGGAAGTACCAGGAAGATCTGGCAAGCTCGCTATAGCTAGAACTTAGACTACAACTTATCCACACACCTAAAATTATTCACTATATCCGGAATAAAAGGATTAGCTGCCTTAGACGCTACTAAATTAAATTTAGCGGAGCTTCCTTCATTACTAAAAGTCACTTCGTATCGGTGTACATCACTAGTAGTTTGAACATCAGAATGGTCCAAGAGCTTAAACCAAGCCCATTGGCCAGTAAAAGAAACTTGAGTATTTTGTCCTTGCTGATCAACAAATTGTATCGCAACATTACCAACTTCAGGACCCGGCCACTTAAGCTCCTGCTCTTTCATTTTGCTATTAGTAGCAAACACTACTTGACCATCAACTAATAGAGTAAAGCTTTTAGTTTTGGCATCTAAAGAAGTCGGTGTTAAAGAAAAGTGAATATCAGGGGTCATTGCGGCATCAGCAAAAAACATCTTTTCAATTAAATAACCGCGAATAAACATCTCTAAAGTAGACTGAGGAATATCTAGCTTTTGATTTGCAAACTCTTTCCAAACCCAATAATCCTTACTCACATCCACAAAAGGCTTTAAATATGAGGTGAAGAAATTATCCAAAGTGCCTTTAGGAGCAAAAAAAGCATTAAAATCTTCTAGTTGCGCGTCAGAGCTAGCATCTTTGTAAAGAGGATATCGATTTAGCAAATTAGCTGCAAATTTGGGAAGAACATTTGAATTCCAGACGTTATTTATATAGATATGACTATTTTGCAAAAGTAGCTTCCAATAATTATCCACAATAGCGTGCAACCAGGTACGTAGCGGCTCTGGTGCATCTTTAGCAAAATTATTAATATCTTCTATAACTGCCGGAAACTTTTCATCTTGTATAATATTTTTTGCATTTACCCACGCTGCCTCTTGGACATTACTAGACGTGGCTATTTTGTCTGCGAATTGAGAAAGCGCATTTATCAAACCAGATAACTTTTTAACATCCAAATCCTGCCAATTTTTAAAAATGTTTGTATTATCTAAACTTCCCGTATTTTCTTTAACTTTTTGCACCAACGTTAAAAGGGCCCCATTTGCGAGAGTTAATCCTTTCAAATCAGAGCCTACCCCTTGCAAACTACCAAATTCTTTGATTTCTACTTTTCCAAGTGCATCTTTCCAGACTTTAGCATATGTAGAAAAATATAAATCGAGGATAGATTTTTTAACCTTTTCATCGCTAACAACCTTAGACACCCAATCTGGTTCATCTAAATCCATTACCCAGTCACGTAATTTCGTGTCTTTCAGAAACACTGCAAGATCTTGTGAAATATCACGTATCTCTTGATGCTCATATAAAGAAGAAACCACAAAACTATCAGTATTGAAAATAGATTTACGATCCGCATCTATTAGCAAATGATCTTGCTTTGCGGATAGGCTAGAATGATCGTTAAATATAGCATATAAAATCTTTTCTGGCGGAAGTTTGGAGAAATTAGCACGTACTGAACTAACTAAAGCATCGTCAATAGCTATTTTTATTTTCTTGACAAAAAAATCTTCTAGGTATCGTATGTTCTGGTTTATAGCTGTTGGTTCCAGCTTTGCTACATTTGCCCAATAATTTATAAACCAATTTCTCACATAACCAACATCCATTTTACTATTATCACCCAACATCAGATAAACTTTCAGCGCAGAATATGTTGCAACGCTATCATCCATATTACCGTTATCCAATTCCTTCGCTAACGCTGACTGTAATTGCGGAACAAATACAGAATTTAGCGCATTTGAATAGCTCAGCTCCAGATCAGAACTAAATTGTTTATGTAAATTACTCTCGCCAACTAAACGCCAACGATAACTATTTTGCAGCACGTGGTTTTTCTGTAACACTTCATAAGTACGTAACAGTTTGTTGCTAGCATCTTTCTCTTTATTTAATGCCCAATATTGTCTTTGCAACTCCTGAAAGCTTCTAGATAAGTGTAAATTATTATAGTGATATCCCAAAATGATCCCGCCAATAAAACACAACACAACAAGACCATAGGCTAAGATTTTTAAAGGTTTCTGACGTGCTGGCAACTTAAATACCCTTTTGCTCTTCAACTTATTATCTTTCGCGTAAAACGCCCTATTTTTTGGTTGCCTTTTATGAGCAAGTTTTATGAGATGCTGAAACAATTCAGCTACAAAGTAAGATTGCTGTTTATTCGTAGCGTATACACCACGAATACGACCTTTTTTCGCCACATCTTTCTTGGTATCTTTATTATTTACAGTAAATAAACAATCATGAGGCTTACCTTCTTGTAAGCTGCTAGTAAAGCAAACTTCTGACAAATATGTATATCCGCTGTGCGGAACCTCATTAATAATTGCATGTATTGTTTTACCTAGGCTCTCTATCTGTAAGGGAAAGTCTTTAATTAACTCGCGTCTCAGCAAATTACTTTCTTGTTGCAAGCGGTTTAAAGCGAATTCATTAAGATGTTTTACAAGAATAGAAAATTTAGAATTAAAAACTTGAATGGGTCGTAAAGAGCGATTATTTTGAAAACTAATACCAAATCTTTGTTGTCTTGCTTCGCTGCTTAGATCAGCAAAGAATTCTTTAAACCCTAAAATCAAATCACTCTTAGTAAAAACTAAAAATATAGGAATATTGTGCGCATATTTAGCAATTTCATAGAGGCGCTGCTTAACGTTGGTCAGCATCTGCGACAGAAACCCTGGATCGCGAGCTAATGCTGGCAAATCTATAGCTATAATCACACCTGATAGTGGAAAATGCATTTGATAACGATGCATTAACTTTAATAAACCGCGCCATGCCAAATTAGTAGCAGCATCACTAGGAGCGGCAGAAGTATAATGGCCAGCAGTATCCACAAAAATTTCTTTTTGTGAGAACCAAAAATTGCAATAACGCGTTGAGGCTGGATTAGAAAATTCTTGCCTGTTTGTATCTATCAATCCAAGATTAGATTGCGATAAAAGAGTCGACTTACCAGCGCTGCTTGCTCCAATGACTAAAAAAAGTGGCGGAGCAGTAGTAAAAACACCCGCACCCCGAGATTCATGCTGTAAAAAATGCGTTGCTTGCTTGATATTCTCATGAAAAATACGCAGCTCTTCAGCAACATATTCCAAATCTGCCGGTGGCAGAAGAACTTTTGGATGCTGTTCTTTAAATTTTGCTATTAAATGTCGCAGAAATAAAAGCATATTTTTAAGATCCACGATGATAAGGGTGGTGCTGCAATATAGACCATGCCCTATAGACCTGTTCCGCAACTATAACACGCACTAAAGCATGAGGTAAAGTTAAAGGAGAAAGGGACCAAATGAGATGGGCTCGTTTCTTACAGTCGGGGTGTAAACCATCCGGACCCCCAACAAGTAAGCTAATGTTTTGATTAATGTTTAAACAATTCTGTAGCTTCGCCGCAAGGTCTAACGTATTCCACAGCGCACCGCGCTCGTCTAATGCTATCACCAAATCATCGATATCAATAGCATCAAGCATTTTGGCACCTTCTTCCTCTAATATCTGCTGCAGACCTTTTTGCCCAGAGCGTTTAGCAGTTGCGATTTCACGCAACTCTAAAGACATTTGTTTAGGTAAGCGCTTACTGTATTCGCAAAATCCTTCCACTATCCACTGGGGAGCGTTCCTACCAATAGCTATTAGACGAATCTTCATACATCTTACCACAAAATAAAATTCCCAAGGGGAAATGAGTCTTTGACTACTCCCCCTTGGGAATTTTCCAAACGATCAGGCAATTTATTTCTTAGCTTTTTTCTTCGCTGGTTTTTTGGCAACTTTCTTCTTAGCTACCTTTTTAACAGCTTTGCATTTGCATGTTGCTGCCTTTTTCGTTTTGCATGCTTTTTTCATTTTTTTTACTCCTTCAAGTTGTAGTGAAAGACGCTTCGTTGCTGATTTAGCAAAACTCGCATCCCACAGCTCTTCTAAAACGTACTCCTCACGCGCTCTAGGCAACATAAGGTGCACAATAATGTTCCACAAATCCACCACAACCCAATCATTATCACCACCTCGAGAGGTACTTAGCGGCTTAAACCCAAAATGTTTTTTTACATTTTCGGTAATTTTTTCCGCCAAAATTTTTAGATGGCGACTTGAGGAACCATTACAGATGATCATACAATCTGTGAGATCAGTCAAGTTTCTCACGTCTAAAATTTTACATTGTTCTGCTTTGTGTTCTTCTAAAACTTTTTTGATCAACGTTTTCATTTTTTCTGTTTGCTTCGATAACATATTTTTCTCTTCGTAAAAAAATTTATAAATTTTTACAATACTAAAATAAACCAGTAACGGCGCCGGTTTCCACATTCACATCAATGCGACGAAACGCAGGATTAGAAGAAGTTCCTGGCATCAGTTTTATCGAACCAGCAACTGGACAAACAAATCCTGCTCCACGATAAATTAAAAAATCTCTCACAGAAAGTTTCCAATTTTTTGGCACACCTTTTTTATTTGGATCATCTGATAAACTCAAATGTGTTTTCACCATACATGTGCCAAGCTTGCTCAGCTCTGGATCTTTCTCAATTGTTTGCAATTTTTTCTTCGCTTCATCTGTATACTCAACACCATCGGCACCATAAATATTTTTTGCAATCAACTCAATTCTTTGTCCCATCGGCATATCTAAATCATACAAACATTTAAAATTATTCGGTTCGTTACATGCCTCAATAACTGCATCAGCTAACTCCAAAGCACCTTCACCACCTTTTTCCCAATGATGCGAGCAAGCAAATCTGGCTCCTGCTGCTATAACCAAACGCTTCACTACCTCAACTTCTCTCGACGTGTCTCCACTGAAGGCGTTTAGACAAACCACGGGATTGATTCCGGCTTGATGAACAATATTAATGTGTTGCAAAAGATTTGCACAACCTTTCTCAACCCAATCTAAGTTTTCTTGTTTATACTCTTCTGGAATTGGACGACCTGGAACTGGAATCGGTGCTCCACCATGACATTTCAAAGCTCTAATAGTTGCAACTATCACAGCAGCATTTGGTTTGATGCCTGAATAACGACATTTTAGATCACAAAATTTTTCAAAACCTATATCCGCACCAAAACCTGATTCTGTTACAACATAATCAGCTAACTTTGCAGCAACACGATCTGCAATAATAGAAGATTGTCCAATAGCTATATTCGCAAATGGCCCAGCGTGCACAAAAACCGGCTGACCTTCTACCGTTTGAAGTAAATTTGGATTCAAAGCATCTAGCATCCAAGCTGTCATAGCTCCATCAACTTCTAAATCTTTAGTTGTTACTGGTTTACCTTTTTTATCGTATGCAACAACTATTCTACCCATACGTTCACGAAAATCTTTTAGATCGCTAGCAATAGCCAAGATCGCCATAATTTCAGATGATACAGCGATATCAAAACGCGATTCCATGGTAAAACCATCCATTTTACCACCAAGACCAATCACCATTTTACGCAAAGCCTGCGCACAAAAATCTATAATCCAAGCAAACTGAATATTGTATGGATCTATATTTAGACGTCGTAACTTTTTCTGCGCTAATTCAGCATCATCATAGTTAGCTTCGTGCTGCATACGTGAGGTCAATGCAACCATTGCCAGATTATGCGCATTCATTATGGCATTAATATCTCCGGTAAGCCCCAGAGAAAAAGGTGTTAGTGGAATAACTTGCGACAAACCGCCTCCTGCTGCTGATCCTTTAATATTCATGGTTGGACCACCTGATGGCTGACGAATTGTAGCAATCGCCTTTAGCTTGCGCTTCGCTAAACCTTGCACCAATCCAATAGTTGTTGTCGATTTACCTTCCCCAAGTGGAGTCGGATTAATTGCAGTAATATCCACATATTTAGCATCTGGTTTATCTTTTAGGCGATTTAAAATTTTCTTGCAATCAACCTTAGCAATGTAATTACCGTGCGGCAAAAGCTCATCAGGTAAAATTCCTATTTCTTTAGCAAGCTCAAAAATAGATTTCATATTTTTTTCTGCAGCTGCAGCAATTTCCCAGTCGGCATGTGATTTTGGATCAGGTAACAATGACATAAGTAAAATCTCCAAGTAAAAATATCTAAAAAAATCTGTCGGTTATTATTATCCGTCTAACAATGCTCTTGTATGATTAGCAATAATAATTTCTTCGTCAGTTGGAATTACCCAAACTGCTGCACTACTAGACTCCGCACTAATTTTTGTCGGTTCAATAATTCGTTTTGCATTTTTTTCCATATCAAGTTCTATTCCCAACCAACGCAAACGCTCTCCCACCATAGATCGAATTGCGGTGGCATTTTCTCCAACTCCGCCGGTAAATACAAAGCCATCAATCCCCTGCAACTCCGCTGCTAGCGCACCAGCAAACAAAACCACTCTTTGTACGTAAACATCTATGGCCAATTTTGCCGAAGCCTTATCGCTGGCAAGTAAATCGCGCATATCAGAACTTACTTCCGATAAGCCCAACAACCCAGACTCACGATAAAATACATTTAGCATTTGATCTGTATTCAAATTATATTTGTTCATCATGTAAAGAACAGCACCTGGATCAATCGAATCGCAGCGTGTTCCCATGGGCAGCCCACCAATCCCTGTAAAACCAATCGATGTGGCGACGCTTTTTTGGTTCTTGATCGCTGCCATTGTGGACCCATTTCCAAGATGCGCTACAATAAATTTTCCACTTGCTGCCTGAGATGACATACAAATAGAAAACTGCGAAGCTATGTATTCATAGGACAAACCATGAAATCCATAGCGCCTAATGCCATCATCTCTAAATCTCTTTGGCAAAGCATACGTTTGAGAAATAGGATCGCACGTAACATGAAATCCGGTATCAAAACAAGCAACTTGCAAAACTTGAGGCAGCTCCTGTTCTAAAATTTGAATTCCCTTGATATTAAAAGGTTGATGCAATGGCATGATTTGATTGTACGAGGAAAGTTCCTCGATAATACTATCATTCAGAACAAGGGGCGCAAAATATTTTGGTCCACCATGCACAACGCGATGCCCAGCTGCCACTATTATAAATCCCCGTGCTAATACCCAACTCAAGATATACTCAATGGCTTGTCTATAATATGTATCTTTTTCTCCCTGTATATCAATGTCAGATGCAAAAGTCTCGCCCGTAGAACAGGATTCTGTTTTAAAAGTTGGCTTAACTAGGATCCTATCTACTATTCCTTTAAACTCTTTTCTTAACTTATCGCCTATAGAAAATACAGCAAACTTTATTGTCGAAGAACCAGCATTGATCACTAGAATCGCTTTCACAACTTAAACTCCTCTAAAATTAATACATGCACAAACCGCCGTTAATAGAAAAATCCGCACCAGTTATATAACCAGATGCATCATCAGCTAAAAAGACGGCTAAACGCGCCACTTCTTCCCCCTGCCCTAATCTTCCAACTGGTATTTGCGCAATAATTTTCTCCATAACTTCTCCCGGTATATCTTTCATCATATCTGTCATGATATAGCCTGGGGATATAGAGTTCACAGTAATATTTTTACGCGCTGTTTCTAAAGCTAATGATTTAGTAAAACCATAAATACCAGCCTTAGCCGCAGCATAATTAGTTTGACCAAACTGGCCTCTTAAGGCATTAACCGATGACATGTTAACAATACGACCATAGCCATTATCTAACATCATATCTAAAATTGGCTTAGTAACATTAAAAAGACTATTTAGATTAGTTTCTATCACTTTATCCCAATCTTCTTTAGCCATTTTTTTCAAAGTAATATCGCGTGTAATACCAGCATTATTGATTAACACATCTATTTTTGTATATTTACTCTTCAGTTCAGCCAAAACTTTTTGGCATTCGGCATAATCTGTAACATTGCAAACAACAGCATCAACATCCGAAAAACCATCTTTCTTTTGCTGCTCTACCCAGATTTTATTTCGCTCCGCATTAGTTGCTGAAGCTATCACAAAATATTTACCACTTTTCAGAAATTCGCGGCAAATAGCCGAACCAATACCACGCACACCACCAGTTACTAAAACTATTTTTTTACCCATTTTCTATTCCTCCAATTCTTTAACGCTGAATAGCCATGGCTATTCCCATACCACCGCCAATACAAAGTGTGGCTAAGCCTTTATGCGCATCGCGTTTAATCATTTCATAAAGCAGTGTCACTAAAAGACGCGCTCCGGAAGCACCAATAGGGTGCCCAAGTGCAATTGCTCCACCATTGACATTAACTTTATTAGTGTCCCAACCCATTTCACGATTCACAACAATCGCCTGAGCTGCAAAAGCTTCATTAGCCTCAATCAGATCTAAATCTTGCACAGTCCAACCAGCTTTAGCTAAACATTTTTTGGAAGATGCGATTGGTCCTGTCCCCATAATTTTTGGATCCACACCAGCCGAAGCACAGGCTACAAAACGCGCCATGGGCTTTAAATTTAGCTGTTTAGCTTTTTCCGCACTCATTAAAACAACAGCAGCGGCACTATCATTAATGCCTGAAGAATTCCCTGCTGTAACTGTACCATCTTTTTTAAAGGCTGGTTTTAACTTGGCCAAATCTTCTAATGTAGTTTTGGGCCGTGGAAACTCATCTTTGTTAAAAACAATGGGCTCTTTCTTGCCTTGCGGAACTGTTATAGGAATAATTTCATCGCCAAAGCGATTAGACTCTTGTGCCGCTTTGTGTTTTTGCTGTGATAAAACAGCAAATTTATCCTGATCTTCCCTAGAAATCTTAAATTGCTCTGCTACATTCTCCGCTGTAACACCCATGTGATAATGATTGTAAGCATCAACTAAGCCGTCTTCCAACATAGTATCTTGCATCGCCCAATCTCCCATGCGCTTCCCTTTGCGCGAACCAGCTAGAACATGTGGCGATAAACTCATGTTTTCCTGCCCACCTGCGATAATAACTTGTGCATCTCCAGCTAAAATAGCCTGAACGCCTAAATGAATCGCCTTAATACCAGAGCCACAAACTTTATTTATAGTAAACTCTGGTACATCAATCGGTATGCCTGCAGAAATACCAGCCTGACGCGCTGGATTTTGTCCAGCACCTGCTGTAAGCACCTCACCCATTATCACTTCATCTACATCTTTTCCCGCTATACCACACCGGGTGATCAGCTCTTTTATTACCAAAGAGCCTAAAGTACTCGCTGGCATTTCAGCTAAAACACCATTAAAAGATCCAATTGCTGTACGCCCCGCCGCAACTATAACAACTTCATTCATATGGTTTCTCCTTTCGTGTTTATTGCAAAGGATGGGTACAATTTGTACCTACCCTCAACCGTCGACAAAATGTCGACAGTTGAAAATAAATTTCATTTAGCTATGATAATCACAATAAATTTTCGCTAAAGCACAGGAAAGCAAGTGCTCTATAGCTGGCGAAGATCTGCGCATCAAAATTATCGGAACTTTAGCTCCAACAACAATACCAGCACTTTGTCCACCAGCCAGGTAATCCAAAATTTTAACAGCAATATTACCGGAATTCAGATCTGGTGATATAAAAATATCTGGCAAACCTGGCAACACTGGCTGAAAGCGCTTAATTTTCATAGCTTCTTTGGAAATTGCTAAGTCAATCGATATTGGGCCATCCAAAACGCCGCCCGTAATTTGACCTCTTTCCGCCATTTTACAAAGCACTGCCGCATCTAACGTAGCTTGAATGTTTTCTGAAACTGTTTCCACCGCCGCTAGAAGAGCAACATTTGGCTTACTAACCCCTAAAGCATGCATAAAATTTATGGCATTTTGCACAATATCTTTCTTCATACTAATATCAGGTGCAATATTTATGGCAACGTCTGAAAAAATCATCTGCTTTGGATAACTGGGAACATCCATAAGCAAACAGTGGCTGACACGCCTGTTTGTACGTAAACCGCTTTCTCTTGCTATAACCTCTCGCATGATCTCTTCTGTATGAATATCGCCTTTCATCAAAGAATTTACTTTGCCTTGCTTAGCAAATTGAATCGCTAGTTTAGCAGCAGCTACAGGGTCTTCCGCATCTACGCACTCATAGCTGGAAATATCTAATCCCGCTTCTTTAGCCACATGAGTAATTTGCTTTCGAAGACCAAACAAAATCGGAGTAATTAGTTTTTTTTGAGTCGAAAGAATTACAGCTTCTAAAGACTCTTTAGTCGTTGGACTAACAACTCCAACTATCAGATCGTTTTTAATAGCGGTTGCTTTATCAATCAGTTTTTTATTTCTGGGCGTTGCTTCTGAAGAATGGTTAGTCATAGTTTATCTGCTCCTAATTTTTTATTTCGCTCCTACGGGGTTTAATGGTCAGAAACATGTCCGCGGGTTTTCATTATAAATCAATGTGTTACAAAAAGAAACGCAAATCTACAGCGTTTTATATTTTTGCCAACGCCTCTTCACGTCTTTTTCAGCAAGTTCCAACATTTTTTTGGCATGCTCTGGATCTTGCTGCTGCAAAATGCGATAACGGTTTTCATTATACATATACTCGCTTAAAGGGATACTTGGCTCCGGCGAATCTAATTGCAATGGATTTAAGCCTTGTTCAATGAGACGCGGATCGTGACGATAAAGCAACCAATAACCACTGTTTACTGCAAGCTTTTGTTGTTTCAAACCATCCTGCATATCGATCCCATGAGCTATACAATGCGAATAAGCAATGATAAGCGAAGGACCAGGGTAGCTTTCCGCCTCTAGAAAAGCTTTTAACGCTTGGTTAGGATTGGCTCCTAAAGCTATGCTCGCAACATACACGTCACCATAGGTCATCGCCATTAAACCCAGATCTTTTTTAGCTGCAGCTTTTCCATGTGTAGCAAATTTAGCTACTGCACCACGCGGTGTTGCTTTGGAAGATTGTCCACCTGTATTGGAATAAACTTCTGTGTCCATAACTAAAATATTAATTTTGCGACCACTAGCTAAAACATGATCTAAGCCACCATAGCCTATATCATAAGCCCAACCATCCCCTCCTACTGCCCAAACGCTTGGACGTACTAGATAATCAGCCAAAGAAAATAATTGCTTGGATTGAGTGTCGCTATGTGTGCTTAGTAATTTTTTCAGCTCCTCAATTCGCATGCGCTGCGCTTCGATTTCGGCAGCTGTATTTAATTGCGAAGATACCAGCTCTTTTACTAAAGTAGGATTTAACTTATTGCCCAAAGTTTTCAGCAATTCCAAAGCATATTCTCTATGCTTATCAGCTGTTAAGGCAAATCCCAAACCAAATTCGGCGTTATCTTCAAAGAGCGAGCCAGAATAAGCCGGCCCTCGCCCTTTGGTATCACGCACCCAAGGATTGGTCGGCAAATTACAACCGTAAACTAAAGAGCAACCACAAGCATCAGCAATTAATAATCTATCGCCATAAAGTTGCGACAAAATACGCACATATGGAGACTCACCACAACCTGCACAAGCTCCACAAAACTCAAAAAACTGCGGTAAATATTGCGCCCCACGTACATTATTTAAATCCAACTCATCGCGGGAAGGAGTTGGTAATCCACTAAAAAATTCAACGTTGGCGCGCTCGCTATCCAAAATTTCTGGTTTTGGCGCCATATTTAAGGCTTTTTTGGCACCACCAGCGACCTTCACTGGACAAGACAAGGCGCATAAACCGCATCCTGTGCAGTCGTCGCAATAGACTTGTAAAGTAAAATTTTGCTCCTGAATTTTCGGATCGCGTAATTTCGCAGATTTAAACCCTGCTGGAGCACCTTTAAGTAAATTCGATGGATAACGCTTCGCTCTGATAGCACTATGTGGACAAACAATACTGCACTGGCCACATTGCACACAAGCATCTTGATCCCAAACTGGCAAAGAAAATGCTATGTTACGTTTTTCCCAACAAGTGCTTTCTGGCGGATAAGAACCATCGAGTGGAATAGCGCTAACTGGTAATTCATCACCGCGATCATCCAGCATCTTCCCAATAACATCGCGTATAAACGGCGGCGCGGAAGAACTCACAGCCGGAATTAGAGCAATCTTAGAAGTTACTGTTTTTGGCACTTCTACTTGATGTAAATTAGCTAAAGCTTGGTCAACCGCTGCAAAATTCTGCTCTAATGCTGCCTCGCCTTTTTTGCCGTAAGATTTCTCAATACTGGCTTTAATTTTTTCTATTGCGGCGCTTTTCGGTAAAACATTGCTGAGCGCAAAGAAACAAGTCTGCATAATAGTGTTAATACGCCCGCCCATGCCAGCCATATCTGCAACTTTATAGGCATCAATTACGTAAAAAGAAATTTGCTTTTCGATAATTTCTTTCTGGATAACTTCTGGTAAATGCTGCCAAATCTCCTTCGGGCCATATATGCTATTCAATAAAAAAGTCGCCTTTGGTGCAGCTTTCTCTAATACATCAAATCTACTAATTAAACCATACTGATGGCAACCTATAAAATTTGCCGCTTGAATTAAATAAGTAGAGTGGATTGGTTTTGGGCTGAAACGTAGATGAGAAATGGTTTTCGAACCAGATTTTTTCGCATCATAGACAAAATAAGCTTGCGTAAATTGATCCGTTTCTTCGCCAATAATTTTAACTGTGTTTTTATTAGCACTCACCGTACCATCTGCACCTAAACCATAAAACACAGCTCGTTTCACATAGTCTGGCTCGATCACAAATTTAGGATCATAAATTAAACTAGTATTGGTAACATCATCCACAATACCGACAGTAAAATTATGCTTTGGTTTATCTTTGCCAAGCTCAACAAAAATCGCTTGCACCATAGCTGGAGTAAATTCTTTAGAACCAATACCAAAACGTCCGCCAATAATTTTTGGTAGAACCTTAGTTTGCAGTGTTCCTGCGTTATGAGCTTCCAAAAGAGTCGCAGCAACTTCCGTGTAAAGCGGTTCGCCAACAGCACCAGACTCTCTGCAACGATCTAATACTGCAATTTTCTTGCATTGTTTAGGCAGTAGTTTCAAGAATTCTTCTTTAGGGAAGGGACGAAATAGGTGGACCTTGATCACACCAACTTTTTCACCTTGCGCGGTCAAATATTCTACTGTTTCAGCTACAGTTTCAGCACCAGAACCCATGAGCACAATTACTTTTTCAGCATCTTTAGCGCCTACATATTCCAACAGCCCATAATTACGTCCAGTAATTTTAGCAAACTCTTGCATGGTTTCAGTGAGAATATTGGGCAAAGCATCATAAAATTTATTGCCTGATTCACGCGCTTGAAAAGCAGTATCAGAGTTTTGCACGGCACCACGTACCAAAGGATCATTCGGCGTAAGCTTCCGAGCACGATGCTCATCTATTAACTTCATGTCCATCATTGCGAGCATTTCTTCATCAGAGAGAAGATTAATTTTATTGACCTCGTGACTAGTGCGAAACCCGTCGAAATAATGCAAAAATGGCAAACGTGATTTCAAGCTAGCTACTTCAGAAATTAATGCAAAATCGTGAGCTTCTTGCACGCTATTGGAACAAAGCATGACAAAACCAGTTGCGCGAGCAGCCATAACATCGCTGTGATCGCAATAAATTGACATGCCCTGATAAGCTAAAATACGCGAGGCAATATGAAACACAGTCGGCGTAAGCTCGCCCGCTATGCGATACATGTTGGGGATCATTAAAAGTAAGCCTTGCGAAGCTGTAAAAGTTGTCGCCAAAGCTCCAGTTTGAATCGCACCGTGAATAGCACCAGCAGCACCGCCTTCACTTTGCATTTCAACTATGTGCGGGACAGTGCCCCAAATATTTTTACGTCCATCAGTTGCCCATTGATCGGTGTATTCACCCATGGCCGATGCTGGTGTGATTGGATAAATAATACAAATCTCGTTAACTTTATAAGCAACATAGGCTACCGCCTCATTGCCTTCCATGATGCCAATCTTCCCTTCGCCTTTGGTTTTTTCTGTCATAAACACCTCGATCTTAACTTGAAAATATAACCCATTGATTTATAAAGAAATCATGTAGACATGTTTTTTATCTTTTTAAATGTTTTATCAAGAAATAATCATATTGATTTTCTATATTTGCTACAAAAATCGGTAATTTGGCAAAAACTTCGTAACCATTTTTTAAATAAAAATCTAGTGCCTGAAAAGTCGCAGTGTTAACCTTCATATAAATAGCATTGTCCTTACGAGCACACTCTTCAGCTTTTTCCAATAAGCGCGAACCTAGCCTTTGCTTACGTAATGATTCATCAACCCATAATAGCTCGATATTAAAGACTCCAAGACGGCAACACGCACATAGCCCAGCCATAAGATTATTATTTTCATTATGATATGCCAGAATATAATTATTTATTTCAAAAGCACCAACTTTGCTGAAATTATATCCCCTCACTTGGTTGCGCAGCGCTTCACAAATTGGATGCGTTGGTGAACATTCCTTATGCAAAGAAAATGTGAGATTGCTGATATTTGTTTTATCAATATTCATTAGGCTTCACTACGCTACGCCGCGGCAAGTCATTAGCTTCTGCTCCCACGCCCAGGCATGAGAAATAATCGTTTTCAAATCTGCAAATTTTGGCTTCCAGCCCAACTTCTTCTCCGCCTCTTTGGCATCCGCAACCAAAACAGCTGGATCACCAGCACGGCGCGGACTGAACTGCACTTTGATTTTTTTACCTGTAACTTTTTCGGCAGCTTCAATAACTTCCAAAACTGAATAGCCATTGCCATTACCTAGATTATAAGCTGCGCTATCACCGCCTTTTAAAAGCGCTTCCAAAGCCAATAAATGCGCCTGGCACAAATCGCAAATATGTATGTAATCGCGAATGCAGGTGCCATCTTTAGTCGGATAATCCTTACCAAAAATTTTTATATCATCTAAACGCCCGGAAGCAACCTGCAAAACAAGCGGAATTAAGTGCGTCTCTGGATCGTGCCATTCACCCAATCTTCCGAGTGGATCCGCTCCCGCTGCGTTAAAATAGCGTAAACTAACAGATTTTAAGTCGTAAGCTTTGTCATAATCAGATAAGATCTGCTCGAACATCCATTTAGATTGTCCATATGGATTAATCGGATTTTTGGGATGTTTGGTATCAATTGGGGTATATTCTGGATCACCATAAACAGCAGCGCTGGAAGAAAAAATCAAGTTTTTAACTTTGTGATCCAGCATCACATCCAGCAAATTTAGGCTATACGCTAAATTATTTTGGTAATATTTAGCCGGCTCTTCTACCGACTCTCCAACCCGAATAAAACCCGCAAAGTGCATAACTGCAGAAAATTTGTATGTTTTAAAGAGAGCATTTAATGTAATTTTGTCGGCAATGTCTGCTACAACAAGCTCTGCGTCTAACACAAGGCTTTTGCGACCCGTCGATAAATTATCTAAAACTACCGGATGGTACCCAGCTTCTTTGAGCGCATGTACCATGTGGGAACCTATGTAGCCAGCGCCACCTGTTACCAAAATGTTTTTCATAGTGTGCCGATTGTACAAGAAACTGTTCAAAAGCTCCACCAAATGCTATATTTGGCGCCCTAAATACTCCGCCTTTTGAAATTGCATCAATTGGAGCAAACTATGACTAAAAAAATCTTAATTCTTGGTATAAACGGCTTTATTGGCGCCTCTTTGGTACCACAAATCCTCTCCCAAACGGACTGGGAAATCTATGGTATGGATCTACAAGAACATAAGCTTAAAAGCTCTTTGGGACATGCTAGATTGCATTTTACTCTAGGCGATGTTATTCAAAATCCAGACTGGGTAGAAGAACACATTAAAAAGTGCGATATCGTTTTGCCTTTAGTAGCTGTAGCAAATCCAGCCATTTACGTCACCGATCCACTCCGCGTTTTCGAATTAGACTTTGTTTCTAACCTAAGCGTCTTGCGCCAATGTGTCCAATATGGCAAACGCATTATTTTCCCATCTACCTCCGAAGTCTATGGCATGAGCAAAGATGCCGTATTTAATGAAGAAACAAGTGAATTAACCCAAGGTCCAATCAACAAAGAAAGATGGATTTATTCCTGCTCCAAACAACTAATGGACCGCGTAATTTATGGCTATGGCTCGCGCGGCCAGCTGGCTTACACTCTATTTCGTCCATTCAATTGGATTGGACCACTACAAGATGATCCACATGACAAGGCCAGCAATACCTCGCGTGTTGTAACACAGTTCGTATGCAATATTATTTATGGAAGAGACTTACAATTAGTTGATGGTGGTGAACAAAAACGCTGCTTTACGCACATTAACGATGGCATAGACGCTCTCATGAAAATTTTAATCAACAAAGACAACTCCGCTTCCAGCCATATTTTCAATATTGGCAATCCTAAAAATAACTTTTCCATTCGCGAATTAGCCGAAAAAATCCTCGCCTTAGCTCACAACTACCCCAAATATCGCGACAATGTAGCTAAAATCAAAATTGTAGACACAAGTTCTGGAACCTATTACGGCAAAGGCTATCAAGATCTACAAAACCGCGTCCCATCTATTGAAAACGCCAAAAAATACCTGAACTGGGAACCAAAATATACCTTAGATGAAACCTTGAAAGATATTTTGGATTATCATTTAAGTTAACCACTACCCAATGATTAATCATTCACGCTAGACACCGCAAATTATGCCCAGTTATACTTCGTGGTAAAATTGCCTTTACTTTAAATTTTCACTTAAAAGAGAGATTAAATTATGCAACATTCTTCAGCCGTTACTATAAGTAAACTCCCTGCAGATTTAGAAAATGACATAAAGCATTCTCCTGTGTTTGACTCACAACAAACCCAAGTTTTTTGGAGCTTAAGACAGCACATGCAGTTATTAAATCAAAATGTAACCGGCCCAGTGTTCTCAGCTGCCTTTAAAAAACTTCCTTTTTTTGGTTTATTGAAAAATTTACACGATTTACCAACAGAGAGAGATATGAACTCCCCTGCTTTGGACTTAGCTGCAAAGATATATTGGTATTCCATTGCCCACAGCGAAGAATTTCAACAAAACACCGCACAATTTAAGGAAATATTACAAAAAACACAAGTCCCTTATAACCCTGCTAACGTCATCGCATTGACCGCCTTGTTATTAGAGTTTTATGAAATATCGTTACATCCAGAAAAATTAGCCCCTCTACCAAAATCTAACGCCCATCTTAATATACGTTATACAATATTTGGGGGCTCACCTTCACGCACAACAGTGAATACAAGTCCCCAATCACCTGGGAAACAACACTCAACAAATACCCTTCCAACCGAACCTAGCTTAAAAAAATAAAGTTAAGCTACTTGATTTTGGTTGTTTCCATCGCCACTTGATATTTGCCTAGGACAGCAAGGCTATTTAACTCGGCTCTTTTTATAAAAGCCTGCTGCGCTTTGATAACATTCTCCGGTTTACCAGCCCAGGCGGTTAATGCATATTCTTGCAAAGCACGAGCATAGGAAAAGCTCAAATTCCAGGGTTTATTTGGCTTTAATACATTCATTGCATTGAGATGCGCCGTAGCATCTTCTGGAGTTTGTCCACCAGATAAGAAATTTATGGATGGCACTGCTGCAGGAACGGTTTCTAATAAGACACGTAAAGTAGCTTCTGCAACCTCATCCACGCTGGCTTGCTTCGCACATTGTTTTCCTGAAATAACCATACTCGGCTTTAAAAGCATATATTCCAAAATGACTTTATGCCTATTTAAGGCGTGAAATACTGAATGCAACACAGAATGACTCACTTCAGCCGAACGCGAAATAGTATGGTCGCCATCAATTAATACTTCTGGTTCTACTATAGGAACAATATCTAAATTTTGACAAATCGCCGCATAGCGCGCCAGAACTTCAGCGTTGGATTTAATTGCAACGCGACTTGGGTTTTGCGGCGTTATAGAAATTACTGCGCGCCACTTAGCAAAACGCGCTCCTGCCTGCTTATGCTTTTCCAAAAGCTTTGCTAAACCATCTAAACCTTCTGTGATACTGTCTCCATCAAAATTAGGTAACGGCAAAAAGCCTTTATCCACTTTAATTCCTGACACAATACCTTGCTCTTTTAGAAAATCAGGAAATAATTTACCAGCAAGATTTTTTTGATACAAAGTTTCTTCAAATAAGATAACTCCACTTATATACTGAGCTATATCGGGGGTTGTTAATAGCATATCCCGATAAGCTCGGCGGTTTTCTTCAGTAGAAGCTACTTTCACTGCAGCAAAACGTTTTTTTATAGTATTCTCGCTTTCATCTGCAGCCAAAATACCTTTACCAGAGGCTGTCAAAGCCGCAATTGTAGAAATAAGTATTTTTTTATCCATAAAACTCTCCTATTTATCTAAAAATTTATTAGGAATCTGGCGCGCTCGACTGGATTCGAACCAGCGACCTTTGGCTTCGGAGGCCAATACTCTATCCAACTGAGCTACGAGCGCTTAATAGAACTAGCTACGCATTAGTATATAGGTTTTTTGCAAAAAATATAATTAACGCTTATAATGCTATGATAATCATGATGTTATCAAAGGAGATGAAATATGATTTCTAAAAAGGTATTTTTAAAAGGAAAACCGGTGACGCTAATCGGAAGAGCAATAAAAACCGGGATGCCCGCCCCTCAATTCACCTTGGTAGACGACAGCTTTAATAATATAACCCTCGCTAACTTTCCTGGAAAAATAAAAATCATCACATCTTTTCTATCTTTAGACACCCCCGTTTGTGATCTACAAGTTAAAGAATTTAACAAAGAGGCATCTGGGTTTTCTCCAGATGTCGTTGTAATAGGAGTTAGTAAAGATTTGCCTTTTGCGCAACACAGATTTTGTTCTAGTAATAATATACAAAACGCTAAAGTTTTTTCTGATTATCGCAATTCATCTTTCGGAATTAACTACGGTTTACTAATCAAAGAAAATAATTTACTCGCCCGAGCTGTGATCATCTTAGATAAAAATGACATTGTTAGATATGCACAAATAGTTGAAGAATTAACAACCCCTCCTGATTACAAAGAAACATTGGCAAAGCTTAATGAAATCATTAACGCCCCAACGCTTCCTAAGGGCGATGATAATTTAGGGAAATGTTTAGCTTGCGAAGCATTCGCTACCCCGCTTTCAGCCGTACAAGTTGAAAAATTGATCACCGAAATCACTGGCTGGGAGTTGGTAGATGGAAAAAAAATAGTTAAGGAACTTAAGTTTAAAGATTTTATTGAAGCTAAATATTGCCTAGATTTGCTTTCAATAATCGCCGAAGAACAAGGACATCACCCAAACTTTAGTCTTATCTATAACAAGCTAAAAATATCTCTTACAACTCACACTGCCGGAGGACTAACTACTAATGATTTCACCATGGCAAAAATAATCGACGAAGTTATTAATTAACCTGGAGGTCTTATGACATTTGAATTACCCAAATTACCCTTTCCCAAAGGAGCATTAGCCCCTTATATATCCGAAGAAACCATAGAATACCATTATGGCAAACATCATCAAGCGTATATTACTAATCTTAATAAATTGATTATCGACACAGAATTCGAAAAAAAAGACTTACCTAATATAATCAAAACTTCTTCTAAAACAATTTTTAATAACGCAGCACAAGCTTGGAATCATGCTTTTTATTGGAATTGCCTACAGCCCAACACTAACGAAAATATTCCACCATCACTCGCGGCTGCTCTCGTAAAAACCTTTGGTTCTTTTGAAAAATTCAAAGAAGAATTCACCAAATCCGCTCTAAGCCTCTTTGGTTCAGGATGGACTTGGCTGGTTAAAGATAGAAATGGCTTACTGACAATCATGAATACCAGCAATGCCGAAACACCTATTACTACCGACAACACCCCTTTATTAACTTGTGATGTCTGGGAGCATGCATACTATATAGATTACAGAAATGCACGCGCACAATATTTGGAAAATTTCTGGAAAGTAGTTAATTGGCAATTTGTTGATAAGAATTTCTCTGTATAAAACATATTACTCAGAAGATTCAATCAATAAAATATCCCCATTCCATTGCAAATTGCGCATCGCCTCCGGTTGGCTTTCAGCAGGCAATGTTATTTTTCGCCAACGTAAACTCTTAACATATGGCGCTAGTTCTTGTACTGCCCCCACAAATGTAATAGGCGTATGGTTATGCTTTTTAATATTTATCAGTTTATCTGGCGGTTGGTAATAATCTATCACCCCAACCCATAAACGCTTCGTAGAACCATTTAAAACAACATTAGCGTCCCAAAGCCGCATGAGAAGAATTGGCTTGCCGGGGCCAAGGTTCTTGGTCAAAAGCAAAGCCTCAGGGTGATTATTGTAAAGCTGCGTTAAAATAGGCAAGCGCTGGTCTGTAGTAGATTTTAAAGTTAACCTACGCACAATTTCTTGCAAATTAAAATGGGCCTGATAACTTTGCCATCCGCGGGAAACCAAGAAATTTTCTATGTTGCTTAGGTCGCCCCCAACCCATTGGATATTAAATGCGTTCACTGGATGCCCTAAGCGATCCGTACGATACAGTGGAACGTTACTGGCTATAGCTTTTGAAACTTGGGCACGCCAGGTTTTTAAATCCACATTTTGCATCGGCGCATAAGGAGAATAAAAATCATTCAATTGATGCCTAAAAGTGTGTAAGGCATGAATAGTAAGAACACTAAGTACAATAATACTAGCAGCTAAAGCGGTTTGCCCTGGCGAAACTTGTCCAACTGGGCGCCGCCTGTAGGATATAGTCACTAACATTACAGCACTTAAACCTAGGAAAATACCACCTAAAACGTCGGTAAGCCAATGTGCACCAAGATAAAGACGAGATAAAGCAACAACAAAAACCATACAAGAAACTATGGTGTAAGGAACCCAGCGATAATTTTTCATTTCTCGCGCTATAACAGAAGCCATAAAACCATAAATAGTCACTGCAGCTAGCACATGCCCACTAGGGAAAGAGTAATCCTGCATCTCTAACCACAAACCATTCGGCCTTGCGACATGAGTAAAATTCTTAATTAAAGTTCCACTATAACAAAAACCTAAAATCAAAACGGCATGTAAACAAACATACCAATAACGCCTCCACGCTAACCAAGCTATAAAGCACACTTGAGCAAGCAGAAGCGCTTTGGTTTCACCTAAGAAAGTAAAGGCTAACATGATGCGATCGCCAGTTGGCGTACGCAAACTATGCAACAGATGGTAAAGTGGCTGATTGTAAGCAGTTAAAGTACCGTTTTGCATCACGCTAACTATAATTAAGCCAAATATAATCAATGTTAGTAGCGAACAAACTAATAGGGTCAACTGCTGATGGTGACTTGGGTCGCTTGGATCGGCTAAAAGATCCAATAACCAACGCATAGAATGTTTTTTGCGCAGTCTATGCCACAAAAACTCAATATAACGATCGCAAAGGCGTGTAATATGTTTTACAAAATGTTGTGCCAGCCACACAAGTCCCCAAAGAACAACAATAAATAGCATAGCCCAAAGCAAAAACTTAGTCGCGACTTTTGGGGGCAATTCTAACGCTAGGGCTCCAAGTAAAACCCCAGGCGTCATGTAAGCAACAGCCCAAAGAGAAGCCGAGGGTATTGCCGCTAATAAAAAGCGTCCAGTAGGCATTTTCAACATACCAGCGACCATAGGAATCATCGATCGCATAGGACCGAAAAAACGCCCTATAATAACGCTTTTTCCTCCATGATCGGCAAAAAACTTCTCCCCATGAGCCAGCATTTGTGGATATCGACTAAACGGCCACATACGATGCAACCTTCCCTTAAAATATAGTCCTAAAACATAGCTGATATAATCACCTAAAATCGCACCACAAATAGCCCAAATATAGTTACTAGCAATAGAAATCACACCAGATCCCATAAGAACACCTATGGCGGTCATAGTGATAGAACCAGGCACAATAACGCCAATAACGGCCATAGCTTCGCAAAACACGACAAAAAAAGTGATTATGCCCGCCCAGTGCGGATGCAAGTGAAAAAAGTCGATTATAGGTTGTATACTTATGTGGAATATTTCTAGTGGCATATCATCACCCCGGCTTGTAATACCCTTTAAGACATAAAACAAAGGGCACATTATAACCGAAAATGTGAGTTACGACCAATCATCTAAAAAAGGATAGTGTGTCTCGGGTTGGTATTTAGATAGTGAATATTTACCCTTATATTGAAAAGGATTTTACATAGATTATTAAACCATTCCATAAGGTTTTATCTAACTTTTCATCATAATCAATACGATATTCTATATATTTATAATCAAAATTTTCTTGTGATAACTCAGTTTCAATGGATGTTGAGTATTTATTAACTTCAACTTCATGATTTCCATTCTTTATAAAAAAACTGCAGAATTCTTGTACTTGTGGATTAATTTCAAAAATAATATTAACTATTTTTGCAATCTTAGGAAGAAAATAAAGATTTACTCTGTGATATTTATTTGAATCCGGGGGTAGACATTCGGACACACATCGTTTCCCTTTTGGTAGATTATATTCAAATAATGATTTATCATATCTAAATCGTCCTTCAGCCATCCTAAAAACATCATCATCAAGTAGCTTCTCAATAAAATCTCTTGGACACAATCCCTTTTTTAAGATATCTACCGCCGTAAGTTCGTTTTTATTTTTTCCATCTTTAGTTTTTTGTGGTATAAGTTTTTCTTTTATAATTGAAAATAACCAAAGGACAATAGCTGCCCCTAAGAATATTGATAAAGGCTTCCCTAATGTATTAACTAGAGGGCTAAAGTAGCCAAAAATACCGCCTAACATACTACTTCCCCCAATCCATACCCAAAACAAATGAATGTTTGTAATGAAAGAGAAGAGTGTATTTGTTTTTTCTGTTTTGTTAATAAATGACATGATGCCCCCAAGGATTGATTTCCGGAAAAATGTATATTAGCTTTTATAAAAAGACAAACGGGACATATTTTTGCGTTAATATGTTATGAGCATAACTATAATTTCCAAACTGGGACACTAACAAAAAAGAGTGGTGTCTCAGTTGTTTATCTATTCGATGCCGTGCTCGATAGAAAGTTGACGCAAAATATACTCACCTAATAATGGAACAGCAAAAGAGTATTTACCAAATCTATTCTTATATATCAATCCAGAATGAGATAGAGCCAGTAACATTTGATTAACATGGCTTGACCCGAACGGTTTTTTTAGTAGTTTTTTTGATGCGATCACTGCATCCTGAACTGAAAATTCCTCACCATCTTTTTTTAAACCAGCTATTACCCGTAAAAGACTACCTTGCCTATCGGTTACCTTCGCCCATCTACCATAAAAAAAATCTGTATCAAGTTTTCTAATAATATCATCCTCTGATATATGTGGAACTTCTCCATTGTGTATTTTTGTTATCCAAACATCAAAAACCTCTTTGCAAATAAATTGTATAAAATAAGGATATCCTCCTGATAAATTGGCAATACTATCGACGGCTTTTTGAGAAAATTTAATAGGTGATTCTGAATCTTGGATGGGCTTAGTTATTGCTTCCTTTGTATCTTTCATGGTAAGTTGTTTCAAGAACAGCACATGAAACATCCGCTCTGCATATGTTCTAGCTTCTACTAATTTTGGGAACAGGGTTGGAAGTCCTGTAAGAATTAAAAAATACGGAATATTTTTCCTCTGTAGTGATTGAAATACTTCCAAAAGAAGAGATAACGGATATTGTTCACGCGCTGAATGATCAGTAAGATTTTGGGCTTCATCATAAGCAAAGATTATTCCTTTGATCTCATCCTTATAACAAGAATGAATAGCACCCCATACTGTTTCTAAAACGGCTTTTAATTTATCGGAAATTAAACCAGGTGTGTTCTGAAAAATATCCATAAGTTTTTCATAATTCATTGGCTCTTGAATATTTTTATATTCAGAAGAAAAACCCATAGAGCTATTTTTTTTTGTTTCCACAATAAAAACAGAGGTTATTCTTGCTATATCTGCTAATATTCTAATTGCTAGAGTTTCTTCAGTAATGCTTGCTGATTCGGATAAATCGGCTCCAGCCCAAAGCCATTTTTCTTCTTGCGCTATGGGCTTCAACGATTCTAGTAGAACTGTTTTCCCAACACCTCTAAGACCTGTGAGAACGATATTTTGCGTAACAACCGTTTGTTTAAGAAGTTTTTTTATTTCATCTTGTTCGGACGTTCTCCCCGCCAGATAGGGAGGTGTGTGTCCAGCCCCTGGTCTAAATGGATTACAAAAATTGTTCGACATAAAAAATACCCCCCTGTTAGTTATTTATATAAATTTATAATATTGTATAAATTTATATAAGTCAATTACTGGGTGTTAATTTACTGAAAGCTCTACGCTGAAACATCACCAAAAATAAAGGGGGCTTGTCGCCCCCCGATTTTTTTACATTGCAAGCGGCGGAAGTGCCTCTTGGTTCTTAGAGCCAGCGTGCTTTGTCGGTATTCTAACCAAATACCACGCAAGGAAGGCAAAAACCAATAAAGTTACTGCAAAGGTTGGATTTTTGAAGATCATAGGCATCGGAATATTGAAGAAGGCGAAAGCAGCAAACACTAAGCCAATTAATGCTTCGCCAGCAATTAACCCAGATGCAACTAAAACCCCGATGTTTTCTGCATGGGTTTTTTGAGCATCGTTGAAATTTTTCTTTTGATATATTTTTTCCGCAAGCGCTTTAATTGCAGCACCTACAAACATAGCAAAAGTCGTTCCGATAGGTAAATACATCCCAATAGAAACTAGCATAGGACTTCTAACTTGTAATAAAATCAACCCCAGACCCATAATCATACCAACAATAACTAATGGCCAAGCCATAGCTCCACCAATAATACCTTGAGCCAAATATGCCATGAGCCCCGCCTGTGGAGCAGCTAGGTTAATACTACCAAAACCGCCCTCGTAGGGATGCAATGCTAGCTTACCAGCATTAATATCAGCCTGATTTAGCAGAACTAAAGGTAAAAACATGATAGCTGCAGAAATAATAACACCTAAAATATCTCCCAACTGCATACGCCACGGCGTTCCACCTAAAATATAGCCGACTTTTAAATCTTGGATCATATCGCCAGAGACGCAGGTAGAAATACAGATTACCGCTGCTATACCGAGCGTTGCTGCAATACCCGCTTTACCAGAAATGCCGAGAAATACCATAAGCAAAGCTGCAATAATTAAAGCAATCAATGTCAACCCACTTACAGGATTGTTGCTGGAACCAACGATACCAATTAAGTAGCCAGAAATAGCTGTAAGCACAAACCCTATAACAATCATAACCAGCGTTGCTAGAAGCGTTGCGAGCAAACTCTGAGTAAAATAATAATAAAGACAGCCAGTAAAGATAGACATGCCCAAAATTCCAATTACCACCCATTTAAAATTTAAATCGCGATCAGTTCTTTCTATGTGCTTATCCGTAGCAGTACCATGTCCAATGTCACCAAAAGCTCTCTTTAAACCTATAGCCAGGCTCTTTCTCATTCTGAACAAAGTTAAGCCGGCACTAGTTAACATCATACCAATAGCGATAGGACGAACGATAAATTTCCAAATCATAGTTGCCCAAGCAATCCAATCAGATTCTGCTGGAATTTGTCCAACCGCAGCAGCATTTAAATGTTGCCATTGATTGATAATTTCTGGAGCCAAGAAATACAGCATTAAAGGGACAAATAAACCCCACGCAAGTAAACCACCGCCAAAAATTAGCGATATTAATTTGGGACCAATAATATATCCAACGCCGATAAAAGCCGGACTAATAGCTGGCGCGCTCAGAGCAATGCCTCCTTGTGTAACAGCAGTTCCTGCAGATTTCAAATTTACTGAAGCCTTAGCAAAGGAAACAAACTTTTGCCAACTAGATGCAAAAAGACTCAACTGACCCAATGCTTGAATTATTGCTCCCACGCCCATAGCATGAAATAAATATTTAGCATTCGCACCTTCACGTCTGCCCGCCTTATGAATCTCTGACGCTGCCAAAGACTCCGGAAAAACTAGGTCCTTATCTTCTACCATCATTTTACGTATCATGGTAACGAATAAAATTCCCAAAATACCACCAGCTGCCATAATAATTACGGATATAAAATAGTTCGACCAAGTACCAAACGTGGTCCAAATACCAGCTATATAAAAAGCTGGTAAAATAAAAATCGATCCGGAAGCTATACAATAACCACTAGAAGCAATGGTACGACTTAAGTTTTCTTCTAATATAGAGCCTTTCATAATCTTCAACAGCGCCATACCAACTACAGCAGCTGGAAAAGTTGCCGCAATGGTCATGCCTGCTTTTAGGCCCAAATAAATATTGGCTGCTCCTAGAACAACTGCCATTACCAATCCGATGACTAGAGCACGAATTGTAAGTTCAGCAAGAGAGGTTTCTGCGGGTACGAAAGGAATATGTTTTGTATGATCGGTCATTTGGTTTCTCCGGAAATAAAAATTGGCCAAATAGAATGTTTCCTAACTGCCCCTTGTGCACACCTACTTTCCATCCGAAGAACCTTGTGCGGCAGTAGTATAGTACTGTATTAAATAAATCTAGTCAAATTAAGCAGTTGTTATTATTTCCTTATGCCAAATAAGAAACAATGATCAGTATTATCCATTTTGATCGAACGATATTTAAAGGCCGAGAAAAAAGCATGTAGCTCTAGCTTGGTAAAGTAATGGTGGGGTAAACCTTTTTCACAGCCGTCTAATGGAACAAAGGTGCGTTTTTCTACTTTTTCAAAACGTTCTGCCTGATTTCTTTTTTTTGGCATCGAAACAACTACAACGCCTCCCGGACGCAAGGTTCTTTCTATCTCAGCAATAACTTTTTGAATTTCACTAATCCTTCCGTGATGAATCACATTTACCGATAAAATAGCATCAAAAAAATTATCAGCATATGGCCAATGTTCCGTCATTTCTTGCTTAATAAAATCAGCCTTTAAACTTTCTTTAGCTAGCCAATTTTTGCTTTCTTTTATCGCTTCTTCAGAATTATCAAGAGCAAACACATGCAAGCCATGTTTTGCTAAATAGACTGTGTGTCTACCAGTACCGCAACCAAGATCCAGGACTTTATTCACCTTATACTGACTAAATAACTTTACAATTTCTGGCATAAATTCATGTGGTTCTTCAAAAAAACGACCTTGCTCTTTGAAAACCTTATCCCAAGCCTTTTTATCTTCATGTAACATAAAACCTCTTTAGTTTTTCATCTCTTTTAAAATATAGTCAGCAACAGTTTGACTTAAGTTTCTATCATCGCTATAAAACCAAACCACATGTGGCCAACTTCTGAGCCAAGTCAACTGTCTTTTGGCCAGTTGCCGCGTTGCTACAACAGCTTCTTCACACATGTTGTCATAAGAAATTTCGCCCTTGAGATATTTCCAAGCCTGTCGGTATCCCACAGAGCGCAACGCTGATAAATCAGACGATAAATCTGAACGCTTTTGCAGCTCTTCTACTTCAGCAATAAAGCCTTCATGCAACATTTTTGCAAAACGCTCGGCAATACGCTTATGTAGGACTGTTCTATTTTGCGGACAAATTGCAATGTTTATTATTGTATAAGGCAATGGTTCTGACGCGTTAATAGAAAAAAGTTCACTGGGTGACTTACCTGTTAATTCATAAAGCTCTAGAGCACGCTGAATACGCTGCGCATCATTTACGTTAATACGCGCTCCGGCTGTAGCATCTATATCCAGTAAGCGCTGATGCAAGGTAGCAATACCAAGGTTTTCCATTTCTTGACTTAAACGCGCACGAATCTGTGGATCTGCTTTGGGAAGATCGGCAATTCCTCGTTGCAAGGCACGAAAATAAAGCATCGTTCCACCAACCAAAAGCGGAATTTGTCCGACAGAACTAATGTTTTCTATGTGCTTTAACGCATCTCGACGAAAATCGCCAGCTGAATATGAATCAGAAGGATCGCGGATATCTATGAGATGATGCGGCAGCTTCGCCCTTTCTTCCAAATTTGGTTTTGCCGTCCCAATATCCATACCGCGATATACCATGCTGGAATCAACGCTTATTACCGAACCAAAAAGATGTGGCAAGCGCTCACTTAGTTCAAGTGCAAGTCGCGTCTTGCCAGATGCTGTCGGGCCCATGAGGCAAATGATCGGAGGGAAAGTATTGTTCGATACCATGATATTAATTATAAATTGTGAATTATGAATGATGAATTTTTGGAAATGGTTTTTATCCTAAATATGTTCTTCAATAATTCATAACTCATAATTTATAATTCATAATTTCCCAAAAAAACATGTCTACACGTTTTCCTTATAAATCAATAAGTTAAGAAAATAAGTTCGGTTCTCTACGAAATCTATTCCTCCTGGTGTAAATTTCTAGTAGCTTTATCCCAATTACCACTAACCATATCTGGAAAAACCGAAACAGCCCGATCGATTGCGTCTATAATTAATACTTTATCACTGCGAGATGGCTTAGAAAGAACATAATCCGCAACTAAACCCCGATCTTTTGGGTGCCCAATTCCTAGCCGCAAACGATAAAAATCACCGCTACCCAAGGCTTTAATTATATCGCGCAAACCATTATGTCCGCCGTGGCCACCTCCAAACTTTAATCTAACAATTCCGGGCGAGAAATCTAAATCATCGTGGGCAATCAAAATTTCATCTAAAGAAATTTTGTAAAAATTAACAACTGCCTGCACAGCTTTGCCACTTAGGTTCATATAATCAGAAGGGATCATGAGATGTAATTTATTCTGCTTTTCTTGCAGGGTAAGGGAACCAAGTAAACTAAAGAGTTTTGGTGAAAGACGCAGATCTACACGGTAAACGCTAGCTAACTGGTCCACAAACCAAGCGCCAACGTTATGTCGTGTTTCCCGATATTCTGCGCCAGGGTTGCCTAAACCAACCACTAAGCGCAAAGATTTAAGCTGAGAACTGGACATAATAATGTCCTCTCTATGTTATTTTCCCTTATCTTTTTCTTTGCCTTTTTCTTTAGCAGGAGCAGCCCCTGTTGCGCCTTCAGCTTTGGCCTCTTCCGCAGCAGCTTCTTTAGCTTTAGCTTCAGCCACAGTTTCAACCTCAGCAGAAACAGCCGCCGGAGCTACGGTTTCTTCAACAACGGCACGTGGAATATGTACGCTAGCTACTGCCCTATCGTTAGGACTATCTTTAACTAACCCAGGTATTTCTGTATTTTTCGGCAATTTCAGATCCGATAAGTGTAATGTTTGATCAATGTCCATAGCAGATAAATCAACATCGACGTATTCAGGCAAGTCAGCCGGCAAACAGCGAATATCTATATCAGACAACAAGTGGGCAACCACGCCACCTTTGAGCTTCACACCAGGAGAAACATCTCCACCCTTGAAGTGCAACGGAATACGCATAGTGATTTTTTCACTCGTGCTTACCCTTTGAAAATCAGCATGCAAAATACGCGGCTCATATGGATGACGCTGCAAGTCGCGCAATACAACTTTTTCTTCCTGATCATTAATTTTTAACGTCAAGATGCGCGTATAAAAGGCCTCATTAGAGAGAGCTTGCAAAAATTTAATTTGCTCTACTGTAATATTCACTGGCTCTTTACCTGCCCCATAGACAATAGCGGGCACTAAATCGCTGCGACGTAAGCGGCGGCTCGCACCTTTCCCCACGTCCGCACGATTTTGCGCTATAATTGTAAAAATTGTTGACATATTTAACCTCTTTTCATTTCGTAATTATAAACACACAGCTTCGCGACCAAAGCTGCAATAAACAAATAACAAACTGGTGGCTATGAGTGGACTCGAACCACTGACCCCAGCATTATGAGTGCTATGCTCTAACCAGCTGAGCTACATAGCCCTTTAGACCTGCGCATTGTGGTAAAGTGTGGGCGTTTTGTCAAGAAAGCTCGATTTTTAATGGCAAACCAAGCATTTTAGCAATAAAGTACCTAATTTTCACCAGTTTTATCCGAATTTTTTTGCTTTACACTGAAAATTAGGCTAAAATTCAGTGTATGCAAAAATTTATCCGAAACATCACCTCGGTTATGCAAGTCGCTCTAGATCGCGGTAAAAGTGTACTCCTCCTTGGCCCAAGACA
>JBAYJT010000002.1:0-69249 GCA_041664965.1 Gammaproteobacteria bacterium
TTTATTTTCCCAACATATTGATTTACAAAGAATTACTGTAGACATGTTTTTAGAGACAAATATATGTTCAACACCGCCCTAACAACTTTAAATTCTTCCATAGCCCTTGCTAATACTTCTAACGCAACTGGATGTTTGGCTCTATCGGAGTTTGTTCATCAGCCACTCCAGACAAATAAATTGATAAAACACTATCAAGCTAAGGAGTATCTTAAATTTCAACAAGAGCATCACATTGACAAAACGTGTCGTATGCGCGAGGCAGCTGATCTTTTAGATACTTTAGAATCAAATGGCTTCGTTGTAAAAAAATTTCTAAATGGCCAATTAGTGGAGATAGAAGCAACTTTTCCAAGCACTCTTCCCAATGAAAAACATCCTTCTTTCTGGCAAAAAATTAATAATGCTTTTTTACGGCTAACCAGCTTCGATACTGAGAAATTTCAAGGCGAAACTGATCTTCTGAATGCCATTGATGAAAAATATATAGAATACCGACTGCAAAATACTTTTTTAGAAGAACAAGAGAAATTACGTACTGATTCCACACGTTTGCCAACCAACTGCACCACCCTCCATGCAGAAGTAAAAAATATAACTATGCGCGCAGAGAGTGGTTATAAGGTAAATGGGAAAAATTATTTCGTTGCTTATGGGTGCGGTGTAGACGAGTATTATTTATCAAATTTGGTTTGGAATATTCTAGCTTCTAACAAAATAAAATTTATATTGCATGAGACCGAAGGCATTACTGCTTTCACTCAGCAAGAAGTGGTCAATGGACATGTTAAGCTCAAGTATGATCCGCTCTATATTCCTACTCCCAACAATAATCTAGACGATACAACTTCCTTTTTATTTTTCGTTAAAGATATTGTTACTGGAAATACGACTGAACCACAACGCGTAGCAATATCTTTCGAAATGAGTTTTGGTACTTATTTAGTGTTTGGACTTGCCTTCTTTCTAACAGCCATCATTGTTGGAAGCTGCGTCTGTGGCGCTATAAAATGTCTCTGCGATTGTTATACAGCTGCACATGAAAAGAGAAACAATGGCCCCAGTATTACCAATCTAGCAAGCGCAGAGGAAAAAAAACCTCTACTACCGCACTCTTCGCCCTATAGCAAACCCATCCCGCATAAAGCGTTAGCTAGTCGTCAACTAAATCCATCTATGCCTATCGGATCTAGTAGTGCGCCAATCTTTGGAAATAGCTCACTATTTCATCACGTGGTGCCAAAAGCACAAAACAAATCGATAAACGCTAATTATGTACCAATGCATACATAGGAAATTCAAGAACCCAACTTTATTTTTCAACTCATTGATTTATAAAGAATTATTATAGACATGTTTTTGGGCAAATATCCCGGTCTGCCTCTACTTGTCACTTACTCACAAGATATGCTAGATTAGAGACTGGTTTCAATCTTGTCTCTACATGAGGATTAAATTGTGTCAAATTTTTACGAAGACAATAAAGACATTGCATTCCATTTAAAAAACATGGATTTGACGAAAATCGTCCAAATGCGAGAGGACAATTTCGCGCAAAAAGCTTCTTTTCCCGAAGCGCCTGTGGACTATAAAGACGCCATAGATAACTATGAGAAAGTATTAGAAATTACTGGCGAAATTGCGGGAGAATTTATTGCCCCCAGAGCTCCGGACGTAGACGAACAAGGCGCTGAATTTAAAGATGGCGAAGTGATCTATGCCAAAGGCACTAGTGAAGCCATAGACCGCTTGCGCAAAGCTGATTTAATGGGCTTTACACTGCCACGCAAATATATGGGTCTTAATCTACCTAAAACAATCTATGCTATGGCGATTGAAATGGTTTCCAGAGCCGATGCTGGACTAATGAACATCTTCGGCCTACAAGAAATATCTGACACTATTTACCGCTTCGGTTCAGAAGATCAAAAAGAACGCTTTTTACCACGCTTTTCACGCGGCGAAGTGTTAGGTGCTATGGCTTTGACAGAACCGGATGCTGGCTCAGATTTACAAGCTGTAACGCTGATGGCCACCGAAAAAGACGGTAAGTGGTATTTAAATGGCGTCAAACGCTTCATCACCAATGGCTGTGCTGAAATATCGCTAGTTTTGGCTCGCTCCGAAGAAGGCTCAAGTGGTGGTCGCGGACTTTCGCTATTTATCTATGAACGTGATAAAACCATGCGCATTCGCCGTATTGAAGATAAATTAGGGATTCATGGCTCGCCAACTTGCGAAATGCAATTTAATAATTCCCCTTGTGAACTAATAGGCCAACGCCGCTTTGGACTTATAAAATACACAATGGCACTAATGAATGGCGCAAGACTAGCAGTGGCTGCACAAGCTTTAGGCATTGCTGAAGCCGCCTATCGCGAAGCTGATTCTTACGCCAAAACCCGCATTCAATTTGGCAAACCTATCCGTGAAATTCCAGCTATTTATGAAATGCTAACTGACATGAAAGTTTCTCTTGAAGCTGGACGCTCTTTTCTTTACGAAGCTGCTCGCTTAGTTGACATCAAAGAAGGCTTAGAGGAGACAATAGAACATCATCCAGAACGTAAGGCCGAGCTACAAGAAGAACAAAAGCGTTACACTAAATATGCTGCCCTCTTTACGCCAGCTTTGAAAGCTTATACCACAGAAATGGGCAATCAAGTTTGCTACGATGCCCTGCAAATTCACGGTGGCAATGGTTTTATGCGCGATTTTAACATTGAGCGCCATGTTAGAGATGTTCGTGTCACAAATATTTACGAAGGCACTACACAATTACAAGTCGTAGCTGCCATAGGCGGGGTTGTTTCTGGTGTGCTTTTTGAACGTTTAGATGATTACGAAAAGCAAAATGATTTCTCTAGCGTCAGTGATATCCACACAAAGGCCAAGGAACTGCGTAGCTACTTAGAAAAAGCTCTTAATTATCTCAAAGAAAGAAATGACAAAGCTTATCAGGAATATCACGAGCGCCGCCTAGTCGAAATGGGCAACGACGTTATAATGAGCTATCTTCTGTGCATCGACGCTTTAAAACTAGATCGCAAAAAAATCATTGCACATCTCTTCATCAGCAAAGCCATACCGAGAGTCAAAGCGAGTATGGAGTTCATTCTCTCTGGCGACCATAGCGTGGCGGAATTTCGAGAGAGTGTTATATGAGAATTGGCATACTTGGAGCCATGAATGAAGAAATCGCCCTGCTTCAAGAGATCATGGTAGTCAAAAGTATAAAAGAGCTAGCAGGACGCATCTTTTACATAGGATCAATTAACAATATCGAAACAGTTTTGGTGTTAGCTAAAGTAGGCAAAGTAGCCGCAGCCATCACTACCACTCTTTTAATCCAAGAATTTGCTGTAGATGCCATTCTTTTTACTGGACTTGCTGGAGCAGTTGCTCTTGACCTAAACATTGGAGACATCGTTGTGTCCAATACTTTAGTTCAACACGATTTAGATGCTAGTCCCATTTTCCCACAATACGAAATTCCTTTACTCGGCATATCTTCTGTAGATGCCTCTCAGATTTTAAATCAGCAATTGCGCACAGCTATTCAGCATTTTCTACAGAATTCTTTTCACCAAAACATTGAACCTAAGATGCTATCTTCTTTGGGGATCACAGAACCAAAACTACATTTTGGAACCATTGCTAGCGGCGATCAATTTGTGAAAGAGGCGGCAATAACGCATAAAATTCGCACTGACTTTACAGACGCCAAGTGCGTGGAAATGGAAGGGGCAGCTGTTGCACAAGTTTGTTACGAATGGGGCTTGCCTTTTTCAGTTGTGCGTATTATCTCCGACAAAGCAGATCACTCAGCTGATATAGATTTCCCAAAATTTCTTGAAGTAGCTAGCATATATTCCAGAGAAATAATCAATTCTTTGCTGCAATCTAACCTCTCACTTAAATAGGCAAATTGTCATGCAATAGATCAATTAATTTAGATGTAGAGTAACAAGAAGTTTTACTCTTTGCTCTAAATCAAATTCAGTTTCTTCAATTCCAAACTAAGATTTTCCGGAGAAGTAAAATGTAAACCATGCATACCAATGTCCTCCGCACCTTTGACATTGACTAATCTATCATCGATAAATACCGTTTCCCCAGCCTTCAATCCATTACGATTTAAAAGAATTTTATAAATTTCCGGATCAGGTTTTATGACTTTCTCCTCCCCCGAAACGACAATATCTAAAAAATCCTCTAAAAAAGCAAATCTACTTTTGGCATGATGAAAGGTCTCGCAAGACCAATTGGTAAGAGCGTAAAGATTAATTTTATTTTGCTTAAGCTCTTTTAAAATCGCTACCGTCTCAAAGATTTCACTACCTAGCGTTTCTGGCCAACGTTTTTGATAAGCCTCGATTAAATGCTCTTCGTGAGGATATTCTTTGGAAAACTCTCGTATCGTCTCATTCAAAGGCTGACCAATATCTTCTTTTTTACTCCATTCTTCATTGATGACACGCCCTAAAAAATCTTCCATTTTAGCTTCATCGGGAATCAATTGTCGATAGAGATACCGCGGGTTCCAATCAATTAGTACTCCGCCTAAATCAAAAACTACATTTTTAAAAATTAATTTATTATCTAACATATTAAATTTGCGGTAACTCCCAACGATCTTTAAATTCTTTGTAAATAGTTTCTGGTAATTGTACCAAAACTGGCTTATGAGATGGTTCTAGCCAAACACTAATTTCTTTCACTAAATTCACATCCAAGGAGGTGCAACCTAGCGTCGGAGCGTTAGCGGCCCCAGCATGTACAAAAAAACAAGAACCAGATCCTGGTGTAGGATGTTCATAGTTATTATTAATCACAAAACCAGCTGTGTAGAAACCATCTTGCATAAGCTTATACATATCTTCTGCGCTAGACCAATCTTTTTGCACAGATTTAGTATCGACTAGGCGATTATAAAACTTAGATTTTGGATCATCTGGACAAAAAGTTGTATTAGCTATTTGCACATAAGGCAATTTAACTTCTGCATCTTTGGCATTATCTTTGCCAAAAGCTAAATTAATAGCAAAAACCCCGACTGGCGTTTTCTTGGCTCCTTCCACAACCTGAGGCCCTTCGGTTAAAGCAGATCCATGTAGACCAATGCCCCAACCCATGCCATTAGCGCCTAAATTAACTGGAATAGCGTCGCCAACTTTGCGCCAAGGATATTTAAGCGACGCTCTTTCAAAACGTTGTAGATTGCCACTAGTTGCATTCCAATCTTTAGCTGTAACCAAAACCATCTGCGTCGAACCATTGGTCGGATTAATCAACCAACCTTTTAAATTGGTTTTGACATAAAAAGCCGCTGCCGCTAGAGCCAATAAAACAACAACAATAACAGTCCAAATAATTTTTTTGCGCATAAAAATTCTCCTAAAATATAAAGTTACAACAACAATAATCATAATCCAGGATAGAGTTAGAAAGCAATTGAAAGTATGGGCAGATCATATCGTGACTTTTAGCTTATATATTAAAACGTCCCATACGCAATAGTCGCGTCTAGTTCCGGAGCATAATACCGCGTCCTTCCTTCCTGTCTTGCTGTAACAAGAGTATATTGTGCCAGTATAGCCAAAACATTAGAAACATAATTGGTAGCTTTATTAACTTTTTTTGCCAATTTAGTGACCGACACTTCGCCCAACTCTACCACTGCACGTAAAACTTGCTCCTCGCCATGCGATAGCTTATTGCGTTTGACTCTATCTTGCGCTAATTGAACTATCATCGGTTTTGCAATATCTAAAGTAATGCGATCAGTTAAATCGCCAACTGATAACGCATTGAACAACCGTCGTAATAGTCCAAATATGTAACGCAATCGTCCTTTGGTAATATCGTAAAGATATGAAAAAACCACCTCATCAATTGGAAACTGAGCCTTAGGATTAACGCGATAGTAGTTTATCCTTTTGTGCACCAATTCCATAAACTCTGTTTTTTGTAACGCGTTGATTTCTATTTCATGGCCGATTATGTCGTCTAATCGATCGACTTGTTGGGCAATGAATGGTCTTAAACCTACATCCCCCACTAATAACCAACTGATACCGTTCGTTTGAAAGTAATCTCGCATTGCATTGAAAAGATATTTTAGATGGTCTTCGTTATGAATAGTTCCAACATCAAGATTATTTAACTGTATTATTGTTCCGTATTTGTACCCGGCGGACTGAATAAGTGCGGATAAATCTTCTAAATGATGTCCCAACACAGATGATGGAACTATCGTTGGCTGCGAAACAATACCGCTAGATTTACCATAGTTAACGCCAAAACCGAAAGCAGAGATACCAAAAGAACGGTAAGCTTCAGCAATCCGTAACGATAAAGCTTTGGTTTCTTGAAAACGTTTATCCTTAACTATTTTAGATGGTAAAGATAATTCTATTTCGCGCACGATGTTAGAAAGTATGACAGCGAGTAAAGTTTCTAAATTCCAATTTGGTTCAACACGAATTTCATTTTTAGGCGTAAAATATAATTCTTTTGCTTGTGCAGAAAACCGTAAATAATTTGCAAAAGAAGTAGTTCCTATACCTCTTGCTCCTTCAATAACAACTAGCACATTTTTTTCACCCAACACAGCATCGCATGTTTTAATATCAGCTTTATGCCCAACATATATTGGTAAAGTTACTTGAGAGATTGGATCAGTTGAAAAAGGGTTTTCTTTAAACCCCAGAGACTCCCATTTCATAATTTCCTCGCAATAATAGTCAATATTACACAATATTACACTATTTATCTACATTATACAATTATTTAATTATATAATACATTTCCCGTGAGGTATTGTGTAGCATTTAGGAGAAAAATCGACATATTTTTACCATCCATTATGATGAATCCGCGTTTTGTCAAAACGATCTGCTGCAACCTGCTCCACATCCGTATAGCCAAGTGGAATAATATTTAATGGAAAAATGTGGTCTGGCAAATTCAGCATTTTGCGAAGGCCTGCCACCCTATCTTCACGCGGAAAAGCGCTAACCCAAACAGCACCAAGACCCAAAGCTCGCACAGCAAGTAAAATATTTTGTGTCGCTGCTGCCATGTCTTGCTGCCAAAAAGCCGGATTTTTAGCAGTCGAAGAAATATCGGCACAGGGAACTATCGCCATGGGCGCCCCTAAAAACATCTGTGCATAAGGGTGAAATTCTGGCACTGAATCTAACTTAGCGCGATCATCGATAACAACAAAATGCCAAGGCCGACCATCGCTTGCCGACGGCGCGCTCATAGCCGCCCGCAAAATCTTTTCAATAATCTCCGCCGGAACTGGCGTAGGTAAAAACTTACGCACGCTGCGGCGTGTAAACATAGCTTCAAAAAGTTCCATAGTTTTCTCCTAATGAAAATTAATATATAAACTTATTCTAACACCTCATTTTTTGGTAAGATACTCAAAATAAAAAAACCAATCATAAGGAAGGACTATATGCCAAAACAATTGAACAACGATGAAATCATCCGAGCTGTAATTCCAGAACACATTTGCCAGCTAATTGGCCAAAAATATTATAACAAAATACCCACAGCTGTTGATTTTGAACACATCATTCACAGTAAAACATTTTTAGAAAATCCTACTGACGACATCGCCCTCTTTAGCGATCACGGCTTAAACCATGTAAAAAACGTAGCTGCACAAGTACCCACAATTTTGCGATGCGTACAGGGAATTCACATACCAAAACGTAGTCCAACCCGACTGAAATTCATGGAGCAATATGGCATTATTTTAGGTTTTATTCACGACATAGGCATGTCGAATGTTTCAGCCTTTGGACGAGCTATGCATGGAGAATTTGTAGCACAAGAAGTTTTCATGCCCAATTTTGAGCCTATTTTTAAGCTTCTTTGGGAAGAAAATATAGGAAATATCCCTTGGCTTCTATCTAATTTACATAGCGAAAAACACTTGGTAGAAAAACCTAAAGTTGTCTTTAGAGAACTTCTCGCCCTCGCCTGTTGCCATCGTAAACAGCTAGTCCCTGTTAGTGTTTTAAACAGCGCCTCCGCTTTACAAGCTAAAGTACAATTTTTCATATCGAACACTTTAGAACATCAATATGAAGATAAAAAAAATCCAAAAAACACACCCAAAACTGACAAATCAAATAATAAAATTTTAAAACGTCTTGGTCTATTCTATAAAAATTTCCCTGAAGCATCCTTTAGTTGGTTAAAAAGCAACGACAACAAAATTCAAGAGTTAATTTTCGATATTGTAGACACAATAAGAATTGTGCGTTGCGCTGACGGGTTGCGCCAACGCGGTACAGAACTGAAAACGTCAGCACAATTTCAAATTTTTATTAATCAATTTACAGCAAGCGCTGTTTACTCTTTAACAAGCAAAGATGGTCGCATGTATTTTCTGGAATCAGAAAAGTCAGTAAATAGCGGCGAATCTAATGTTGCTAATATGTATTTCACCAAAGAAGGCGATTTGCGCTTTTCCTTCCATCGCGGCTATTTTCATTCAGAAGAAGCCACTGAACGTGGCCTTTTGTCTCTACAAAAATTAATCATTCAACTGGACAATGACATATCCGACACATTTAGCCGTATTGGACTTACTAATGACAAAGAAAAATTTAAAGCACATAAACGCCCCTCGCTGCTTCTAGAAACAACCGAAGATAGACCTAAATTCACTAAGCGTTTGGTTGAAAACATAGTAAAAGCCAAACCTGAACTCGCTAAATTCATAGTTCAAGTACCATCTTTGAAATTAGCCTCACCTACAGAATATTCTGCGTATATGAATGCTGATTCCGTTACTTGGAATACGAAAGAAAAACGCTCTTTTCTGAAAAAAATTGCAGCAAACGGCCATAAAATCACACAGATTGACATAGAAAAAGCTTTTACCCACAGCAAAATAATTCAAATTAAAGCCAACGCTTCTGTGTTTGACGCTAAAACATCACCTGCATTCGTCTATTTCCCATTTTCTTACGGCTTAGAGGGCTACCCTACTGGTAGCTATAGTCCATTCAAAGTCGCTCCCTGGACGCCATTAGGAAGCACTGGGGCTATTCGCGGCGACATCCGCAATGCCACTGTTGTAGCCAAAAAAAATGTGAAATTATTAATGATACCCCAAGAAGATTATTTGCAATACTGGCATGCAATGTATTCGGTAGACGAGTTCGTAAAGGCAATCAAAGAAAAGAAAATAATGTAGGGAATAGGCATTCCTACTCCCTACTCGTCATTATGGGTTTGATCGGTTGAAAAAATCTTGATTTTCGCCTTCTGCATCCAGCCATTTATCAAAGTGGAATATTCGTATTGCCCTATTTTGCTCTTTAACCCTTCGGCAAAAGAGGAGCGTTCTGCAGATGGCACAGTTTTCGTATCGCCAAGATAAACTTTATCCAAAATTAAAACAGCCAAGTCGCCATTAGATAGCGGTAGGGAATAAGCATGCATATTCCCTACCATAGTTAATTTAAACGCGGCTTTTAGCATTTCGCTAGACAATCTCTTGTCTTGTCTAGTTACCCCAGCTGCGCTTTGCAAAGTTAAATTATATTTCTTAGCTACTTCCACTGGTTTAGAACCGCTATTTAGCGCTGCCAAAATATTTTTCGCAGTATCTTCTGCCATTTTTTGAGCTTCTTCTGAACGTAATTTTTGTTCTATAACGCTTCGCACTTCAGCCATAGACCTTACTTTAGCAGGAATGTGTTCTTTAAGACGTAAAACCACTACATCGCCCGATGCAATTTCTATTGGGTTGCTGTTGTAACCCTGCTTCAGAACAGCATCGCCAAAAGCAATTTTGAAAATCTTGGGGTTCGCAGCAAGACCAGATTTTCCGCCTGTGCGGGTAAAAGATTCTGTCTGACGAATGGGCAAATTTAGCTCTTTGGATGCGGGGAGCAAAGAATCAGAGTTTGTGTAGGTCAAATCAGTTAATTTGTCATTAGCTGCAGTAAAAAGCTCTAAAATTTTGCCTTGCATATAGGCTTTTTCAACTTTGGCTTGAACTTTGCTCAAAGGCTCTGTTTGAGCAGCATCAACTGCTAAAATTTTCACAACGTTGTAGCCTTCTTGCGTACGAAATGCTTCTGAAACTTGTCCGGTTTGCAGTTTTTCCACTTCTGGGGCAAGGTCAGATGCCATTTGGTTGTGTGCTAACTTTGTAATGCTATAATTACTTGGCATCAATGTAGCAAAATCACCACCAGAACGCGCATCTTTTGCTACGCCATCCAGTTTAGACTTAGCATTTGCAATGTCGCTTTCTTTAGAACCTTCTGGAAGTTTTATTAAAATTCGCGCCACTTGCCAACGTTTGGGCTGCGTATAAATATCGATGTTTTTTTCATAAAATTTATTAAGGTCACTTAAACTTGGCTTCTTCACTGTTTTGGCTAACTCGCTTCCGAGCAGTTCAAGATATTCAATACTAACGCTTTCTTCCGTCATAAATTCTTCTTGATGTTTTTTATAATACTCTTGTATTGCTGCATCAGTAATTTTAATCTGTGGTAAAAATTTATTTTGCAGAAGAACAAAATAACTAACATCGCGTTTCTCACGATCAAATGCTAAAGCTTCTTCAACCTCGCTCGGTAAAACAAAAGCGCTATCTGAGACAGCAGCATTGAGCTGGGCAGAAATCATCGTCTTACGCGTTTGGTCGAAAAAAGCTTCTTCGGAGTAAGACATGTTAGTAAGGATATTTTGAAATTTTTCGTAGGAAAACTGCCCATCTACTTGAAAATAAGGCATGTGTGTAACAATAGCACTGACTTGCTGATTACCAACATAAAGACCTAAATCTTCAAAATCACTAGATAGGACAGTATTGCGAATTAAATCTTGTAAAACCTGCTGCTTTAAAGATTTTTGAGCTTCTTGATCGAGATAAAACTTGCTACCTTGTTTAGCGACCATGGCTTGACGAGCTCTTTCATAAGCCGCCTTAAATTCTTGCTCTGTGATTTTTGTGCCGTCCACTTTAGCAACACCATCTTCAGCAGAATTTCCTCTAAGATAGTTTTGAATTCCCCACAATGCAAAAGTTATACAAATTAAGGCTACGATTACACCAGCAATAATGCCCTGAGTGCGTTCTCGCATACTTTGCAACATAGGATAATCCTCTGAAGAAAATGGCGGAGCGGACGGGGATCGAACCCGCGACCTCCTACGTGACAGGCAGGCGTTCTAACCAGCTGAACTACCGCTCCATTTCTATTTTGGTGGGTGCTGAGGGGCTTGAACCCACGACCCTCGCCGTGTAAAGGCGATACTCTACCAACTGAGCTAAGCACCCTCAAACTTACAAACTTAAATCTGCAAAAAAAACCTCGGTATTGCTACCGAGGTTTGATTTTAATAAAAATCGATTCGATTGCAATCTTACTTGTCAACCGCATCTTTTAGCTGTTTGCCAGCTTTAAACTTCGGTACCATTTTAGCACGGATGCTGATGGTCTTACCAGTACGTGGATCGCGGCCCATACGAGCTTTGCGTTTACCAACGCTGAAAGTACCAAAACCGACTAAAACGACAGGATCTTTCTTGGAAAGCGCTTTGGTTATGGCGGCAATTACCGCATCAACGCAACGAGCAGCTCCAGCTTTTGGAAGATCTGCATTTTTAGCTACAATTTCGATAAGTTCTGTTTTGTTCATTGTTTAGACCTCAATTTATCCATTAAACGATTGTTTATAAAAAAATCCTACGAACGCTGCGCGCCCGGGGAATCAGTTGCCCGTATAACATACCAATAGCTAAACCTGGCGTCAAGCGTGATCAAAAGAAATTTTTTATTTTTTTATGTAGACGTGCCACCAACCGTCAAAATATCTACTTTCAAAGTAGGTTGTCCTACATTTACAGGAACGCCCTGTCCTTCTTTGCCACAAGTCCCTACGCCAGGATCAAAAACTAAATCGTTGCCTACCATAGAAACTTTCGTCAAAACTTCCGGACCATTACCGATCAAAGCTACGTTTTTCAACGGACAGGTTATTTCTCCTTTTTCGATGAGGTAAGCTTCATTAGTAGAAAAAACAAAATTTCCCGAAGTAATATCAACTTGTCCACCGCTAAAATTTACTGCATAAATACCGTGATCCACCGATGCAATAATTTCTTCTGGCGTAGATTCACCTGGTAAAAGATAAGTAGCTGTCATGCGTGGCAGAGGAAGCGAAGCATAAGATTCGCGTCGACCATTTCCAGTAGAAACAGTCTTCATAAGGCGAGCATTCATTTTATCTTGCATGTAACCACGTAAAATTCCATTTTCTATTAAAACTGTTTTTTGTGTCGGCGTTCCTTCATCATCCATGTTAAGAGACCCCCTAAGTCCGCCTGGAATATTACCTTGATCCACTACTGTACAAACTGAACTTGCAACACGTTCCCCTATTCTTCCAGAAAAAACCGAACTACCTTTGCGATTAAAATCGCCTTCTAAACCATGTCCAACTGCTTCATGTAATAAAATTCCCGGCCAACCCGATCCTAATATGACAGGCATATTTCCTGCAGGAGCTGGTTTTGCACGAAGCGCTATATCCGCAACACGCACGGCTTCCCTGGCATACTTTAATGCTGTTTCATCTTTTAGTAAAAAATCATAACCAACACGACCACCACAACTACTACTACCGCTTTCACGTTTATCTTTATCTTGCAAAATAACGCTTACATTAAAACGCAGGCTTGGACGAATATCTGCACGCAGCGGCTGATTCATAGCTGCCACCAATATAACTGCATATTGCGCAGTTATACTCACTGCCGCATGCAGCACACGTGAATCAGCACGTAAAATTTCCGCATAAACATCTTTTAGCAATTTAACTTTGGCGGGTGTATTCAGTGTATTTAGCGGATTAAGTGGTGGATACAGTTGAGGGATAGTTGTTTTATTTTTATCGCTTGACACAGCACAAGAAAAACTCTCCCCACTAACTAGAACGCTGCGTGCAACTTGAATAGTCTTTTTCAAGTCTTCATTACTAATTTCATCACTATAAGCAAACCCAGTCTCTGCGCCTTTTATTGCTCGAATACCAACACCTTGCCTTATAGAAAACAAATTATCTTTAACAATTCCATCTTCTAAACCCCAAGATTCAGTTTGCAAATATTGAAAATACAAATCCGCATCATCGAGATCTTTATGCGATAAGGTTTGTAGCAGTTTTTCTACTTCTGTTAAATCTAAATCATTAGGATGCAACAAAGTTTTTGCAGCTAGGAGCAGATTAGTGTCGTCAGTTGCCATCAAGCAATCACTTGTAACTCTCGACCAACCTTAGCGAAAGCTGCCAAAGCTTTGTCGAGATGTTCTGTTTCATGAGCGGCAGAAACTTGCGTGCGAATACGAGCTTTGCCTTGCGGAACAACTGGAAAAGAAAATCCAATCACATAAATTCCTTCAGATAAAAGCTTATCAGCCATAAGCTTAGCCAGCTTGGCATCGCCTAGCATGACAGGAATAATTGGGTGTTCGCCCGGAGGAATAGTAAAACCTAATTTTTGCAAACCAGTGCGAAAATATTTGGCATTAGAATGGACTTTGCGACGCAATTCATCACCACTTTCTAATAAATCCAAAACTTTTATAGAAGCTGCAGCAATCATTGGCGCTAATGTGTTAGAAAACAAATATGGACGTGACCTTTGACGTAACCAATCGATAACTTCTTTACGAGCACTAGTGTAACCACCAGAAGCACCGCCCATAGCTTTTCCTAAAGTTCCTGTAATAATATCAATACGGCCCATAACACCGCGATACTCATGCGTTCCGCGACCCTTCTCCCCGATAAAACCAACTGCGTGGGAATCGTCAACTGCGACCAAAGCTTCATATTTATCTGCCAAATCACAGATAGCCGACAAATTAGCAATGGTTCCATCCATAGAAAATACGCCATCAGTCATAATTAATTTAAATCGACAGCTTTGCGCTTCTTTTAATTTCAATTCCAAATCTGCCATATCATTATTGTTATAACGATATCGCTGTGCTTTACAAAGACGAATACCGTCGATAATGCTAGCATGATTAAGAGAATCACTAATAATAGCATCTGGCTCTTCTAACAAAGCCTCAAACAAGCCTCCATTGGCATCAAAACAAGATGAATAGAGAATAGTATCTTCCATACCTAAGAATTGACTTAAGCGCTTTTCTAATTCTTTATGAATAGTTTGAGTGCCACAAATAAATCTTACAGAAGACAAACCAAAACCATAGGTATTTAAAGCTTCTTGAGCAGTGGCAATTAAAGCTGGATGATTAGCTAAGCCTAGATAATTGTTGGCGCAAAGATTAATAACCTCAGCACCGGCTTTAACTTTGATCTCTGCACCCTGCGGAGATTCTATAACTCGTTCGTTTTTATACAAACCGTTTTCCTGTAGACCTTGCAAGGATGTGGCTAGATTATCGTAGAATTGTTTACGCATGGTTTTATCCTGAAGAAAAAAGAAAGAAAAAATGGTGCCCGGGGCCGGAATCGAACCGGCACGACCCTTACGGATCGAGGGATTTTAAGTCCCTTGCGTCTACCTGTTTCGCCACCCGGGCGTTTCAATGGAGGCTGGAGACGGAATCGAACCGACGTCTACGGCTTTGCAGGCCGCTGCATAACCACTCTGCTATCCAGCCAAAACAAATTAGGCGACCCTAAGCCGCCTAATCGTTTTTATTTTTATTTTAAAATGGAGCGGGAAACGAGACTCGAACTCGCGACCCCAACCTTGGCAAGGTTGTGCTCTACCAACTGAGCTATTCCCGCGTTATATACCCTTCGTCTTAGGGACCCTTATTATTCCTTTTCTTTTGCCATTGTCAAGTCTGGCCATGCAGTTTTTAAATACATATACATCGACCAAAGTGTCAAAAAAACTGCCGCATAAAGCAAAATAACGCCAGCAGCAAACCAATATCTCGATCCCGCCGGCTGGTACATAAGCAGGCACACTAGCGCGAGCATTTGCATAAAAGTTTTGATTTTTGCCACAAATCCCACTGCAACACTCGTCCTTTTGCCAATTTCCGCCATCCATTCGCGCAATGCTGAAACCACAATTTCTCTACCAACAATCACTGCTGCTGGTAATGTTATCCAAACTGAACCAAATTGCCCCACCAAAAGTACTAGTGCCACAGCAACAACCAATTTATCAGCTACCGGATCTAAAAAAGCGCCGAATTTAGTAATTTGTTTTAGGCTACGAGCCAAATATCCATCAAACCAGTCGGTAATAGCAACAATAAAAAATATAAAAGCGGCCAAAAAATGCGTAAAACGCCATGGCAAATAAAAGCAAAGCACAAACGCCGGTAGCAAGAAAATGCGGATTAACGTCAGCAAATTCGGTAAATTAATTTTATTTTTTCGATCCTTCATAATTTTTATTGGGCGCACACAAGATGCGCCCCTACTCGTTTGTTCTGATTTCTTTGGCGGCTTTATCTAACACGCCATTCACATATTTAAAGCCGTCTTGCGAACCAAAAGTTTTGGCTAATTCCAAAGCCTCGTTTATTACAACTTTGTAAGGCGTTTCTAGATTATACATCAATTCGTAAAGAGCTAAACGTAAAACCGCTAATTCGATTGGATTTAGATCGGCAAGTGGTCGATCTAGAAATGGCGTCATTTTAGCGTCTAATTCCTTACAATTCTTCAGGATTCCTTGCAAAAGCTCCATAAAAAAAGCTTCGTCGTATTTAGTGCTTTTAGCAAAATCTGAAAACTGTGCGATTAAGCCACTTTCTGTATCTGCATTAAATTGCCACTGATAAACAGCTTGTAGTGCTAATTCTCGCGCTTTATGTCGTAACTTTGGATTCATCATTTTATTTATCCATACACTGGGAATTTTTTGCATAAATCCAAAACTTGCTTACGAACACGCTCTTGCACACTCACATTTTTTACATCATCCAAAATATCGCAAATCCAATTAGCCAATAGAACAGATTCGACTTCTTTCATACCACGAGTCGTAATCGCAGGCGTGCCGAGTCTCATACCACTTGTCACAAAGGGCGATCTTGGATCATTGGGAACAGAATTTTTGTTGACGGTAATGTAGGCGTTGCCCAGCGCATCGGCAGCATCTTTGCCTGTGATATCTTTTTTCACTAAATTCACGAGAAAAAGATGATTATCCGTGCCTCCTGAAACTAAGTCTATACCGCGCTTTAACAAAACTTCTGCCATAGCTTTCGCATTCAATAAAATTTGCTTTTGATAATCTTTAAATTCCGGCTGTAAGGCTTCTTCAAAAGCCACAGCTTTGGCCGCAATAACATGCATTAATGGCCCACCCTGCATACCAGGAAAAACGGCAGAATTTAGCTTTTTTTCTATATCGGGATTAGCTTTAGCCAAAATCAAACCACCACGCGGACCACGCAAAGTTTTGTGCGTTGTCGAGGTAGTAACATCGGCAATTTGCACCGGCGACGGATAAAGTCCAACGGCTACAAGACCTGCCACATGGGCCATATCCGCCACTAAGTAGGCGCCAACCTCATCAGCAATGGCGCGAAAGCGCTGCCAATCTACTATGCGAGAATAAGCCGAAAAACCCGCTATAATCATTTTGGGCTTATGTTCGCGAGCTAGCTTTAAAACTTGATCGTAGTCGATCTCACCTGTCTCAAGCTTCAATCCATATAGAACTGAATTATAAATCTTGCCCGAGAAATTAACTTTGGATCCATGTGTTAAATGACCACCGTCAGCCAAACTCATGCCAAGCACCGTATCACCATGATTAAGAAGCGCCATATACACAGCCGCATTGGCTTGCGAACCAGAATGTGGCTGCACGTTAGCATAAGCTGCGCCAAAAAGCTTTTTAACTCGCTCTATGGCTAAGTTTTCCGCTATATCCACATATTCACAGCCACCATAGTAACGCTTACCCGGATAGCCTTCGGCATATTTATTGGTTAAAACAGAACCTTGTGCCTCTAAAACTCTGGGACTTACATAGTTTTCCGAAGCTATAAGCTCAATATGCTCTTCTTGGCGCTTGGCCTCTTGTTGCATTGCCGACCATAAAGCCGCATCGAAATCCGCAATATTCATATTATTTTTGTACATACTTCCCCCGAAAAACGCACTTCAGAATACAACTTATTGATTTATAAAGAAAACCCATAGACATGTTTTTTTACAAGCGCTAGTTTAATGGAGGTTTGCATAGAGCGCAATGGGTTAAGTTCTTTTCTCAAGATAGAGTTTGAGCAGTAACTGTTTGCGAGTTTTCTGATGGCGGTTGAAAGGTAAACTTGTCATTCATAAAAAACACTGTATTGCCGGGTAAGGTCAGCGGGTTTATAATGAATTAAGGGAGGGGGAAGGGATCCGAACACAAAAATCAGCGGACCTTAACTTTAAATTATAACTCTTTGATTTTTAAGAAATTCTTATAGACATATTTTTGATAATTATGTACAACACGAACAAAGACAAAAAAATTCCCAAACAATTCATCATTCATAATTCATAATTTATAATTTTCCCCATCATGAACAACACGCAAGAAACCAACTATCAACTCCAAAAACTTCTCGAAACAATTCGTAAATACGACTATCACTATTACGTCCTTGATGAACCATTGGTTCCCGACGCTGAATACGATCGCATCTTTCAGGAACTAAAAGCTTTAGAAGCTAAACACCCTGAACTTATAACTCCAGATTCGCCGACTCAGCGCGTAAGCGGCACTCCCCTTAAAGCTTTCGCCACTATAAAACATCAAATTCCGATGCTTTCTTTGGACAATGCTTTTAGTTCAGAAGATGTTTTAGCTTTCGATCGCCGCAACCATGAGCGTCTAAACTTAGATGAAAAAGAAAAAATTACTTACGTTTGCGAACCTAAAATCGACGGCATCGCGGTAAGTTTAATTTATGAAAATGGCGTTCTAACCCAAGCTGCCACACGCGGCGATGGCGTTGTTGGCGAAGATATAACGCAAAACGTTCGCACTATTGCTAGCGTTCCACTGCACTTAAGTGGAAATAATTTCCCAACTTTTTTGGAAGTACGCGGCGAAATTTACTTCCCCACTGAAGGGTTCATAAAATACAACAAAACTGCCGAAAAATCTGGAGAGAAAATCTTTGTTAACCCTAGAAACGCTGCAGCTGGAAGTCTTCGCCAGCTCGATCCACAAATCACAGCCAAGCGCCCCTTGCAAATCTTTTGCTACGCTCTAGGCAGTGTAACTGGTATCTCTTTACCAGAAGAACACTTCGCTATTTTAGAACAACTTAAAGCCTGGGGACTTCGCATCAATCCTGAAATAAGACTCGCTCATGGAATTTCGGCTTGCTTGGATTATTATCAAGATATGATGCAACGTCGCTCTAGCCTCGCCTACGGCATCGACGGTGTGGTTTACAAAGTTAATTCTCTTAAATTACAAAAAGAACTCGGCTTTGTAGCACGCGCGCCGCGCTGGGCAGTAGCACATAAATTTCCTGCAGAAGAAGAAATAACGGAAATTCTAGATGTGGAATTTCAAGTGGGACGCACGGGAGCTTTAACTCCAGTAGCACGCTTAAAGCCAGTATTTGTCGGAGGCGCCACTGTCAGCAATGCTACATTACACAATATTGATGAAATCACACGTAAAGATATTCGCATTGGCGACAGCGTAATCGTACGCCGCGCCGGAGATGTAATTCCAGAACTTGTCTCGGTAGTTTTAGAGCGTCGCCCTAAAGATTCTAAACCTTTGCATTTGCCAAAACATTGCCCAATTTGTGGTAGCGATATAGTTAAAATCGAAGGCGAAGCCATTGCCCGTTGCAGCGGCGGTCTTTATTGCAGCGCCCAACGCAAAGAATCAATAAAACACTTTGCCTCCCGTGCTGCGCTAGATATTACCGGACTTGGCGAAAAATTAGTCGATCAACTCGTCGATTCCAAGCTCATCCAAAACGTTGCTGATCTTTATACTTTAAAATTCGAAGCTGTATCTAACTTAGATCGCATGGGAGAAAAATCTGCTCAAAAACTTCTCGCTGCCCTAGAAAAAAGTAAAACTACAACTTTAGCGCGCTTTATTTATGCATTAGGAATTCGCGAAGTTGGCGTTGTTACTGCAGAGTCTCTTGCCAATCATTTTGCAAGTATAGAAAATTTAGCCGCAGCCGATCAAACTAGTCTCGAAGCCATTTCTGATGTCGGCCCAACTATCGCGACTCACATCACTACTTTTTTCCGTCAACAACACAATTTAGAACTTATTAAAAAACTGCAAGAACTCGGTATTCACTGGCCTAAACCAGAAAATTCCGGCCCCAAACCTCTTTCTGGTCAAACTTTTGTTCTAACAGGAAGTCTTCAGAATATGACGCGCGAAGAAGCCAAAGAAAAACTCCTTTCTCTTGGCGCTAAAGTCAGCGAAAGCGTGTCTAAAAACACCACTGCAGTCATCGCCGGCTCCGACGCCGGCTCTAAGTTAGCCAAAGCCGAAAAGCTCGGCGTAGCGATTTGGGATGAAGAAGAATTCGAAAAAAAGATACGTGAGATGGCGAAATAGCCATCTTGCGTAAGATAATTCCCTAAAGTCTCGCGCAACACAATAATCCAAATAAATAATTTAAAAACACGGTATAGACTTTATTTTTAAATCAGCAAAAATATGCCGTATTTTCATAAAACAGTTTTTGTTTTAATTAACCAAATTGAGCAATATCCGCATGAAGATTACAAAAGCACAAAACTATACCGAACTTTTGCAAAATATTAAGCAACGAATTCATTCCGCTCAATATGACGCCTTAAAGGTTGTAAACCAACAACTAATCGAGCTTTATTGGGATATAGGAAAAATGATAGCAGAACGGCAAGAAAAAGATGGCTGGGGCATGTCTATTGTAGAACGTTTATCCCAAGACTTACAGAAAGAACTTGTTGGGGTAAAAGGATTCTCAGCTCGCAATTTGTGGTACATGCGTAATTTTTTCACGCTTTACAGCAAAAACACAAAACTGCAACCGATGGTTGCAGAAATAGGATGGTCACATAACGTAATAATCTTAACACGCTGCAAAGATAACCTAGAACGGGAATTTTATATTCGTATGACACGTAAATTTGGTTGGTCTAAAAGTGTCTTGATTCATAAAATTGCAAGCAAAAATTATGAAAAAATGCTTACAGGTCAAAATAATTTTGACAAAACTGTTCCAGAAATAATTCAGAAACAAGCGAAATTGGCAATTAAAGATGAGTATACTTTCGGCTTCTTAGACCTTGACATAGAACATAGTGAAAAAGATCTTGAACAAGCTATTCTTTCTCGCATGGATAAGTTTCTGCGTGAAATGGGCGGAGCTTTAGCTTTCGTGGGCAGCCAATACAAGCTAGAAGTTAGCAATACAGAATATTTTATCGATATTCTTCTCTATCACAGGCATCTAAAAGCATTAATAGCATTAGAGCTGAAGGTTGGGGAATTTTTACCAGAATATGTTGGAAAAATGCAGTTCTATTTAGCCGTGCTTGATGATAAAGTACGGGCTGAAGGAGAAAACCCTTCCATCGGCATAATAATTTGTAAAGAAAAAGATCGAGCAATAGTGGAATATACTTTAAAAACGAGTAATAAACCGATAGGGGTAGCTGAATATACTGTCTTGTCTAATGTTCCCCAAAATTTAAAAAAACAACTGCCAACTCCAAAGCAAATTGCAATTTTATTACAAGAGGTCTAAAAAATACCCGAAAGTTAAAAGTTATGATTATTCAATTCCCAAAAAAGAAAAAAGACTTTTCTTTATCTACAGAACTAGCAAGTGAACTGGATCGACTGGCAACACTTTCAAATAAAGAAATAGATCTTTCTGATATTCCAGAACTGGATTTTGACAAATTGGGTAATCCCGTAATTGGAAAATTTTACCGCCCCACAAAAAAATTAATCTCAATTCGCATAGACAGCGATGTTTTACATTGGTTTAAACAGTTCCCGCAATATCAAAAACTAATCAATCGCGTTTGCAGAATGTATATGGAGAAAGCGCGAGCCGCAAGATAATGGGCTCTAACCAGCTACTGTCTCATCAATAAACCCCAAAATCACTTTACTAAAAAGCTCTGGCTCTTCAATACAAGGCACGTGCCCTACCCCGCCTTCAAAACAAAAATACTTGGCATTAGGAATGAGCTTACTCAAATTGCGAATAAGGTTTTCCGGGAATATTTTATCTTCGTCAGAACCAATAACCAGACAAGGTTTATTAATCTTATGCACCCACGAACTTGCATCGAAATTTAAACAAGCATGCATTTGATTTTTAAAGCCGATAGCTGTGGCGGGATATTTGTTTTCAAATTCAGATTTAACTATAAACTCTATCAATCCGGGCCTACTTAAAAACTTATCTGAAAAACACCAACCAAGTCCGGCTTTTACTATAGCGTCCAATGGCGCTCTGGTTTCTATAAGTTTCAATTGAGATTCTAAAAGCAACTTAAACCCAACACCACTATACTTTTCTACAGAATTAGAAATTATGGCTGCTTTGGTAAGATCAGGATATTTGTAGGCCAACGTTTGGGTGATAAATCCACCCATAGAATTTCCAATAAAAGTGGCTTTATGTACATTTAACTCTTTGCACAACGCAGCTGTATCATCCGCCATCATGTCTACTGTATACGGATAATCAGGTCTGTCAGATTGCCCAACACCGCGATTATCAAAAACTATCACCCGATGATTACGTGTACATTCCTTAAGAAGCCCGCTCCACATCAAATGATCCCCACTAAATCCAGAAATAAACACTATTGGATCACCCTTCTCTCCGCTATATTCCTCGTAATAAAGACTTATATCTTTCACTTTTATTTTGGGCATTATGTTCTCTCCTAATTGGTTAGTGGTTCTTGTGTACCACAGAAATATAGCATGGAAGTAAGAGAAAATCTTACTTCGGTTTCACATTCTGTACCATAACAACTTCCTCTACCTGGCTTATTGAGTTGTCAATGACTCCTGATTCTTGATTCTGGTAGATATTTGAAGATGGCAAACTTAAAATATTCAAGAGCTCCGTTAGTGAATAACATGTAAAAGTCGCGGACTCTGGAACTCTAATAACTTTCGGCGATGTTGTGCCCATAGTTAATTTCCTAAATAAAAAAACTATCAATATAATTTTAGGCTCTTATAAAATAGCATACGAAACTTATCTCAGTACACTAAAAATGCAAAAAACATGTCTACAACAATTTGTTATAAATCAATAACTTATACTTTAAAGTTATGATCTTTCAGAAACCTCAGGCGGAATCTAGAAATATCTAAGTCTAATTTTTGGATTGATTATTTGTTATTTTTTGCAAGCAATTTCCGTCAAAAATGCCGTTTTTTACCACGAAAGATCTCTAAGCACCCCGTCATCCCGCGACCTGATCGCGGTATCCAGAAAATTCTAGCAGCCTAAGAAAGCGTTAAGTTTGGTGTGATAGAATGGCGGCAATTTAGCAACTTAACGAAAAATATGAGAAGAAGTTTATGGCTTGGCAAACCAAAGATCCTGAAATTGTTGATAAGGGCATTTTGCCAACGACTATTGCACCCTCTACAAAAGCACATACTTCTCCCAATACCAAAGTACAAAAGGTAAACCGAGCAACTTTTAATCTTTTTGGATTTACACCACCCCCTCCTACTTCGCCCCAAAGTAGCCCTAACACTACTTCGCCTACCAGTACTTCACCCACAGCAGCAAAATCATAAGTAAAAAAAAAGCCAAACCCGAGGTTAGTGGGTTTGGCTTTTGAGAAACTAACGTCAGACTAATTTAAATCGCAGAAACTGGAGTAGCAGTTCGATCTATACTTTCTGTCGCATTCTGCTGTGGATTTGGTGTCGCTTTAATACCTTTCTCAAGATTTTGAAACAACGAGTGCATTCCATAAAATGAGGTACCTAAGGGACTTTCATCCATATGCTGCTTAACAACCTTCAACACTTTCTCCATCTTAGCCACATCTGGTGGAAAATGCACAGATAGCTTACTCTTAACAATATGCTTTACAGCTGCGTTCAGAAGAGTTGCGTTTGTGTCAGCGTAGGATGCTAGCCTATCACCGCGGCCTTTCGCATCAAGCTTGTCAAACTCTTTAGGTGAAAACTCTTGCGTAGCATTTTTCTTACCAAAGAATCCAGCAAAAAAGTTACCAACAGCTGATTTAATTTGCGACCAAATACTTGGTTTTGCTTGGGAAGCATGCTCTTGTGTGACAACAGGCGCTGCATTTGGAACAGCAGCAGGCACAGTAGGAGCAACTGCAACTGGTACTGGAGCAGTAGGAGCAGGTGCACTGTCAATGTGTTGGATAGGTGCAACCGGATTTGTTGGCGTTGTTTGAGCAGTCGACGCTGCAGGTACACCTAGATCATCATGAAATTTTTTATGAGCATGTTTCGCTTTCGCCACAGCAACTTGTTGCTGAATAGAAGATGTTTGAGTTGCATGTGGAACGACCATGTTAACTGGTCTGGCAGATTCCGATGACGCCGGCGATTCCTCACTAAATTTCAGATGCCTATACTTCTCTTTCTTTTGATAAACTGTCTCTGCGAACTGATCAAACTTACCGACACCAGATCTGGGTGGGGTGCTAAGGTGGCCACCCTCTGGACTATTGTCAAGAACAACCCTTCGGTGACGATGCCGTTCCTTGGCCGCTGCAACACTGGCTTGGAAAGCGCTTGCAGAACGATCGGGTGTATATGGCATAAAAACCTCCTTTAAATGGAAATAATATTAAAATAATATAACATTCTTATATCGTAAATAAAAATAAAACATAATAAAATCTATAAGTAATTAGCTCTTGGTAGGTCGCAAACTCCTCGCTCTTGCAACCGATTCTTCATTAAATCTCTGACTAACTTCTTTATATTTTGCAATAAATTCTTCCTCTGGGTTATTACTGCTACTCTGTGCTGAACCTTGAACACCAAGTTCATCTCTACATGTAGATCTAACAAAAAAGCACAAATAGCGTGTATAGTTAAATGCCTCGGTACTATCAATAGCAGAAAAATCTTTCGCCCGAGCTAAAGTATCCACTGTCATAGGAAGATCAAAAGGATCTAACCCCATTCCTTGTTGCGGGTAAGCTTGAAGAATAGCAACTCTCAATCTCTCAGGTATTTTATATGTTTGTATAGCAGCTTTCACATTTGCTTCAGTAAGTTCGGAAGCTTTACTATTACTAACCCAATTTATCATATCCATCATAGCCTTCCTAGTTCCATATTTTTCCACTGCGTTTAGATCTTGAAACTGTTTGCTATTTCTTTCTTTAGCTAAAATGATTAGTAAACTAATAAATAAATCAAAATGTTGATCTGACCATATTTGGGTTATTTCGACTTCCTCTAAACTTGTGGTGCCTATAGTGCTCTGATGCGGATTTGATTTTCTCTCATCTCGTTCCTCTGATTCATTATCACTGTCCACTGGACCGTGACTATGAAACATGGAACTAGAACTTGCAGATAAAGGTGCTGGGGCTGCTGTTGAAGGATTTGCTACGGATGTACTACTAGTATTAGCGCCCTTAGAAAAAATAAATTTAGCTGGCGGAATAGAAGACTGCCGCGAACAAGGACCAGCAGAAGAGCTTGAGCCACCACCAACCATAGCCGTCGTTATCTGCGTAGCAGAACCCACTGCCGTCGACGAAGCAGCAGGAGAAGAAGAATGACTAACATCCGGCACTGTATTAGTTACTGAAAATGGATTGACCGCTGTGGAAGTTGGTGGCACCGCAGCTGCTTTTTCACCTACATGAGCTTGTGATAGCAAAGAAAACGGTGAAACAATTGCTGTAGTATTAGTTGAAGCTGGCTGCGACGACGAAGAAGACGAAGTTGCCGTCGGTGCGGTACTCGGTTTACTTGATGCAGTAGGATCTAAAAATGTAACTGTTGGCATCGGTTGATCTAAAACTGTCTGAACATCCACCATTCCAGTAGACGTCGCAAATTGTGTAGTTTTTGGATCTGTCACAACAACTGTTGTTGTACTCGTAGTAGTAGCGGCAATAGAAACAGGCACTGAAGCACTTGAAGTGCTCGTTGTAGGCTTAGGAGCACTGCTTTGTCGCCCTTCTGGAGGAGCTTCATGCTGTATAGGTGAAGCAGGACGAGGAACTGACGCAGTCGAAGAACCAGGCTGTTGCATAGGTTTAACTGGTGCGGATTGTGTCCTAACAACTGAAACAGAACCTTGCTCATGTTCCTGGTGCGCTACTTGTTCGACACTCCTAACAGGCGTAGCAGGATTACCATCATCTTTCAATAACGCCTGTTTTTCTTCTTTTTCTGTACAACAACAAAACATAACTTACCTCTAAAATATTTAACTCGATAGCTATTAAAAACTTGCTTGTTAAATAACGCGATATAAACATTCTCAAGAAGTAGCATACGTAACAATACTCACTCCTTGAAAAAATCCTCTCGCAGCTATCAAATTAAATATTTCAATCCAACGTTATCGCAAACAAATCAATTTGTATAAGTATAATCATAGCTCATGAACCTTAACGAAATCTTAGAAGAAAAAAATTTTTTTATTTTTCCTTAAGGTATTGTTTTTATGAAATTTTTTAAGAAAACCTTGTGTTTTCCCTTAAGAAAAAACTAATGCTTTTGAAAATCTTAAGAACTAAATATTGCTGTTGAATGGATTGTTGAGAGGAAAAAATCAACTAAAAATTTTGAAATACGCAACTAATAAACAGGCTGAAACGCAGTATTTGCGCTGCTTTTAACGAAAAATTGTTCAAAAAACCAACTAGAAAAATAGAGTTTTACGCTTGAATATAGCGCCAAATAACGAGGTTGTTATGGAACATTTGAAGAAATTCTCTTGGCGATTCTAGTAGACGCCTTGTTTTTAAAAACGCTAACTGAGTTTGCGTTTTATCGAAAAAACGCAAATTGCGTTTGCGTTTTGCGCCAACTCGTGGTAACCTATTCAAAATATAATAAAGTCAAAAAATGCAGGAAACACCTATGTTCAAACGAATACTTAAACTAGCCCAAAACTCAACTCAGAGCTTTTTCCTTTTTGGACCTAGGGGCGTTGGAAAAACATCTTGGATAAAAGAAAATTATCCAGATGCACTCTACTTTGATCTACTCAATGATGATATCTATCGCGAATTTTTAGCTCGTCCAGTTAGGCTTAGCGAGAAAATACCATCTGATTACAAAGATTGGGTGATTATAGACGAAGTTCAAAAAATCCCAGATCTCCTCAATGAAGTCCATCGGCTAATTGAAAACCGTAAGCTAAAGTTTATCTTAACCGGCTCAAGCGCTAGAAGCTTGCGTCGCAAAGGTGTTAATTTGTTAGCCGGGAGAGCCTTAACATATAACATGCATCCTCTAACTACCTTAGAGTTAAAAGATCAATTTGAAATCAATAAGTCGCTGGAATTTGGACATCTGCCGCTCGCTTACACCGGCAAACAACCCAAAAAATATCTACTAAGTTACATCAAAACTTACTTACGCGAGGAAGTATTGCAAGAAAGTTTAACACGCAACATACCATTGTTTGCCAGATTTTTGGAAGTAGCTAGTTTCAATCAAGGAGAAATATTAAGTTATACAGAAATATCCAGGGAAATAGGCAGCAATCGCCAAACTGTTAGCAACTTTTTTGACATTCTCGAAGATATGCTAATCGCCTTTCGCCTGCCTGTTTTTCGCAAAAGAGCTTCGAGGGATGTGATTTCGCATCCTAGGTTTTACTATTTTGACGTTGGAGTTTATCGCACAATACGCCCGCATGGTCTCCTCGATACCGCGCAAGAAATCGATGGCCCAGCGTTAGAAACCTTATTCTTGCAAGAAGCCAAAGCTTACAATGACTACTATGATTTAGAATATGAGTTTTATTACTGGCGCACCAAAAAGCAGGAAGAGGTTGATTTTGTTTTGTATGGAAACAAAGGATTTTGTGCATTCGAAATTAAACGCAAAGAAAAACTCTATTCAAGTGATTTCACCAATTTAAAAGCCTTTGCCAAAAATTATCCAGAGGCCAAATTGTACTTGCTTTACGGAGGGAACGAAGACTATCTAGAAGGCGATATACGCGTTATCCCTTACCAAAAAGCCTTGCTGCAGTTAAAGGATATTCTTTCTTAGAAAATAAAACCTTTGTACACGAGCTTTGATAATGCTCATAACGTCCGAACAAATTGGATATTTTTTGTTTCGTCATCCCGTGGTTTAACCACGGGATCCAGCGTAAAAATTGCATTCCTGGATCCCGCGATCAACTCGCGGGATGACGAACAATATATCTCCTTCAAGTTTTTGTGCATTTACCAAAGTTTGTCGTGTACAAAGTACAAAAACATGTCTACGCGTTTCCCTTTAAAATCAATAACTTATTTTTCTAAGTTAAAGTCTGGATATTTTATTCAGCTAACCAAATGCGTTAGTTTAAAAACTTCTCGACGAATCGCAAAAAAATTCTTATAGTTAGCCACTAATTAAGTTAGCCCAAATCAACAATAGAGGTTTTTATGCGAAGATATATTATCGCCGGCAACTGGAAAATGAATGGCAGCAAAGAAAGCGTGCGCGCTTTGCTAGACGGCATTAAACAGGGGGCCAAAGAAATTAATAATCCCAATGTCGACTGGATCGTCTTTCCACCTTTTGTCTTTTTAGACACAGCTGAACGTACTTTAGCAAACAGCACCGTAGCCTTTGGCGCACAAAATTTAAGTAACAAAGCTAGTGGCGCTTACACAGGTGAGATTTCGGCTAGTATGCTCAATGATTTTAGCTGCCGCTATGTTTTGGTCGGGCATTCGGAAAGACGCGTCATTTATGGCGAAAGCGATAGTTTAGTCGCCGAAAAATTTGTTGCGGCTTACAAAGCGGGAATTACGCCAGTTTTGTGCGTTGGAGAAACTTTAGAAGAAAGACAGCGCAATGAAACCGAAACAGTAGTATTTCGTCAATTAGCTGCTGTTTTACAAGCTACCGGCGGCGTAGATTGCTTTAGTCGCGCCATTATCGCCTACGAACCAGTTTGGGCGATTGGAACAGGCCTTAACGCCACGCCAGAACAGGCTCAGGCTGTGCATAAAGCCATTCGTCAAGAATTTGCTCGCCATAACACAAGTATTGCAGAAAATCTCCATATATTGTATGGTGGTAGCCTAAAACCAGACAATGCTAAGACTTTGCTCGCCATGCCAGACATAGATGGTGGCTTAATTGGCGGCGCATCGTTAAAAGCTGAAGACTTTTTGAATATAGGAAAAGCATGCAACCAATAATTTTTATTTTTCATATTTTATCTGCCGTAGCACTAGTCGCTTTGATTTTAGTGCAACACGGTAAGGGCGCTGATATTGGCGCGGCCTTTGGCAGTGGTGCTTCACAAACTGTGTTTGGAAGCCATGGCTCCACGCCATTTTTGATCAAGGTTACGGCTTTGATTGCGGCTTTGTTTTTTACTACAAGTTTAACACTTGGCTATTTGACAGCAAAAGAAGCTAAACTAGCGCGAGCAGCAACACCTGCGTTGCCAACATCTCCGCTAACGCTTCCGCAAAGTCAACCGGAGCCAATTGCACCGCCAGTTGCTCCAACTACGATTACTAAGCAAATAACTTTGCCAGTATTGCCAGGAACAAAGCCAGCAACGCAAAAAATACAAAAAACTGCGAGAATAACAAAACAGGTTTTGCCAAGTAAAACAAAATCTTAACTATTGACCATGGATAGACCCGAGCAGTTTGAGGCTTAGGCAAGGCGGCAAGGAGCGAACAACAGGATTGTATACAGAACATACATGACTGTTGTGAGCGACGCAGCCAACAAAGCATAAGCCCAAAATGAGAAGGGTATTATGTGCCGAAGTGGTGAAATTGGTATACACACTACCTTGAGGTGGTAGCGGCGAAAGCTATGCCGGTTCGAGTCCGGCCTTCGGCACCAATAAAAATAAAGACGCGATTATACGCCTTCTCTACCGCGCAAACATCTTAGCCACTTCCTGCCAAGTAATTTGCACCCAAGTAGGACGACCGTGGTTGCACTGCGCTCCGCGAGCGGTTTTTTCAAGCTGGCGCAGTAATTCATTCATTTCAGGAAGGGTCATTTTGCGATTAGCACGAATGGAATGATGACAAGCAAAAGTTTTTAAGATTTTATCGCGATAAATTTCTTTGTCGCCCACAACCTCATAAGCGGCTAAATCCGCTAAAACCTCGCGTACAAAGGCTTCTACTTCATCTGTCTTAAGTAGAACTGGCATTTGTCGCACTAGCAAAGTATCATCGCCTAGCATTTCCAAATCCAAACCTAGTTTTTTTAGCTCATCTTGATGTTCCGTAAAAACAGCGCTTTCTTTATGTGTAATTTTAATTGGAAGTGGAATAAGTAAACTTTGCGTAGTTATTTTATTCTGAGAAAAAGACTCTTTGAGCTTCTCGTAAGTTATGCGTTCGTGAGCCGCGTGCATATCAATTAAAACCAGACCAGCATTGCTTTGCGCTAAAATATAAAGCCCGTGAAGTTGTGCAACAACTTCGCCCAAAGAGTTTTTGGAATTTTCTGATAACTTCTCCAAAACCTGGCTGGGGGTGGAATGTTTTTCATCCCGCGACTCGTCTATTTCTGGACTAGCCGTAATTTCGGGAAAAGATTTCTGACTCAGCGCGGCTAGTTTTTTCCATTCTGAAACGTCAGTGGCTAAACCCACAGGCTCTTGACGCTGCATCACATCTTTTTTTCTAGGAAGATCCCACATGATTTTCTCATTTGGAATATCTTTTTCGATTTTAAAATTTGTTCTCGCCAAAGTTTGTTTTAAACTATGTGACAAAAAGTCATGAATGGTGCGCGTTTCGCGAAAACGCACTTCTTGTTTGGTTGGATGAACATTAACGTCAACTAGTTCTGGATCTATTTCCAAATACAAAACAAACGCTGGCTGCTTGCCAGGCGCTAAAACGTCTTGATAGGCGGCACGCACAGCATGACTTAAAATTTTATCGCGCACCATACGACCATTGATGTAAAAATATTGCAAATCGGTTTGGCTACGCGCAAAAGTTGGCTTGCCGATTAGGCCCGTTAACTTTAGGCCTGGACGAATATTTTCAACTTCTAGTGTTTCTTTGCCAAAGTCCTCGCCACAAAAAAACGCCATACGTTTTAATTTTTCTTCAGGGGTTTCTGCAGTTTGCAGTTTAAAAACTAGTTTATCATTGTGCTTTAAGATAAAACCAACATCAAAACGACTTAAAGCCAGACGCGTCACGACTTCTTGGATATGACGAAACTCTGTGCTAGGTGTACGTAAAAATTTACGCCTCACAGGAGTGATAAAGAACAAATCTCGAACTTCCACTGTTGTACCGAAAGGATGAGCAATAGGCTCACCAGAACTTTTGGGCTCCCCACCTTCCGCCATAATGCGCCAAGCTGCACTCTCACCTGGAGTGCGCGAAGTTAAGGTTAGTCTTGCTACAGATGCAATACTAGCTAGCGCCTCACCTCGAAAACCTAACGTTAAAACTTTTTCTAAATCTTCGAATTTAGCAATTTTACTTGTTGCGTGCCGCTTTAAAGCTAGATCTAGCTCTTCTTTGGGAATACCACAACCATCATCACGAATACGAATTAACTCAGTGCCACCTTGTAAAACATCAATTTCAATATTTTTGGCTTGAGCATCTAAACTATTTTCTAAAAGTTCTTTCAAAACCGAAGCCGGACGCTCAATAACCTCACCCGCCGCGATTTGGCTTATTAAATAGGGATCTAGCAGTTGAATATTAGACACAAATTATCCTCGCGACATGGCAATTGGCGGATGCTCAGTAAAGTAACTTTTAATTCCTTTCGCCAAAGCCTCGGCGATTTTAGCTTGATAAGCAGGTGTACGCAGCCTATCCTCTTCTCTTGGATTAGACAAAAACCCAGTTTCAACTAGCAAGGACGGTATGTCTGGCGATTTTAATACCACAAAAGCCGCTTGCTCTACATGCCTGCAATGCAGATCAGTAACATAAGCTAACTGCTGCAGAATACTTCTACCCAAAATTAAACTATTAGTGATGGTTAAAGTTTGCGCTAAATCGATCAAAATGGATTTTACTATGAGGTTTTTATCCGCAATTACATGGCCAAGCTCTGATTCATTTTCTTTGTGAGCAATCCAGCGCGCCAGTTCGCTAGTGGCCCCTCGTTGCGATAGTGCAAAAATAGAGGCTCCTGCTGCATTATTGTAATAAGCATCCGCGTGAACAGCGATAAACATGTCAGCTTTATAGTTGTGTGCTATGCGTAGGCGCTCGCGCAAAGAAAGAAAATAATCTCCAGTTCGTGTCATGACTACACGAAATCGCCCATCTTGATTAAGATAATATTGCAGATATTTAGAAATACTTAGTACAACATTTTTTTCTTGCACACCTGAAACTCCAACAGCACCGGAGTCTTTACCCCCATGTCCTGGATCAATAATGATAACTATTGGTCGCCTCTCCTTCACACTAGAAGCAACCATTTTGGGAGTTGGATTTGGTTGCTGATCCGAGAATACAGGAGGAGAAGCAGCTGGTGTTACTCTCATCTGGCTTTTTGTTGCTGAACCTGGGGTGAACAAATCCAAAACTAAGCGCAAGCTTTGTCTACTCTGGTTTCTCTTCACCCAAGAGCATTTAAAATTCACAGTTTTCTTTAAATCCAGTACCAAACGCGTATTTTTATTTCCAGAAGAACTTGCCCTTATTGATTTGACAAAAGTATTGAGTAAAGAAGGGTTATTAAAACTCGTTGCAATGCGCGTGTTGTTTAAATCTATGACAACACGATCTGGATTTGGCAAATAGAAAGCGTGATATTTGACCATTCCAGTAAAGTCAAAAACCAGACGTACAGAATTTTCATCACCAGAAACTCTTAGCCCCGTAATCGATGTCGATGAAGCGGCAAAAGCTAGGAAACAAGTAAAAAAAATCAGTACTGGAAATAAAAGAATTTTTATAAGTTTAAACATTGCAATTTTTGCAGAAGTTCATTAACTACCTTAGGCAAAGATTTGCCATCCGTGTCGTACACTATATCAGCTAACTCTTCATAAAAAGGTTCACGTTGTTTACGAAGATTTTTTAGCATCTCTCGCCTAGCTTCTTCCTCGGCTGTAATCGGACGTTTTTTGCTGTATTTAATGCGCTCTATCTGATCGTCCAGGGAAGTTTTTAAATAAATGATTATGCCGTTTTGCCCCAAAGAGATACGGTTAGCTTCCACATCAACCGTGCCACCTCCAGTAGCCAACAAAATACCTTGCAACTGAGTAAATTCAGCAATAACTTTCATTTCGCGTTGCTGAAATCCCTCTTCGCCCTCAATGTCGTAAATCCATGGGATCGTAGCACCAGTGCGCTTTTCTATGATTTGGTCGGAATCATAAAATTGCAAACCGAGCTTTTGCGACAATTTTTGTCCAATACTGGTTTTGCCAGCTCCCATTGGACCAACTAAATATACGTTTTGTTTTTTCATGTCTTTGGAAATAAAATTTTCGTTGCCTAAAAAAATAAAAGCATTTCCAAATTGCCCCAACCCCCACTACATGTATTTTATTACCCTATTTTTTTGCAACATCTTATAATTCTGTTTAATATACCACTTCCTTATTAAAATGATAGTGCTTTAAAAGAATACGGTCCCTAAAAACATGTCTACAGGATTTCTTTATAAATCAAAGAGTTACATTTTAAAGTTGGGGTCTGAATATTTTTACCCACCTTCGAGAAGCACACTTGCCTGGCAATTCATCTCTCTTAGCCTGTTATGTTTAGCAACATTTTTCTACGGTATGACAAGTTATCCAATCGTGGATATGAACGAAGGACTATATGCCGAAATCGCTCGTGAAATGCTAGTAACGCGAGATTACATAATTCCACACTTAAATTACATTCCCTATCTAGAAAAACCGCCTCTTTTTTATTGGTTAGTAGCTTTAAGTTATAAATTTTTCGGCGTTTCAACTTTCGCCGCCCGCCTTATTCCATCGCTAAGCGCTACTGTTCTTTCTTTCTGGTTTTGGCATTTTGGCCACAAATTAGGCAAAAATCGCCTTGGGTGGCTTACAGGAATGATCCTAGCTTCGGGTTTTGGCTATGTCTTAATAAGCCGTATTGTGCTATTCGATATGTTGCTTACCACTACACTAAGCATAGCGCTTTGCTGTTTTTATCTTTGGTATAAAAAAGAACAAAAATACTATTTATACCAAGCCTCAACTGCCCTCGCCCTCGCTTTTTTAACTAAAGGATTGCTTCCCATTGCTGTCTCTGTTTTTGTGTCGGTCTTATTTTTAATCATAATGCGTACACCAAAACAAAAAATTCTAAAATTCTTTAACCTTGGCGCCATTCTGTTGTTTTTCGCCTTAACCTTACCTTGGTGCCTCTTGGCTGCCCACAAAATGCCACATTTCGGTTGGGATTATTTTATAAACGAACAATTCCTGCGCCTCTTAAATCAACGCCTGCCGCATGATTATCACACCGGTCCTTTTTACTTTTATCTACCTTACATTGTCGCCTATCTTTTTCCTTGGGGCCTGCTTATACCGACGCTGTTCAAACGCTGGCATGGAAAGATTTCGGATCAAGATTCTCTCAAGGTTTTATGTTGGATTTGGTTTACTGTTGCTTTAATTACGCTTTCTTTATCGTGCGCCAAAGGGGCTTATTACATGGTAATTGGAACCCCGCCGCTGGCCATGCTCATTGCACATCGCGTAGACAAAAATTTAGAAGATTCCCACCATAAGCCGCTACTGACCTTATTCATAATATCTAGCATAATTCTCGCAATAATCACAGCCTATATCTTACATCATCATGTTCTGCCAGATGCTATGCATAAAAGATTCGTTTTGATAATGGCTGCTACCTTCCTTTTTTCCCTTCTGGGAATGTTTTTGATTTGGCGTTATCGTAAACCTATGCTTAGTTTTATACTCTGCTGCTGCCTCACACTACCTCTAATATTCTTTGGCATTCAGTTAGAAAAAAAAATGCAAACTGAATATAATCAGTCCGCTTTATCTAACTACATAAAAATCCACAACACAGAGCGTCCAGTCTATCTTTTCCAAGATTACGAAGAAATTTCTACTTTGCTTCTTTATCTGCAAAAACGCTTGCCCATAGTTGATTCTAAAAGTCGCGATTTATATCTAGGCCCTACCAGCCAAGAAGGAATCTCTTGGTTTATAGACAATAATGAATTTATGCAGCGCATAGAAAAAGAAAAAGTTTATGTAGCGGTATTGCTAATAAAAATAGATCTCTTTAAAAAATTAATTCAAGATAAATATCAATTCTGCCCAGTTGCCAAAAGCAGTAATGCTATGATTTTTACGAATGATTTAACTGAATGCCAATAAACGCAAGAGTAGGCACAAGGCCAGCCCCTACTTTGCGAATTCGGCGATCTCTGCCAAATACTGATCTTTTTTGGCTTTTGGCAAAAAAGAAGCGATAAAAGAATTGGCGCAAAGTTTACAAATCTCCTGCAAACTCAACTTTAAATCCTTATAAACAGCCATAAAATTATCGGCTATGTAACCAGAAAAATAGGCCGGATCATCAGAATTGATCGTAACGCACAAACCATGATCTAACTTGCGTTTTATAGGATGATCTCGCATACTTTTAAAAACTGCTAGCTTGATATTGGAAAGTGGACAAACTGTAAGCGGGATCTGCTTTTCGCGAAGATAAGCAATTAAAGACTCATCCTCCACACACCTAACACCATGATCGATTCTATCGACTTTAAGATTTTGCAGAGCATCCCAAATATATTCTACACTCCCCTCTTCTCCTGCATGAGCAACAGTTAAAAATCCTTCAGATCTTGCTAAAACAAAAACTCTTTGAAACTTACTCGGAGGGTTGCCAACTTCAGAAGAATCCAAACCTACAGCGGTTATTAAATGCTTAAATGGCAAGGCTTCTCGTAAAGTTTCAAAAGCTGCTGCTTCACTTAAATGACGCAAAAAACACATGATAAGGCAAGAAGAAATATGCAGATTTTTTTCACCATCTTGCAAAGCACGGCTTATGCCCTGGATAACAGTAGCAAAAGGTACTTTACGCTCAGTATGAGATTGTGGATCAAAAAATATTTCTGTATGTCTTACTCCGTCCGCATGAGCTCTAAGTAAATAAGCATAAGTCAAGTCATAGAAGTCTTGTTCCGTCACCAAAACTCGCGTACCCAAATAATATAAATCTAAAAAAGATTGTAGATTATGAAATTGATAAGCAGCTTTTATTTCCTCGACTGATGAGTAATGTAGCTTAATGTTATTCTTTACCGCCAAATCAAACATCATTTGCGGCTCAAGCGTACCCTCGATGTGCAGATGTAACTCGGCCTTTGGAATATTTTTGATAATATTTTCCATAGCTTGTAATTCTTAGGAGCGTTTACGTGTATCGCCGCCTTTGCTCTTATGTTTACTGAGCTGGCGAACCAATTTATCGACTAGCATATCAATGGTTTTGTACATATCTTCTGACTCGGCACTAGCATAGATTTCTGTGCCTGGTAAATGAATCTTTCCTTCAGCAATTTGACGCTGACTATCCACTGTAAAAACAACATGAACGCTAGTTATTTGCTGAGCATAGCGCTCGAGCTTTTTAAATTTAGTATGAGTAAATTCACGCAGTGTTGGCGTGACAACGATATGATGGCCAGTGAATTGAATTTGTTGCATACAGGACTCCTTCTTAAAGTTAAAGTAAAAATTCATCGCCTAAGTAAACTTCGCGCGCTTGTTTATTCGCCATAATCTCTTGCGGTGTACCATGTGCGATAATATTCCCATCATTGACGATATAAGCACGATGACAGATCGTCAAAGTCTCGCGCACATTGTGGTCAGTAATCAAAATACCAATTCCCTTTTCATGTAACTGCGTAATAATTTTTTTAATATCTATAACCGAAAGAGGATCTATCCCAGCAAATGGCTCGTCTAATAATATAAATTTCGGCTCCACAGCTAAAGCCCTAGCAATTTCAACTCGACGTCTTTCTCCACCTGATAAACTAATTCCTATATTGCTCCGCAAATGTTCGATATGAAATTCTTTGAGCAATTTTTCTAATCGACGCGCTCTAGCTTCCTTACTCAAATTTGGTATAAGTTCCAAAATTCCCATAATATTATCAGCAACGCTAAGCTTACGAAATACTGATGCTTCTTGAGGAAGATAACCAACTCCCAACCGGGCTCGCTCATGCATAGCTAAATTAGTAATGTTTTGCTTATCTAAAAAAATCTCTCCATTTGAAGGAGGAACAAGCCCCACAATCATATAAAAGCTAGTAGTTTTTCCAGCACCGTTTGGACCAAGCAAGCCAACGATTTCTGTGCTTTTAATTTGCAGAGAAATATCTTGCACTACTTTGCGCTTTTTGTAGATTTTTTCTAAATGTTCTGCTTTTAAAATATGCATAAGTTAAGCCTTGGGCTGTAAAACAATAGTTGTAAGGCTATTGGCTGATGGTTCGGAAAAAATAATCTGCCTTGCCAAATCATACTTTATGTGTTCACTATTAAATTTATTTTGATTTTGGTCAATTTCAGCAAGACCCGTCAGAAATATTAGATTTTTCATAGGGTCAAATTCAATTTTTTTAGCTTGGGCATCAACCGGGGTCTTATTTTCTTCCGAAATAGTGTGATATTTAGCTGGCTCCCCAAATGCTACCATGTTTTTTATTCCGTCATTACCTCTGTAAATAAACAGCGTTGGGGCCTCTAAATGGCTACTACCCTGGTCGAATTTAACATTACCAGAATAGATACATACCAAATCTTTTTGCCGACATTCAGCTTTATCAGAATTTAAGTATGCAATTTGGGCACGATCACTATCCAGCGCCAAAGACGTATTAGTTACTAATAAAAACAAAGGGAAACAAAGAAAAAACCATCTGGCCACTTTTTGTTTGGTCATGATCAATCGCCAACCTTTTTTTCCGGAGCATATTGCCCTTTTACTTTGGATAGAAGGTACAAAACACCGCTCTTCATATCTAACTTAGCTCCCACAGAGTCTACCACATTACTAGGCTGAGTGATAGTAATAGGCTCTGTGGTTTCCGCAAATTTGGTATCGGGATAAACAGTAAGAAATGTCGTCTTAATGTCTAATTCGGAAGCGCCTAAATTAGCGTCCGCAAACTCTGAAATGTTAACATTATCCTTAAGTTCAATAATGCTTTGTCCTTGTTTACTTATTCCATTTAACGCTCGAATATGCCAAATTTTCTTAGAATCATCTATAATTTTTAGCTCTGGAGCTTGCAAAACATAACGATCATCTTGCTGATAATGCGTAACATTTGGCGTAAAAAGCTGATGAACAATTTCTCCTGTTTCATCCATTTGCCTAAAAGTTACGCCTTGCATAAACATGTCAGGCTCTGTTGGCTGATCTTCGCCACTGTATATTTGACTGCGAATAATGTTAAAAGCCACAAACCAGCCAGTGCTTAAAGCAAAAAAGGCTAAGACGCAAAGTAAAGAAGAAAACTTGGTATTCAATTTTTTTACCTGAATTAGTATATCAAGACGCGGTTGATCCTAGAATAGCCGGCTTTCTCCCTTTTTTTTGGTCTGCTCGCAGCAAACCCATACACATATAATTAACGCTAACGCTTTTGTCGACAACATTTACCACGCAAGTTGGTGAACAATTCTGCATCTTAACGCTAATGGGAATCCACCAAGTTCCAGTGGTTTCATTGCACCAATGGCTATTTTTTAGTTTGCCAACTTTGGTACAAATTTGGCTATTTTTCGCTAAAGAAATAGCTTCAGTCAGACTCAGCTTAGATGTTGTATCTTTTTTTGTGCAATATTCTTCGGCTCTGGCTATCTGATTAATAAAAATCAAACAAACACTCAAAAGAACCAAACTCAACTTAAATTTACAACTCTTTGATTTTGAAGAAATTCTTGTAGACATGTTTTCCTCTCACTTTAGGATAATCCAGCCCTTAAAATATCATGCATATGCACAACTCCTGCCAAACTGCCATCTTGTTTTAAAACAACCAACGATGTGATCGCATGTTTTTCCATCAAACGCAAAGCATCCAGCGCCAAAGCATTTTCCCGGATTGTTTTATATTTTTTGATCATCACATTCTGAATTTTTATTTCACGAAGATCACAAGACTTTTCAAGCACACGACGCAAGTCACCATCAGTAAAAATACCCACAGGAGCGTCTTTCAGGTCAACTACTAAAGTCATGCCTAGATGCTTACGCGTCATTTCCATTAAAGCTTCATTGATAGTAGATGTATCAGACACTTTAGGAACTTCTTTTCCTGTATGTATAAGATCGCCGACTTTCAGCAACAATCTCTTGCCTAAAGTTCCACCAGGATGTGATAGAGCAAAATCTTCAGCTGTAAATCCTCGAGCCTCAATAAGCGTAACCGCCAAGGCATCTCCCATAGCTAAAGCCGCTGTGGTACTTGCTGTTGGAGCAAGACCAATTGGACAAGCTTCTTTGACAACGCTTACATCCAGATTAATAGTAGCTTCACGCGCTAGCGCTGAATTTGGGCTTCCAGTCAGAGCAATCAGGGGTAATTGTAAGCGCTTTATTGCCGGCAAAATGGCTAGTATTTCTTGCGTATTTCCAGAATAAGAAATCGCTAAAACCACATCCTTAGGACTTAAAACGCCAATATCACCGTGGCTTGCCTCCCCTGGATGAACAAAAAAAGCGGGACTTCCAGTACTAGACAAAGTCGCAGCGATTTTACTTGCAACATGACTAGATTTCCCCATACCAGTGACAACAATTCTGCCTTCACAAGCCAATAAATATTCACAAGCCTTAACAAAATTGGCATCAATACGAGAACTAAGCGCCAACACAGCGTCTGACTCAATTTGCAGCACTTTCTTGGCCAATTGATAGATCTTTTGAGAATTTAGCATTTTCGTCTAGATATTCTTAACTTTGGCAATCTGTTCTTGAAATACTTTCACTTCTGCCAAAGCTTGTTTATAGAATTTGCTAATTATGACAGGGTCTTTCCCTTCCAGCAAATAATCATCTAATCGGGCACAAGCTTCTTGTGTACGCTTCGCTCCACAATAGCTAGCCAAACCACGTATTTTATGCGTCATAACACGTAGGGCTTTAAAATCTTTGTTTTTATATATTAAAGTGAAAGATTTGATTTTTCGCGGCAAATCTTTTTTAACGGAAGCAATTATAGTACGAATCATCTGTTCGTTATTTCCATAATTTTTACGCATCAGTACAAGGTTAATAATTTTACCTGTAGTTGTGCTTTTCTTATCTGTCAAGACCTTGTTTGTTTTAGTTGGTTCTCTCCATCCCGAAATAAAAGTAACACAAAGATCCCTGGCTTTTTCTTCCGTTAAAGGCTTACTCAGCACAGCATTCATACCAACTTCCACACAATGTTTGGAATATCCTGCACTGCTATGAGCTGAAAGCGCAACTATCGGCACAAGATTATCTTTATTAACTTCTTGCTCACGAATACGCCTAGTTACTTCGTAGCCATCCATATCTGGCAATCCAATATCCATCAAAATAAGATCATAACTATTTGCTCTGGCTAGCTTTATAGCTTTAACACCATTGGATGCTATATCCACCGCGCATTTCATACGCCCTAAAATAATCCTACTCAGCTTCCCCATGAAAGCGTCATCTTCAACCAATAAAATCTTCCACTTTTTTCTTTTACTATTGGGCTTAGTTCTTTCCAGCACTGGCAAGTTATGAAGATTAGATATATCTCCTTGGGTTCCATGCTCTATACCAGAATCATCCTGTAATTTAGCCTCTTGCAAAGGAATCAAGCATATAAAAGCAGAACCTTTGCCCTTTTTACTCTCTACAGAAATTGTACCGCCTAATTCTTCCACAAATTGCTTTACTATACTTAAACCTAAACCCGAACCAGGACAAGTCCCATTGTAGGAAGGAACTAGGCGCACAAAGCGCTCAAATATCTCCTCATTCTTTTCATCCGGTATCCCAATCCCTGTATCCCGCACAATGAGTCGAACGGTTATTTTATCAGCCTCTTTTTTAGCTAATTCTACAGAAACCCTAACCTTACCCACAGAAGTAAATTTTAAAGCATTGTTAGTTAGTTCTAAGAGTATTCTCTGCAGCCTCATGCGATCCCCAAGAACATAACATGGCAGATCCTTAGAATAACCGTATATAAATTCTAGCTTCTTCTCAGCAGCTTTAGCCCCATTCAATAAAACAATTTTATTTAGAGCATCTTTCAAATTAAATTTTTTATTAAGAAGCGGTAATTCACCAGACGTAGTTCGAATTGTATCCAAAATTTCATCCAGAAAATCAAAGAGAGTGCGGCCTGATGCTACAAGATTATCGGCATATTCACGAGTTTTTTGCGGTTTATCAGCTTCTGCTTTAATAAGTTCTGCAAAGCCCACAATACCCGAAAGCGGAGTGCGAATATCATGACGCATGTTTTCTAAGAATTGAGATTTTGCCTCGTTGGCAGCCTCTGCTTGCTTTAATGCTTTCTCAAGCTTTTGTTCGGCAAGCTTGCGATCGGTGATGTCGAAACTTAATACTCTTATACCAACGCATTTTCCTTTATCAAAAAGAGGTTGTTTTATGGATAAATAATACCGCCCTTTAAATGGCTCTTCCTTTATAACTTTTGTTCCCACCCTCATTACTTCTTTGCAATGTTCCCAAGATGGAAGATCGATGTTTGCAGCATTTACAGAACCACGAGATATAGATGCAACCATTCGATTGTTTTGTACGAGATAGTCCCCATTAACGTCAATCACACTGTAATTAAAGTCTACTGAATCTAGGAAAAGCGAAAGTACATCGCCATTAGTTGTATCAAAAAGTTGATTGTCCAATTGATTTCCTCCCTTAAAAATTGTTTCACTTAAACAACGCTAGTTGCTTGGAACAACTTTTTGTGGCTGAGCAAATGTTGTACTACCAGTAACTGCCATCTCTTGTTGCTGCGCCCTCTCCGCTTCCACAGCACGAATTAATACACTAAAGGGATCAACCTTCAGAGCACTAGGATCACTTATGTGTATTCTATATGAAATGTGAAATCCAATGAATTTTTGCGAATACTCCAGTGTAACAGGAGCAAACGATTTACTTACCTCTCCTTCGTAATTTTTTCTAGCTGCATCTATACTGGTTACTAATGTTGCTATAGCCTCCGCCCTTTTTGGTTCGTTAAATTGGATAACACATTCCCCCTTCCACACATGATTTTCTTTTGTAAAGGACATCTTTTCAGAAAAATCCGGAACCGGAGGAGAAGGCGATCGACCATTAAAAAAAGAACTTTTCCCTAGCAAACGCGGAGGACTACTTGGGACGGGGGGCCTACTAGAATTACTTCCTGATCCAGGTCTTACTGTTGGTGAAGGTGGTTTAAATTCATACCCCAAGTATAACGCACCAGGATATGGAGGATTACCCGTACCCACCAGCTTTTGTAACACATATCCGCTAGCGCTATTAAAACTAGGCGCAGGGTAGCAAACCACCTTGCCACAACATAAAAAAGCAGCACTTTCTGTAAAAAGGTATTCCTTAGCAGCTTCTACCGCTGCCCCTTTGTTTTGTTTATCTATTTGGTATCTATGAGAGTGTTCAAGAATAAGATCATCAACAATCTTCTTAAAAACTGGATCGGCACCATATAGCTTTGCTACATCTTCCTTCGCTCTAGGATATAGTTCATTATTTGTGATGTCTCGCCAATATAAAATATCTTCCTTCGATTTAAAGCCAAATGCTGGATCCAAATTATCTAACCTGCTAGCATTTTTGGCTATCCATTCATCATCTGCTTTTTTAGCTTCACCAGGCCCAACATATACTTCGAACAATCCCTCTCCGCTTAGCACTACTCGTACTTTCGAAATGGCCAATCGGGGCTGTCCTCCCTTTTCAATTGGCGCCAAAAGCCTATTCCTATTAACTAGACCAATAAAATCATCAAGTTTTGCTCCAACCTGAACATTTTCACCTTTTCTATTTAGCCCCATGCTTAAAAACAAGTATAGCTCCACCGGTTGACCACCATTTTTTGTGTCAACAAAGGTAGACAAACTATCTGTAAATTTAGCTGTAAACATGGTATTTATATCACTAAAGTTATACGAAATATTTTTAAACCGTTGTTAGTCCAATCTAATTTAGGATTGAAATTAAAAGGGGAATCAATACAAAACTAGACACTTAAAACCACTCTTAGGCCTTAAGGAAAATGCCATTATCCCTTATAATCTTATCCCTAAACAAACCTCTCACGCGCACATTATAACACAAAAACAAAGTAAGCATTAAACAGCCAAGTCTTACTCTTAAGATTATTTTAAGCGAATATTTAGCGTTGATGAAACACCTAAAAACATGTCTACATGTTTTCCTTATAAATCAAAAAGTTATAAAAATAAGATCGAAAAAGGTCAAAAAATCGACTTCTAGATCTTTCTCACCCTCAAAATAGCTTTTTGAAAATCGCGGATTTCGACCAGACATTTTTTGTAGAGCTTTCCGATAGTCGAAAATTCATTCCCTTCCAGCAAATAATCATCTAGTTTAGCACAAGCTCCTTGAGTACGAGCAGCTCCACAGTAGCTAGCCGAACCGCGTATTTTGTGTGTCATAATCTGTAAAGTCTTCAAATCTTTATTTTGATATGCACAAATGAAAGAATTTATTTTATTTGGTAAATCTTTTTTGATAGAAGCAAGTAAAGTCCGAACTGTCTTTTCATTATTTCCATAATTTTTACGCATCAGTGCAAGATCAATAATTTTACCTGTAACTTTGTGTGATTGGCCTCGAGGAGGTTTTTTTTCTTTTGTGGATTCTGTCCATCCCGGAATAAAAGCACTACAAATATCTCTCGCTTTTTCTTCCGTGAAAGGCTTACTTAGCACTGCATTCATACCAACTTTCATACAATGCTGCGAGTATTCAGCGCTAGTGTGGGCCGAAAGCGCCACTATTGGCACAATATGGTCTTTCTTAACTTCTTGCTCACGGATATGCCTAGCTACCTCGTAGCCATCTATATCCGGCAATCCTATATCCATCAAAATAAGATCGTATCTATTTTCCCTAGCGAGATTTACGGCTTTAGCACCATCCACTGCTATATCTACCGCACATTTCATACGCTCTAAAATAATTCTGCCTAGTTTCCCCATAAAAGCATCATCTTCAACTAACAAAACATTCCAATTTTTTCCTTTACGAGTTGTTTTTTCTTTTTGTTTTAGAGGCAAAATGGGCCTCATCAAAAAAGCTTTTTCTACATATCCTTCCACCTCCGCCGGCATATCAGAAGCATCCTGCAGCATGGCTTCCTGCAAAGAAATTACGCAAGTAAAAATCGAACCCTTACCCTCCTCACTCCTAACAGAAATTTCGCCCTTTAAATCCTCAAGAAATTGCTTAACAATAGTAAGCCCCAAGCCGGAACCTTGAGATATCCCTTTGAAAGATGGGGTTAAACGCGTAAAGCGTGTAAAAATGTCTTGCTTTCTCTTTTCAGAAAAACCCATGCCCGTATCTGCAACAATAAGTTTAATAGCTATGTCCGTTCCTTCTTTTTTAGCCAACTTTACGGAAATTTTAACTTCACCTTTGGAAGTAAATTTCAAAGCATTGCTCGTTAATTCTAAAAGGATCCGCTGTAACCTAACTGGATCTCCCACTATATACTCTGCTAACTTTTTATCGTAATCGTAGACAAGATTTAGTTTCTTGGTAGCTGCTTTAGCTTTCTGCAATAAAATAACTTTATTGAAAGCATCTTTCATATTAAATTTTTTCTTGAGAAGCGGAATCTCGCCTGATGTAGCTTTAATGGCATCTAGAATTTCATTGAGAAACTCAAATAATGTACGACTTGAGGCAATAAGATTATCTATGTATTCGCGCGTTTTTTCTGGTTTATCAGCCTCTGCTTTAATAAGTTCCGCAAAACCTAAAATCCCCGACAGGGGTGTACGCAAGTCATGTCGCATGTTTTCTAAAAACTGCGTTTTTGCTTCGTTGGCAGCTTCAGATTTCTTTAGAGCTTCTGCAAGCTTTTGCTCAGCAATTTTTCGGTCGGTGATGTCGATAGATACACCAAGAAGTCCAATTACATCTCCCTCGGAATTGCGCAAGGGTTTTTTGATGCTAAAAAAATAAGTTTTAGTGCCATCAGGATTGAGATGAACTTCTTCCAATAATTCGGACTTATTGCTCTCCATAACTTTTTTGGAATTTTCCCAAGCTGGGTCAGCGCATAAATCAGAAGTGTGCTTGCCTATAAGTTCCTTAATGGAAGACAAACCTAAAATAGCCAACTCCTTGTCATTTCCCCCAAGAAAAATCCCCTCTTTATCCACCCAATAGAAGGCAATTGGAAAATCTTGTAGCAAACTATCCATGGCCGCTTCTTTAGCTATGGACACGGCTTTTTGAGCAGTTAAATCTCGTATTGAATTGAAAGAATTTGGCATGATCAGCTCCTTGCTTGGAAGGTTATCTATATTATCTTAACAATCTACTTGGATGTTGGTCTAGTATTATTTTCAGCACCTCTAGTTGGAGAAGTAGGAGGAGATTTTGACTTAGATTTTTCCTGGGGAATGGGGGCGCGCCCACTTTCCTCTCTGCTAACAGCAGCAGCAGCTGCTGCAGCTGCTGCTACGGTAAAAAATAAAAACTTTCCACCACCACTAAGACAAAGTTCGGCCACAGGAGAACGAGTGCTACTAGAACTCGAGGTAACTGCGTCTTGTTGCGAGACTTCTTCAAGAACTGGGGCTAAATTACTGTTACCATGACTAGTTCCTGCACCGGATGGTGTGTCTGATAACAGTGTTGGATCGCTTGGTGGTGAAGTACTGAAACTACTGTTAACTTTACTTGCTGAAATACTTTCACTAACACTAGTAGACGGTGATTCAGCTCTTGAGGATGAAGAATTGGAAGACGTGGTGCCGGTAGAAGTACTGGAAAGTGCAGTACCTTCCTCATGACTTCGAGGAGTACTAGACCCGCTAGAAGATGGTGGTGATTGGCGACCAGATGGTAAACTATGGCTAATACCTGCTAATAATTGTTCTATCTTTAGTTTTCGCAGCTCGAGTTCTCCTGGGGTACCAACATCCAGCAATTCGTTGGTCAGTTTAAAATCCTTATAAACCTCTCCAATTCTTGCCCTTGCTATATACATTGGAGATCCTAATACCCCCCGATAAACTTCTATAGGAAATTTTTTCCATTGCTCACCATGTAAAAATATTTGAAAAGCACTCTCCTCCTGCATGTAATGTCCACAACAATCACTGATATTCTCCCAAGTTACAGTGTGATCTTCTATTTTTTTCCGCACGGCTGTCTTCTTAGCTGCTATTTTTTCGGAAAATCTACCTTTAACTTTGCCTAAGTTTTTTCTAAAACCGCTTACATCGTTCTGATTGGGAGTTGACCAGCTCCTAACTACGCCCAAGCACCTCTTAAATTCAGGCTCGCCAATAACATCTGACCAGTCAAGACACCATTCCTTCTCTCTACCTTGTCCTTTGGCAAAATCCTGCAATAACTTAACAACTACTTGGTTTTGTTTTTGCCATTCACTCCAATACAGTTTAGATATTCCAGCAGCTCTTATCTCAGCTGCCCCTAAGGTATCACCTTTTTCCCAGATACGTGGCATAACATTAAATCTATGTAAATGAGTGGTATTTAAAAGCGTAATGATTCCTTTTCTATTGGGATATTTCTTAAGTTCATTAATAAGAGTGTTCACAATTGCCAAAAGGGGGGTTCCAGTCTGATCCTCAGGAGTAAATTTTACCGCTAACTCATTAGAACTGGAACTTGAAGAGGAAGAGGATGAAGTTGGTACAGAAGTCGTTGTACTTGAACTTTGAGGATTGTCGCTTTCCAATGCTGGACAAAATCCGCCCATGCTAATAGAAAGCAAAATATCTCCATCTTTTTCAAAAGGTTTTGTAGAGCTAAATTGCAACATAAACAAACATCACAAACAGGGTCATACGTCCAAATTTCAATTAGCACCAAGGTTAAAAAGGGGAATCAAAACAAACCAGGTACTGAAAAATCCACTGCTAGCTTTTCAGTAAAGTGCTGTTATTTATCCCTTGGCAGCTATGTCCCTAAATGAATTTATTAATTTAGCATTGTAACACAAAAATAAAACAAGCATTAAGCAGTCAGGTCTTACTCTTAAGATTATTTTAATAGGATATTTAATCGTTGATGAGAGTCCTAAAAACATGTCTACGTGTTTTCTTTATTTTTCAATAAGTTATATTTTCTTTAGGGTACAGACGCGATTAATCGCATCTGTACTTATGATCAAAGAGTTTTCTAGGCAAAAACAAATTTTCTGGTTATTATAATCGCCTGTGCTTTTAGTTTTAATTTTTTAACATGACGATGTTATGGCTGCTACTCTCGATAACTTAGTAAAAATTCAAGGACTGAACTTTCAGCGCGGTGAGCGTTATATCTTCAAAAACGTTAATGTCGACATACCTCGCGGCAAAATCGTCGCTATCATGGGACCATCTGGTTCCGGTAAAACCACACTACTGCGCTTAATCAGCGCGCAGCTAACGCCCAAATCTGGCACTATTTTGGTCGACGATACCAACATGTTTAAATTGCGTCGCCGAGCTCTCTATAAAATGCGCGAAAGCATTGGTTTTCTTTTTCAAAGCGGCGCTCTTTTTACAAATCTAAACGTCTTCGAAAACGTAGCTTTTCCACTCCGCGAACATACTAAATTACCAGAAGAAATGATTCACGATTTGGTCTTAATGCAACTAGAAACTGTGGGACTACGAGGTGCACGCGATCTCATGCCTAGCGAACTTTCTGGCGGAATGTCGCGCCGAGTAGCCTTAGCAAGAGCTTTGGCACTAAACCCAAAACTCATGCTTTATGACGAGCCGTTTACTGGCCAAGATCCGATAACCATGGGCGTTTTGGTAAAATTAATTAAACACCTAAATGACATTTTGGGCTTAACTTCCATTATTGTATCTCATGACGTAGCCGAAACCGCTAGTATTGCCGATTATATTTATTTAATTTCTGAGGGACAAATCGTCTCTTCCGGATCGCCCAAAGAAATTTTTACTGACAAAACACCTTGGGTAAACCAGTTTGTACACGGACTAGCCGATGGCGTAGTACCTTTTCACTTTCCAGCTGTTCCCTTTGCCGAGGATTTACACCTGTGATGAAGTATATTCAAAAATTTGGTCAGCTTGGTTTGAATTTTTGCTACCGCATTGGCTCATCTGGCATATTTTTAGTGCAAACTATTTTCCGTCGACCTCGCATCATTCGCTTTACACCGCTTTTGATCGAGCAACTTTACATGGTCGGCATCCTATCGCTTGTAATTATCATGCTTTCCGGATTATTCATCGGCATGGTTTTGGGTCTACAAGGATTTAATATCTTACAAAAATTTGGAGCGACCGAACAACTTGGCCAAATGGTTGCCTTAAGTGTTGTACGTGAACTCGGTCCCGTGATTTCAGCCCTATTATTCGCCGGACGCGCTGGCTCTGCTTTAACAGCTGAAATAGGCCTTATGCAATCCACTGAACAAATTGCCAGCATGGAAATGATGGCGGTTGATCCCCTTTGGCGCGTCATTGCTCCACGCTTTTGGGCGGGGTTAATTTCCATGCCCGTTTTGGCAATTATTTTCAGCGCTGTCGCAGTTTTTGGTGGCTATTTGGTTGGCGTGGAATGGCTCGGCGTTGACGTTGGACAATTCTGGTCTAACATGCAAGCTTCTGTCGATTTTCGTTTAGATGTTGTAAATGGAATTATTAAGAGCGTAGTATTTGGCTTTGTCTGTACATGGATTGCGATTTACCAAGGTTATCACACCGTGCCAACCGCCGAAGGCATTGGCCGCGCTACCACAAAAACAGTTGTCTATAGTTCACTCGCAACTTTAGGTTTAGATTTTATTTTAACTGCCATGATGTTAGGAGGATGGTAATGTTTAACAAACGCTTTGTAGAAATTGCCGTCGGTTTGTTTATGATAGCGGGCCTTTTGGCGCTCTTCATGCTCGCTTTTAAAGTCAGCAACTTAAGCCAATATTCCAGCAGCGACACATTTAAAGTCACTGCTCTTTTTGATAATATTGGCGATCTAAAAATTCGCGCGCCAGTAACGATCGCGGGCGTACGCGTGGGCGAGGTTTCTTCCATCATTTTAGATACTGCCTCTTTAAAAGCAGACGTCACTTTAATGATCGACAAAAGACAAGACAAACTTCCAGTTGACACTGCTGCCAAAATTCTCACTGCCGGGCTCATCGGCGCTAATTATATTAGTCTAGTTCCAGGTTATGCGGATGAAATGCTAAAAAATGGCGGGGTTATAACCGAAACACATCCAGCGTTAATTTTGGAAAATTTGATCGGACAGCTTATTTATAAGTTGGAAGGAGATAAGAAAAAAGAGGAGAAGAAATAGTATACAATTATAAATTGTGAATGATGAATTATGAATTAACAAGAAAACATGTCTATAGGTTTTCTTTATATATCAATAAGTTATGTTTTTAAGTTGATGGGGCGTTTTTGGAATCTTGTCAGTAACTAAAAAACACAGTATATTTCAACTACAAGTTAATATAATTAAGATTTTTCAAACCGAGGTTTAGCATGGAAACGTTTTGGACTATACTATCTTCAGCTCTTGTAAGCCTGATTATCAGTGCTGTTTCGATTGCTTTATTTTTAGGTAAGTATAAACAAAAAGTTGATACACATGAAAAAAGCCTAGAAAAACATGATAATAGAATAATCGAATTAAGCGATCGTATCTCCAAAGTAGAAGGTGGCCTTGATAGGGACAGAGCTCACAGTGATTATATACAAAAAAAGAGTCCTCTAGGCCTCACTGAAAAAGGCAAGGCCTTGCTGTTAGATAGTACCGGAAAAGATTATGTAGACAAACATAAAGCTCAACTGATTGAAAGCATAAAATCCACGAATCCTAGAACAGCCTACGATGTCCAAGAACTCTCCAAAAAAGTTATACAAAAAGAATCCAATACTGACGATTTTAGTCCACTAAAAAACTATATCTTTAACCAGGGACTAGATCTAAATTTACTTATTGATATTTTGGGAATATACCTGAGAGACATTGCGTTAAAAGAACTGGGATTTAATATCAATGACATTAAGGATTAACATCATGCAAATTAAAATCATCAAAAACTTAATTATTTCTCTATGCACTGCAAGTTGCCTTTTATTAGGCATTGCAGCCAAAGCCGCATCTAGCAACGATCCTCCGCCCTTAGCTATGTTAAAAGCCACGGCGGATAAAATAATTGTTGAATTAGATAAACACCGTCAAACTTTAAAAAGCGATGATGCTTTAGTGAACGGCATAGTACGTCGTCTGGCCCTTCCACACTTTGACGCCAACGCCATGGCTCGCTCTGTAGTTGGGCGTCAATTCTGGCAAACATCCACCCCAAATGTTCAAAAACAATTCACCAATGAATTTACCCAATACGTCATTCGCACTTACGCAGCCGCTCTAGCTAATTACAATGGCCAAAAAATTAGATTTTTCCCCATGCGCGGCTATGACGCAAGCCAAAGTCGAGCTCAAGTAAATAGCGAAATTTTGCAAAATGATGGCCCACCAATCCCAGTTAGCTATCGTCTTATCAGAACCGGTAGCGGCAATTGGTTAGTCTATGATTTTAGCGTAGAAGGCGTTAGCATCATACAAAATTACCGCTCACAGTTCGCATCTACTTTATCTAAAAGCGGCTTAGCCGGTTTAGTAGCCGAAGTACATGCACACAACCAAAAATTACGCTAAAGACCAGCCATGGAAAATAAATTTACTAAAACAAAAGATGGTATTTTTGCTTTACATGGGGATTTAAGTTTCGCCAATGTTGCGGCCGTAGCGCGCGGTGGCTATGACCTAATCAACAAAATTCCAAGCATTAAATTCGATTTCGCAGAAGTAAATATCCTCGACAATGCCATTTTAGCTCTACTTCCTGCGCTAATGCGTTATGCTAAGAAAAAGCGCAAAGACATTCGTTTCGTAAAGCTCTCCAAACAAGCTCTAGATATGGCAAGAGTGAGCGATTTAGCTGCGCTCTTGCCAAGATAGCTCGAGTAGATATGCTTATCAAACCAAACAAGCCAAAAACTGCGAGGCACTGATAGTTAGTATTTTGCCAAAATGAGTGTTTTTTATATTTCGTACGTTTTCATTTTTTACGAGCTGTACACCGTGATTGCAATCTAGATATTTCATAAATACTGACCAATTATCAGACAAGCTTTCATCGTTTAGTTTAACTTCTACTGGAAGCCAAGGCTTATTGTCTTTAACGATTAAGAAATCGATCTCTTTTTTCTGTTTGTTTCTAAGGTAACATAGCTGAAAATCGCCCTCTCCTGTATCAGTCAAATAATCGCAGTATTTTAATAAATGGGAAGCAACTAGATTTTCAAAACGATGCCCAGGATCTTCGATTTCGCTCCAATCCCACAAATAAAGCTTGCCTTCTTTTTTGAGAGAACGAGGTAAAGATTTAAAATAAGGTTGAATTTTAAAAGCATAATAAAGCGCATACAAATAACCCATCCAGCGCTTGAGAGTTGTGTAAGCGACCTCTAAGTCTTCGCTTAAAGCCTGTAAACTTAGTACATTAGCTGCCCGCTCAGGCAATAGTGATACCAACATTTCTATTTGACTAAGCTCCGGCAATCGACTCAAATCACGCAGATCTTCTCTCACGATTTTTTCCACCCTACCCCTATGCCACAAATTTAATGTCCTCGAGTCTTCCGATAACAGCGGCTCCGGAAAAGGACCAAACTTATCTAAAAGCTGCAAGTATTTTGCAGAATTTTTCACTTCTACAAAATCGGAATCAAATAAGTGTTCTAATAATTTCTCGTGAGATATAGACTGCTTCGGAGAAGCCAACTCTGCTAATGAAAATGGATGTAAACGGAAATGATGGTAACGCCCCAATAAACTATCACTTCCTCTACGATAAACATTTAGTTTGGCACTACCAGTTACTAAAATATCGCACGCCTCAGGAGAGGAATCATATACACCTTTTAAGCTACGCTTCCAGAGTTTTGCCTTGTGAATTTCATCTAACACAATTAATGGCTTAATCCCAGAAGAACCATTAGAGGATGGAATAATTTGCGTAGGATCTTTAGTCCACAAACGTCGAAATTTAGTTTCATCCCAGTTGTAATACTGACCAATACCTCGCTGTTTAAGCAAAGTTCGTGCCATAGTTGTCTTTCCGCACTGCCTTGGCCCCGAAACAAAAGCCATTTTCCCTACAGAAAAACAAACTTCTTCAATAGCATTTTCTAGGTATCTACTTTTACTCATGTGACTATTTTAGCGTCTAGCGATAAAAAAGTCAAATTGTGACTATTTTAGCGACTGACGCTAAAAAAGTCATTTTCGTATCCCATCATGACTCCTCCTAAAATTTAAGGTAAACTCTTGCCATGCCACCGCAAGAAACCCTTGAAAAACTCTCTGGACACATAGAACGCATCACTTTTCATAGCGAAGATACGGGGTTTTGCGTACTGCGCGTAAAAGTGCGAGGTAAAACCGACCTTGTAACAATAATTGGCAACGCTGCAACTGTAACGAGCGGTGAATATTTAGAATGCCAAGGAACCTGGTTTAACGACAAAAACCATGGCCTGCAATTCAAAGCACAGGAACTAAAATTAGTCCCACCCACAACTAGCGAAGGCATCGAAAAATATTTAGCTTCCGGCCTAATTCGCGGCGTCGGCGCTCACTTTGCCAAAGTTTTAGTTAAAGCCTTTGGCGCCGAAATTTTTGATGTTTTAGAAAATGCTCCAAACCGCTTAGATAAACTTCCCGGTATTGGCGAAAAACGTAAAGAACAGATTTTAACTTCTTGGGTAGAACAAAAAGCTATTCGCGACATTATGATTTTTCTGCAAGGAAACGGCATTGGAACGGCCAGAGCTGTGCGCATTTACAAAACTTATGGCGCCAACGCTATCGACAAAATCCGCGCCAATCCTTATTGTCTAGCTCTAGATGTTTATGGTATTGGCTTTAAAACTGCCGATGAGTTTGCTCTCAAAATTGGCATAGGCAAAACGTCTATTCTTCGCGCCCAAGCTGGCATACGCCACGTTTTACAAGAATTCGCATCGGGCGGCCACTCAGCCGTTTTAGAAGAAAAAGTTTTAGCCTCTGCAATAGAAATCTTAGAAATCCCCGCAGAAATCATTAAAAAAGCTATAGACTTAGAAATCAAAGAAGAAAACATTACGGCAGAAGAGTTTGATAATGAAAATTTTTTATTTTTAACCACGCTCTACAAGGCTGAAGATTTAAGCACTAAGCACATCTTTCGCCTTAAAACCGGAAAACCAATTTGGGGAAATATAGACAGCGAAAAAGCTCTAAGTTGGGTAGAAAGCACCACTGGCTTGGCCTTATCTAATTCACAACGCGCTGCCATTGACTTAGCCTTACGCGAAAAAGTTTTAATTATCACTGGCGGACCTGGCGTTGGTAAAACTACTATTATCAATAGTTTTCTTAAAATAGTCCGAGCTAAAGGCGTAAGCGTAGCGCTATGCGCACCTACGGGACGAGCCGCCAAGCGTCTATCAGAAACAACGCATCTACAAGCTAAAACAATCCATAGACTCTTGGAATATGACGCTCAAACGCGCAATTTCACACGCCACCAGTTTAATCCGCTAGTCACTGATCTTGTTGTCGTCGACGAAGCGTCAATGTTGGATATAGTACTTTTTTATAATTTACTCAAAGCTATACCAAATCATGCCGCGCTAATTTTAGTGGGCGACGTAGACCAGCTGCCTTCTGTGGGACCTGGCTCCGTGTTATCTGACTTAATTAAATCAGAATGTATACCGACTGTACGTTTGACAGAAATTTTTCGCCAAGCTGCATCTTCGCAAATCATCGTCAATGCGCATCGCGTCAACCAAGGCCAGCTACCCTTTTCTAATCAAGATGAAGATAGAAAAACCGACTTTTATTTAATTCAAGCGGAAACTCCGGAAGAAATCCAAGAAAAATTGCTCTACGTTGTCACAGAAAGAATTCCCGAACGCTTTGGCTTTCATCCGCTACGCGATATTCAAGTTTTAACGCCGATGAACCGCGGCGGCTTAGGAGCGCGCGCACTCAATCAATTTCTGCAAACAGCGCTAAACCCTCGCGGAGAGCCGAAAATCACTCGCTTTGGCACAACTTTTGCAGTTGGCGATAAAGTTATGCAAGTCGTAAATAATTACGACAAAGATGTTTTTAACGGCGATATCGGCTGTATTAAAATTATCGATTTAGAAAATCAAGAAGTGCATATCGATTTTGACGGCAGAATGACGGCTTATTCTTATAACGACTTAGACGAACTAATGCTCGCCTATGCCACAACGATTCACAAAAGCCAAGGCTCAGAATATCCTTGTGTCGTCATTCCACTTGCCACACAACACTACATGCTTCTGGCGCGAAATCTCCTCTACACAGCCATAACCCGCGGCCGTAAACTCGTCGTTTTAATCGGCCAAATGAAAGCCATCGGCATGGCTGTCAAAAATGAAAAAACCTCGCAGCGTGTGACGAAGCTTGTACAACGTTTACAAAATATGTAATTTTTTCGCTTCCCCTTTGCATTTCACCCAAATACTAAGTAGAATGCTCGCGAGTTTGAAAGGGCAGACACGAGATCTGCCCCTACTTAAAAATGTAAGTCACGCCTTGGCGTGATTGATTTATAAAGAATTATTGTAGACATGTTTTTAAATTAAAAAAGAGGTGTGCTTTTCTTATGCCCGGTATACGAATTAAAGAGCAAGAATCATTTGACGTAGCCTTACGTCGTTTTAAACGTATTTGCGAAAAAGCAGGTGTTTTAAGCAAATTACGTCAACTAGAATATTTCGAAAAACCTACGACCAAGCGCAAACGTAAAAAAGCCGCTGCGGTCAAAAGGCATATGAAGCGCCTTTCCAAAGAAAGTGATATTATGCGCGGCATTTATAACCGCGATCACGACTAATTTTTATGAGCGAAAGTCTCTTAAAAACCAAAGTTCAAAAAGATATGACAGACGCTATGCGTGCCAAAGACACAGCGCGCCTGGCCACTATTCGCATGCTTTGGTCCGCAATTCGCCAACGTGAAATCGATGAGCGTATTACTCTCGACGACTCGCAAGTTATGTCTGTCATTGAAAAAGCCATTAAACAGCGCCGTGATTCCATCGAACAATATCGCGCTGGAAATAGAGCCGATCTAGTCGCAAGCGAAACTTCCGAAATGGAAATTTTGCAATCTTACCTTCCAAAACCTCTTTCTGACACTGAAATCGAAAGCCTACTCAAAGAAGCTATCGCCGAAACTGGTGCCGCCTCCATTAAAGATATGGGCAAAGTCATGAACATTGTCAAAACCAAGGCTCAAGGCCGCGTTGACATGGGCCAGATCGGCGCTCGTATTAAGGCGATACTAGGAAACACTTAAAGTCAATACCGTGAAAAATACGGTATTGTTGTAAAAGTATTGATTGCTAGAATTCTCTAGCATGAACAAACAACTTCCAACGCCACACGATCGATTTTTTCGCGCCACCATGACGCATCCAATTGACATAATAGATCAGCATCTAACAAAACATGGAGGAACGAAGTTGCCAGTTGTTTATCCCATGGTTTTTTATAATGGCCCAAAGCCTTATAAATACTCGACTGATCTTTTTGATCTCTTTGAAGAAGACAAAGATTTAGCATTGAAAATTTTCTGGAAACCCTTCGATTTGATTGACCTTACTCAAATTCCAGACGAAAAATTCAAAGATCATCTCATGTTTGGCGTTGCCGCAAAAGTCATGAAACACATTTATGACAAAGATTTTTTGTTATTTTTGAAAATACTTATTCAGGAATTAAGGAGAGTTGAATATACCGATAAAGAGCGGTATATTTGTGCTATATTTTCATACATACTAGCAGCCAGCGAAGTTTCTATAGAAGCATTCACTGAAACAGTTAGGGCTGGTTTAGTAGATCCAAGCGGGGAAAAGATCATGACACTAGCAGAACAGTTTAGACAAGAAGGCGTAAAAACCGTAGCTAAAAACCTGATTAAAAAAGGCCGTCCATTAGAGGAAATTGCGCAAGTAACCAATCTCTCTAAGCGCGAACTTAAAAAGCTGCGTAACACATAGCAGTTCTTGCAAAGTTCAAATGACCCAAACCGAAATCATCCGATCTACCGAAGAATTCGTCAAAGAAAAACTTGGCAATAACATCGCTAAAAAAGAGCAATTTAGCCAAGAATGGAACTTCAAAGTTTAACCCATTGATTTTAAAAGAAAACATGTAGACATGTTTTTTGGTAGAAACAGGTTTAAAACCTGTCTTTACAGTTGAATATCGAAGCGAAGCCAAGTATATTGCATAGCATGCCAGGCCTAATACCACGCAATTTCATTAATGATTTGCTCGCCCGAATTGACATCGTCGACGTTATTTCGCCACGCATAAAATTACGCAAAACCGGTGGCAATTACTCGGCCCTCTGCCCTTTTCATAAAGAAAAAACGCCGTCTTTTTCGGTAAATCCAGCTAAACAGTTTTTTTACTGCTTTGGCTGCGGCGCACATGGCGATGCTATTAAATTCGTCATGCAATTTGATCGCCTAGATTTTCTAGATGCAGTCGAGCTCTTGGCCGGCCAAATCGGCTTAGAAGTACCTCATGAAACGCTTTCGCCCGAAAAGCAGGTCGCTTTGGAACAACATAAAAAATCTTATGATTTGCTCGCAAAAGTCGCTAATTTTTACGAAAAATCTCTAACAGAATCGAGTAAAGCCGAAGATTATTTGCGTACCAGGGGCTTAAACGCCGAAGTTCGGAAACGCTATGCTTTAGGTTATGCGCCGGGTATGCGCGGCGGATTAGTTAATTATTTACAAAAAAATAATTTTAGTAATAAAGAAACTAGCGAAATTCTTTTACAAAATGGACTTTTACTCAAAAACGATTCCGGAACAATGCACGAGCGCTTTCGCGATCGCATTATGTTTCCGATTCGCGATAGACGCGGCAGAGTTATAGCCTTTGGTGGCAGAGCTTTTGGCGACGAAATGCCAAAATATTTAAATTCCCCTGAAACGCCGATTTTTCATAAGGGCTCCGAGCTTTATGGGCTCTACGAAGCACGCCAAGCCACGCCACATCTAGAGAAAGTTTTAGTTGTGGAAGGCTACATGGATGTTATTGCTTTAGCGCAATATGGTATTGACTTTGCCGTCGCTACCATGGGCACGGCCATTACTGATAAACATGTCCAAAAGTTGCTGCGCGAAACCAAAGAAATCATCTTTTCTTTCGATGGCGATAATGCTGGCCAAAATGCAGCCTGGCGTGCCTTAGAAAACATTTTGCCACTCATGCGCGATGATATGCAGGTAAAATTTCTCTTTTTACCAACTAAAGACGATCCGGACAGCTATATTCGCAAGGAAGGCCAGCTAGCTTTTTTACGTAGCATAGAAAGCTCTGTTCCGCTTTCCGATTTCCTCTTTCAAAAGCTAAGTAGCGATTTAGACTTGAATAAGCCAGACGGCAGAGCTGTTTTTGTGCAAAAAACTCGTATTTTGCTCGACAAAATGCCCCAAGGAGTTTTCCAAGAAATGCTTTGGCAAAAGCTAGCACAATTGGTACATAGCGACGTAAACACCTTAAGAAAGACTCAGACCAGTGCGGAGCCTAGCCATCAACCTCCAGCAGAAATATACACTAGAAATAACTCTTTCCAACAACATAGCCTCCCACAACCCGCCAAAACTGCTTTGAGCCTGCTTTTGTATCATCCAGCCCTCGTGAAAGAAATTGTAGATTTAGAGGCAGTGCGATCTTTAAATTTACCGTCTTTATCCCTGCTTTTTTGGCTTTTTGAGCTACTCCAAAAGCGTCCAGACTTAACTTTGACAGAAATTCTAGAAAGCTGCCAAGATCCTGCCAAAATGCAGTTTTTAGCTGAAATTGCTATTAATCCACCGCTTATCCCCCAATCTGGCCTAAAAAGCGAATTTTTAGGCGCTATAGACAAGCTACATGGCTTAAGTTTAGACCAAACTATCGATGAATTGATGCAAAAAAGCAGCCAAGGGACTATAACCAATGAAGAAAAAGCTTTGCTTTGCCAGCTTATAACTCAAAGCAAAAAATAATCCCTAATTTGCTGTTTTTCTTTAAAATCAATAGGTTATAATTTTAAATTTAAGAATGGAAAAATGGAATGCCTGGCACCAGATGTACAAAAATTAAATTTTTTCACATTTTTTCTTTTCTTGTGCTATAACTCTCTGACGTTTAACAACTTTTATAGGGAATATCCAGTTTTATGTCTACAAAAAATAAAAAGAAAAAGGCCAAGCCAGTGAAAAAAGTAGTCAAGAAAAAACCTGCTGCAAAAAAGTTAATATCTAAGAAATTAATAGTTAAAAAACCTAAAATCAAAAAAAAAGCAGCTAAAAAACCTGCCGTTAAAAAGCGAGCCCAAACACCTAAAAAAATCATCAAACCAGAAAAACCGACTCCAAAACTCAAAACCAAGACTGCGACCGCGACCCAAGCAGTTGCTCCAGCTACAGCGACACAAGAACAGTCGGGTCTGCAAAAATTAATTTCAGAAGGCAAAAGAGACGGCTCTGTCTCGGTAAATGCTGTAAACGCTTATCTTTCTACTGACTTTGATGTCGACCGCGTTGAAGAAGTAATTAACATGCTAAATGGCATGGGAATTGATGTTTGCAACGAACAAGATGATTCAGATGGAGCAGCAAAAGAAGCCGCTCCTATAGCGGCCCCGGTCGCTCCTGTTGTTGCTGCTACTTTAGGCGATGAAGAAGTTGGCTCAACGACCGATCCAGTACGCATGTATATGCGCGAAATGGGCAGCATTCCTCTTTTAGATCGTAAAGGAGAAATCGCTATAGCTAAACGCATCGAAGAAGGAACTCGCTACATGCTATCTGCTTTAACAGAATTTCCCGGCATTATCGAATCCATTATAAGTGACTATGAAAAAACTTTAACTGGGGAAAAACGCCTCTCTGACATTGTCACTGGATTCGTCGAAGATGACAAAGAAGCAGTTATTGATGAAAAATTAGCTATGCAATCCGAAGCTGATTTACTAGAAAATTTAGATGGTGAAGAAGATCTACCTCCTGACGCTATTGTAATGCCGAAAAAAACTCCAGAGCCTATCAAAGAGCCACCCAAAGTTGAAGTTAAAGAAAAAGATAAGAAAAAAAAGAAAAAAGATGATGAGGAAGGCGGGGACGAAAGCGGCGGAGAAGAAGCCGAAGAAGACACTAGCGAAGACGGAAACAGCTCTGATGACTTGGATTTATTTGACGGACCAGATCCAGAAGTAGCAAAAGAACACTTTGAAGAGTTAAAAAATTTAGACACCAAATATGCCAAAACCCTGAAAAAATATGGTCGCAAACACAAAAATACCGAAAAAGCGCAAAAGAATCTTACTGAATGCTTTTTAAAATTCAAACTAACTGCTAAAGAGTTTCATAAACAAGGCACTAAACTGCGTCATCTCTTAGAAAATATTCGTGCACAAGAATTCCTAATCATTGATGCTTGCGTAAAAAAAGCCAAAACCTTGCGCAAAAACTTTATCGCCTCTTTTGTCGGTAACGAGAGCGATTTAACATGGTTAGATCGATACATCTCTAAAAACAAAGACCGCGCTGCAATACTCCGCGAAAACGCAGCTAATATTCACCGCGCACAGAAAAAACTTTTAGCCATAGAGCAAGCAAATCGACTCAAAATTCAAGAAATCAAAGAAGTGAATCGCCAAATGTCTATAGGCGAAACACAAGCTAGACGCGCCAAAAAAGAGATGATCGAAGCAAACTTACGCTTAGTAATTTCTATCGCCAAAAAATACACTAACCGTGGTTTACAATTTCTAGATCTAATTCAAGAAGGCAATATAGGCCTAATGAAAGCGGTAGATAAATTTGAATATCGCCGCGGTTATAAGTTTTCCACGTATGCAACTTGGTGGATCAGACAAGCCATAACGCGCTCTATTGCCGATCAAGCACGTACAATTCGTATTCCCGTTCATATGATTGAAACCATTAACAAACTAAATCGAATTTCGCGTCAAATCCTACAAGAAACAGGATCGGAGCCAACTCCAGAGGAACTGAGCAAACTCATGCTTCTTAGCGAAGAAAAAATCCGAAAGATCCTAAAAATTGCCAAAGAACCAATTTCCATGGAAACGCCAATCGGCGATGATGAAGACTCTCACCTAGGCGATTTTATTGAGGATAACAACACTCCTCCGCCTGTTGATTCTGCTACCGCATCAGGCTTAAGAGAAGCTATCGGTGAAGTATTGGCCTCTTTGTCTCCACGCGAAGCAAAAGTACTCCGCATGCGCTTTGGCATTAGCATGAACACTGATCATACTTTAGAAGAAGTTGGTAAACAATTCGACGTAACACGCGAACGTATTCGTCAGATCGAGGCTAAAGCACTCCGCAAATTACGCCATCCCAGCCGTGCCGAAAAAATGCTAAGTTTCCTAGATCGAGAAGATGATGAATAGAACCTTGCAATTTACCACATAAAGCTGTGGCAAAATAAGCTATACTGTGTTATCATGTCCTCAATAAAGGTGGTGTAAAACCTGAATAATCTGCGACACCGAAAGGTATCGTAAGCGTCATGTAATGGCGTCAGACTCAGGGTACTGCCTTTTTTTATACCTACGATTCAACCAAAAAACAGGTAATATTTAAATGCCATCAGCCTCTGTATTTCTTGATGAAAGCGGCGATCTAGGATGGAAGTTCGACGCGCCGTATAGAAAAGGTGGTTCAAGTCGCTATTTAACAATTGCTGCTTTGATCGTTCCTCATGAAAAGAAGCACTTTCCTCCCAGATTAATAAAAAAATTATACAGTCAACACGAATGGCCCTGTACTGCAGAAAAAAAATGGAAAGATATGTATAATAATGAAAGACTAAATTTTATAAAAAATTCTAAAAGCTTATTGGAACAGCACTCAGAGATACAATGCACAGCTATCACTGTGAACAAGGAGAAAGTACAAAGCCATATACGCAATGATCCTAATAAGCTTTACAACTACATGATTGGACTTATCTTACCAAGAAAAATAAAACACTTTAGCAGGATTGTCTTATCCCCAGATCCTAGAAGCATTAAGATTCAATCTGGCAATAGCTTACCAGATTACTTAAAGTTGCTTTTATGGTTTAGCGAAAAAGCTTCAACAGATGTTATGTATCGTCCCTTAGATAGCGCCACATGTAAATCAATACAGTTCGTAGATATGCTGGCCGGAGCCATTCAAAGATATCATGAGGACAGAGACAACATCGTTGATGACTTACGTAAACATATCAAAACGCATGAATTGTTTTTTTAGATAAAGATTAGAATCTTGCATTCTATTATAATTTGCAGTTAAAATGCGTTTTCCTCTAATTGAGGGCCTATAGCTCAGTTGGTTAGAGCAGGGGACTCATAATCCCTTGGTCCTAGGTTCGAGTCCTAGTGGGCCCACCAAATTCCCCTTCCACGCTCTCTAAAATCAACTCTTTACCGCTTATAAGTTCTACAGATGCTGCACCGCAAGCTGGACATAGATAAACATTATCTTCTACAATAAATTCTTTTTGGCAATCGCGGCAAAGAATCTTCACTTCTTCAAAAGAAAGAACTAGCTCAGCGCCCTCAGCACAGGTGCCTTTAGCTAAGGTTGCAAAAGCAAATTGCATAGTGTCTGGAACGATTTGGCGCAGTTTTCCAATGCGTAAAGTAACTTTTGTAATGCGCTTTAATTTCTTTTCAGAAGCGATTTGATCCAATGTGGTAAATATATTTTGTAAAAGGCTAAATTCGTGCATAAGACCAAGTACAATAATACAAAATTCACATTCTGGCAAAAAGTCAATACCGGGTTTAAAGCCCTTGCTAAAATTTTAGAAAAAGCTTAGTCTATGAACTTCATAAAATGCTGAGATTTTTCACTATCTAGGTTCTTTGTATGTCTCTTAAACACACTCTACTAGCCACATTTACACTCCTTTCATTAACCGCCCTTAGCAACACGCTAGCAGCGGATTTAAGTGAAACTTATCGCGAGGCTTTGGCTAACGATCCGACTTTTAAAGCAGCCGGAGCTACATTAATGGCTACCAAAGAAAAACTACCCATTAGTCGCGCAGCTCTACTGCCAAACTTAAGCGCCAGCACTGATGTTTTTCGTAATTTCTCTAGCACTGATGGCACAACTCCATATGGAACAGATGCCGGTGGACGATACTTTACTAGCACCAACTCCTTGACTGTCACCTTGAAACAGCCCGTTTTTAACTACACCTCCTGGGCAAAAGTGCAAAACGCATCGGCTTTAGTCAAACAGGGCGAAGCCACTTACTTCTACGCACAACAAGATTTAATCTTACGTACGGCAACTGCTTATTTGAACGTCTTACAAGCCATAGATGTCTTAAGATATACAAGAGCTGAAAAAACATCCATAGGTTCTACTTATAACCAAGAACAACAGCGCTTTAAAGTTGGCTTAATTCCTATAACGAATCTATATGAAGCTAAAGCTCGCTACGATAAAATCTGCGCCGATGAAATAACTGCGCAATTTGATGTTACCAACAAAAAAGAAAAACTGCGTGAAATTATTGGACACGAACCAGATAATTTAACTCCATTCGTCAAAAAACTACCTCTGATAACCCCCGATCCAAGTGATATCGAGGCTTGGACCGCAGCGTCAGAAAAAAACAACTACTCTTTGCAAGCCGCTTACTACGGGATGATAGCCGCTAAAGATAATATTTTGGTCGAAATGGGCGGACACATGCCAACTGTCGATGCTAGTTCCAGCTACTACTATTCTTACAATAATAACGCCTCTGGCTCTGGCAATTTATATCGCAATAGAGTAGGCACTTTGGGGCTCACTTTACAACTCCCAGTTTATCAAGGCGGCTTGACTAGTGCAAAAGTACGTGAAGCCAACGATAATTATCAGCAATCTGTAGATAACCGCGAAAAAACTTACAGAACAGTAGTAAGCACCGCACGTCAATCTTATTTAGGTACTATAGATGCCATAAGTAAAGTGAAGGCGGACGAACAAGCAGTAATATCTAACGATAGCAACTACAAAGCCATGGGGGTCTCTTATCACTATGGTACACGCACCATGACAGATCTTTTAAACGCTGAGTCTGGTTTATATAGCGCGCAAAAGAACTTCGCTATAGATCAGTATCAATATCTAATACAAACTTTAACATTAAAACAAGCAGCTGGGTCGCTTAGCGAACAAGATTTAAAAATAATAAATAATTGGCTGGATAAAAGCAAAACCGTGCCAATCGTACCAACTGGTCCAGTCAAAAATACTCCAAGCAAAATCAGCAATGACTTAAACAAAAAAGCTACGTCAGCTACAAAACTCACGCTAGTGCGCTCGCAAGGAGAAAAATATGTTCTTTCTCTAAATCCACAACACTACGTTCTGCAACTTGAAGCAAGTAACAACGAGCAAACTTTGCGCTCTTTCATCGCAAATCATCCTGGACCTTTACATCTAACCTATGTCGGCATTACCACCGGCGACGGCAAAATCTATAAACTTATCGCTGGAGATTATGCCTCACAACAACAAGCCGAAAGTGCAAAAACTAAATTAGCACAAGCTTGGCACTTGTCCCCTTGGGCACGTAAAGTTAGTTCTCTGCAAAGTGAAATCAACCACTAAAAACAATCCTCAAAGTTATTAAGAAGGAGTAAATAAGCATGAAAAAGAAGTTTCTAGTATTAATCGCCAATTCCAGTGAAGCACAATTATTCGATGCTGCTGAATTACGCAGCAAAGATGTCTTAAGTTTAGCTAAATTTGCTCACCCTAAAAGCCGCGAAAAAGTGAGCGATCTTGTGACAGACAAAGCTGGATTCGTACAAAATCACGGTGTTGCTGCTAATGCCTACGAAGGTAAGCACAATCCCAAAGAAGTTGAAGCGGAACACTTCGCAGAAGAATTAGTGAAAAGTGTTACTGAATTTTGCCAAAAATATCAACGTAGTGATTTACTCTTCGTCGCTCCAGCTCACTTTTACAATTGGTTTAAAAAACACTGGCATCATCACAACATAAACATTGAGTATTTAGGCAAAGACTACACAAAACTTAACGCAAGAGAACTCACATTAATTTTGCGCAAACACTTTGAATTGCCGGACTAGGAAGAAAATTATAAATTATGAATTATGAGTTATGAATTTTAGAGACCTGAACTTCAAATTACAACTCATTGATTTATATATAATTCCTGTAGACATGTTTTTTACATCCTTCTTTAATTCATAATTTATAATTCGTAATTCATAATTATTTTTCCCCATGCCAAACAAAAAACAAAAACATCTTATCTTCGCCGTATTATTCTCAATAATAATTATTGATGCTTTGGGCATTGGTATAATTTTTCCGCTTTTGGGACCTTTATTTCTTAGCAAAACAAGCCAGATCGTTTCGGGATCCCTAAGCCATGACATGCGCAATATTGTTTATAGTTTGGCGCTAGCAGCTTATTGCACTTTGATGTTTTTAGGAGCTCCATTTTGGGGCGACATGTCAGATCGCATTGGCCGCAAGAAGGTTTTACTGTTTTGTATCTTTGGAACATCGTTAAGCCTTGCGCTTTCAGCATTCGGAATCTTTATCGGCAGCGTTGCTACATTGATCTTAGGACGCGCTGCTGCTGGTTTTTTCGCTGGCAGCCTAGCTGTAGCCCAAGCAGCTATCGTCGACATTAGCAAGCGCCATGATAAAATCAAAAACTTAAGCTATATCTCTTTCGCAGGATGTTTTGGGTTTTCTTTTGGACCAACTTTAGGCGGACTTCTCGCTTTTCCAAACCTGCGACACGGCATTGGACTTGCCATTCCATTCCTTGGCGCGGCTTTGATAGCTGGATTAAACGGAGTTGGCCTTGCCGCTCTTTTCCGCGAAACATTTCATCCAAGAAATAAAACAGGAGTTAAACTCAGCCAAGGCTGGAATATTTTTGTCTCCGCTTTTAGAAACCACAAAATACGCAACCTATCTTGTATGTTTCTTCTCGCAGAAGCAGGTTGGTCTATTTGCTTTCAATTTATACCCGTTTATGTTTTCGATCTCCATCATTACACATCCCTCCACATAGGCTATTTAATGACTTTCGCCGGCCTAATCTTTAGCATATCTCTTCTCGGCATCATGCCCATTTTAAGTAAGCGTCTCAGCACTAGGCACATAAAAGACTACTCTCTAATTCTTACAGCTTTAGGAATTTTACTCGCCTTATTTAAAAGTCAACTTATGCTCTGGATCAGCATCATTCCAATTGGGTTGGGCGGGGCCTTATTTTATGTTGCTTTGCTAGCCATGTTTTCAGATGCTGTAGATAAAAACATGCAGGGTTGGGTTATGGGAGTTTTTGCAGCAGTGGAGGCAGCAGCCTGGAGCCTAGGAGGCTTACTTGTTGGAATACTTCATCTTTTAGGCGACGCAGCTCCATTTATTACCGGAGCCGCTCTCGTATTAGCCAGTTTTCTTTTGGGAAAGTATGTATATATAAAACACGAATGAACTACAAAAACATATAAACTTAATATAGAATTGTTGCTCAATAAATTTCAATTTTTTCACTTTAATAACTCGGCATATTTATTATGTTTGCAAGCAAAATTATAACTAGAATAGGAGCCATATTGGCCCTCTTTTGTCTTTTACTTTGTTTTAACCAAGTTATTTTCGCCGCAGCAAAAACAGCGGATATAGCAACATCAACACCAATTTCCAACACTCCATTGTCTTTCTTTTATAGCAACAACTGCCCACACTGCCAATCTGTGCGCGACTTTATAAAAGTTAATAGACTAACTGATCTTTTTGTAATTCAAGAAAAAGAAATTTCCAAAACAGAAAATCAAACGGAATTACTGCAAGTAGTAAAGAAATGCTCCATAAAAGGCAAAACAGTAGAATTACCTGTTTTGTGGGACGGTAAGCAATGCGTGGTTGGTGAAGATGCTATTACCGATTATTTTACCAAAATGAGCCAAGATAACGCAGCTCCTTAAAAATTTTATGCATAAATTTAAACTCTCCCCTTTTTCTCAAATCCTACTCGCTTTTTTTGGCATTAGCTTGCCTTTACTCGGTGCACAAGCTATTTGCCCTGTCTGCACAATAGTAGTTGGTGTTGGCATTGGATTATCGCGTTGGCTAGGCGTAGACGATAGCGTCACGGGTCTTTGGATTGGAGCATTTACTGCGTCTTTAATCGCTTGGACTATTGTTTGGCTCAATAAAATTAATATCCGCTTTTATGGACGTAAAATTCTTACTACACTTTTCTATTATGCCATTATTATCGTGCCGCTTTACTACATGAACATCATGGGACTTTCAGATAATAAAATCTGGGGTGTAGATAAGCTACTTTTAGGCATCATTTTGGGTTCTTTGGCTTTCCTCATCAGCATACTATGGTACAACCATTTAAAGCGCAAAAATAACGGCTTATCTCATTTTCGCGGCGAAAAAATCCTTATACCAACTGTAGTGCTCATGATTTTGAGTGCGATTTTTTATTATTTAACCAAATGAAAAAACAATCTCCAATGGATATTTCCAAAATCGAGGCTTTTGTTGCAAAAGCCCAAAACTTAAAAAAACAAAACAAGCTAGACTTATCTTCAGATCAAGATTTAAGCATTGCCCTCATGAATCTTATCTCTATTGAGGAACATTTCTTCTTTAGTGGCGCTAAGACTGGCAATACTAAATATTATGATCTACTTAGCGAAATTCGCGCAATGCGAAAAGACCTCCTTAAAAAACTAGTCCCAGAATATACTGATGGTAGCGAGCGCTGGTGCATTTCCAAGCATTTATTAGCAGCTTCCATGCGGTTAATGGAAGTTGGAACTAAGCAACTAGATTTAGGAAATAAAGAAACAGCTTACGATTTTTTTCATAAAGCCTATGACCTACACTCTCTATTTTGGGGAATAAATCTCAACTTAGTTGACCTCAACCAAGTCAAAAATATCGATTCTGAAGCATTGAACATCGGCGACAGTGAAAAGCAGAGTCTACGTGGTACACTAAGTAAAATCATGCATAAATTAATCGATTGCTGTTTAGAATAAAGGGAAAGATCAAAAAATGCTCTACGCCATACTTTTTATTGAAGGATTTGTATCTATTGCCTTAGAAATTTTAACCATTCGCCAACTGATGCCTTTTGTTGGCTCAAGCGTAGTTGCAACCAGTTTAATCATTGGCGTATTTCTTCTCTTTCTTGCTTTCGGCTATTTTCGTGGTGGTCAATGCAAACTTAACTTTACTAAAGTTTTACAAAGAAACTTTGTCATAACCGCAGCCTTTGCTGGCTTAGGACTCAGCTACTTCTTAATCAATATACTTTTTAGTTTTTTTAGTCACCTCGGACTAACCAACACCCTTTTTTCCTTAAGCGCTTATTTGCTTTTGATCACAGCTCCCATGATCTACTTTATCGGACAAACCATTCCTATTACGATGAATCTTGTTAAGAAAGGCGAATTGGTTGGTAATACTGGCGGTAAAGTTTTATTTTTAAATACCTTAGGTTCTTTTCTTGGGGCCACAATAACTACTTTAGTTCTAACAGAATATTTTGGCGTCACATGGACTGTATATATTACGTTTTTATTGACAACAGCTCTGTTTTTCCTTCTTCCCCAAAAAAATAAAAATCTCATTAATAAAGAATCAGGAAAAGCGCTTTTTAGCATATTTCTACTTATCGTTATAACTTACATAACAAATATTTCTTTGAATGGTACTTATTTCAATGCTACAACTAACTATGCCAACTACAGCATACTTCAAGCATCCTCACCTCTTTACAAGAGCGATGTGAAACTTTTAGAAATCAACAGATCTTTCTCTTCTCTCCTTAGCAATAAACGAGAAGGTTTTCCCTATGTGGAACTAATCAAACGCATCTTATTTAAGGATCTAGCTCTAAAAAACAAAGAAATTTTAGTTTTAGGAGCTGGTGGCTTTACTATGTCAGCACAAGGATCGCATAGCAACAATTTCACCTATGTTGATATTGACCCCAAGATCAAAGAAATTGCAGAAAATGGTTTTATAGAAAAAGTGAATGGCTCTTTTATAGCAGCAGATGCACGTAGTTTCATGCGCCAAAATAACAAAAGTTATGATGTAATAATTTCCGACACCTATAGCCACAAACAAAGCATACCAGCAGAACTTTTAACCATAGAATATCTCCAAAACATCAAGCACTCGCTTTCTAAGAACGGCCTAGCAATTTTCAATATCATAGAGAATCCGCTTCTTGGCGATAAATTTGCCAAACACACCGACTCTACTATTCGTTATGTATTTAAAAGCTGTAGCGCAACGCCTTTAAGCTTCGCAACACACTCAACTAATATAATTTACGTTTGCCAAAAAAATAAAGTTGAAGAAGACAACTACATCTACAGCGATGATAAAAATCGAGTTACTTTGGAATCGTCGTAGAAATTATTCCGGTTAAGATAATAACCTAGCTTTTTTGTAAGCACTGTGTTTACAAGCAATATTGTTTTCACCAAGCGCTTCAGCAATAATTTTTATAACCAAAGTGTTTAGGCTTACACCCTCTTCTACTGCCTTACTCACTAGTCGCAAATGTATAGATTTTGGCACTCGTTGTACCCATTTTCCACTTTGCTTTTCTAACCCACCAGGGCATGGAATCACACGTCCTGATTTTTTTGCAGCATCTACCCAACATTTAACCGCATCGCGACCGTTCTCAATAGCTTCCTCTATTGTTTCACCATCTGACATACATCCTGGCAAATCAGGAAATTCAATTAAATAGCCACCACCATCTTCCTCTGAAAGATGTCGCAAAGTGAAAGGATAATCCTGTATTCTTTCTTTTTTCAGCGGATTATTACGCATTTTATCTAGCAGTTTGTCGATGCTTGCCATAATAAATAATTAGCTCCATATACTTTATAGTATCATATATAGTACTAATACTCAAGCGCCATTTAAATACACGTTCTTCTCCACCTCCACGTAAGTAAAAATGCCCCGCATAAAGACCCAGACAAACATCCCACATAAACACCAATCGCACCTAAATGTAGTGTGAAAGCACAAAAATAACCAAGCGGTATGCTTATCAGCCAATTGCTAGTTATGCTAATTAACATTGGAGTTAACGTATCCTGAAAACCTCTTAAAGCCCCAGTCAAAACAGCACCAACTGTATCACTTAACTGTGTTACTCCGACAACCGCCAAAAGGCTTACCGCTAATGCGATAATAGCCGCATTCCCCATATTATCTCCATGTAAATAAATATGAGTAAAAATATGTGGAGTAAACCAATATAATAGCGATGCTGAACCAACCACGAGCAAACATATAAACACCCCTGCATAACCTATTTTTTCGATAAATTTTCTTCTTCCAGAACCCAAAGCTTGCGCCACTAAAACCGCCGTGATATGTGCAACACTGTATGGCACCATAATAAACAAATTAACACACTGCGTTGCAACCTGGTGCGCAGCCAAGGCTGAAGTACCAACCCAACCAATCATGTAAGTTCCAAACGTGTAAGCCATCATCATCGCGCCCCACTCAATGCTAATGGGCCATCCGATAATAAAAAGTTTCTTAAGATGTAAAAAAAGCTTATCCATTCCAAAAACAAAAAGATTAAAAATGCGAAATTCTTTAGCACAAAGAAAATAAAAAAGTAAAAA
>JBAYJT010000003.1:0-59308 GCA_041664965.1 Gammaproteobacteria bacterium
ACTCAACAAGATGCCGTATATACGAACGTAACCTTAAAGTTGTTGTCAGATTTATTGTTAGTAACCCTTGACTAAGAGGCCGAGTCCATATACGTGTTTTTAGAGTGGGACGTTGCTGTAGAGAGTGTTTTGGAGCTGATGAGCAGGTTGCTCAAAAACGACATCTGTTGGATAGTAAAAATTGGCTTGCCTGGCGGAGAGGGAGGGATTCGAACCCCCGGAGGACTTGCGTCCTCAACGGTTTTCAAGACCGCCGCTTTCGACCACTCAGCCACCTCTCCGGAACATAATTATTAATTATGAATGATGAATTATGAATGATATAGGGTAAGTAGGAAATTGTGAAGCAGAAGTTACAGGGATTAATAATTTTTACTTGTTAATCAATAGATTCGAATACAATTCATCATTCATAATTTATAATTCATCATTTTCCACAACAATGATTTTGTAGTATAATAGCGCATCTTTTTTCTTGGAGGTAGATTATATGCAGAATTATTCAGTATTAAAGACACGTACTTTAAGCGGCGTAGCGACTAATAGCGTTTTGCGCAAAACTTATCTTTTGCTGAGTTTGACCTTACTTTTTAGTGCTTTTACGGCCTATTTGGGCGTTTTATCTGGCGCGCGTCCTGGAACTATGATAACTATTTTGGGCATGTTTGGCCTTTTATTCTTGACCCAAGCTTTGCGAAATAGCGTCTGGGGATTGGTTGCTACTTTTGCCTTTACAGGCTTTATGGGCTATACCTTAGCGCCCATTTTGAGTTTTTACTTAAACGGCTTTGTAAATGGTGCTGCTCTAGTGGCAACGGCAGCCGGTGGTACAGGCGTGATTTTCTTGCTCTTATCGGGTTTTGTTTTGGTTACACGTAAAGATTTTAGCTACATGGGCGGGTTTTTATTCGCAGGTATAATGGTAGCTTTCCTTGTATCTTTATTTGGTTTATTTTTCCATGCTCCGCTTCTACAGCTCGTCATTTCTGGCGTTTTTATGCTACTTTGTTCGGGTTTAATTTTATTTCACACCAGCCAAATCATGAATGGCGGCGAGACAAATTACATTATGGCAACGATCTCCCTTTATGTAGCCATTTTTAATATATTTATTAGCTTGCTTCAGATTTTAGGCGTGTTTGCTGGTGGCGGTAGCAATCGTAATTAAAATTCGAGTAGATTCTTATGCATAAAACACAGTCGTTTTTTGCCAAATTACTTGTTGGCTTATCCATTTCTTGTTTAGCCTATACTACGGTACAAGCTGCTGTTTATCCTATGCCACAGCCGGGGGATGATTTAGTCGGTCAGCCCTTTCAAATTCAGGTGCAAAAAGGTGATTCCACTGATCAAATTCGCATGCGTTATGAAGTTAGTGACGCGGAATTGAAGGCTGCTAATCCTCGCATAGCGCGTGGTATTTTGAAAGTTGGAGATTTAGTAACCATTCCGACGCAGTACGTTTTGCCTCAATACCGCCAAGGCTTAGTGCTCAACATGGCTGAACTAAAGCTATATTATTTTACGCCGGATGGCCAGTATGTTTACGCTTTCCCTGTAGCCATGGGCAGACCGAATTGGCGTACGCCCACTATGGTTTCAAAAATAGTGAGAAAACAAGAAGATCCGACTTGGTATGTGCCTAAAGCTATCCAAGAGTATATGTTTGCTAAACATGGCAAACTTTTGCCGGATATTATGCCGCCAGGGGAAGAAAATCCGCTTGGTGATTTTGCTCTTTATTTGGCTAAACAAGGCTATTTAATTCATGGCACCAATGAGCAACAGACTGTTGGAACCTATGCTAGTTCTGGTTGTATGCGTCTTTCTATGGATGCTATCGATACTTTATATCGAAATGTTGCTATAGGCACGCAAGTTCATATTATTCATCACGCCAGCAAAGCCGGTTGGTTGGGTAATAATTTGTATTTGGAAGTACATTCTCCCCTGAATGATTTACGTGAAGAGCCAAATGCTTTAAACAAAGCGGAAGTGGAGGATGCCATAGAAGGGGCTTTGCAATTTAGATCGGCACGCATTAATTGGGATGAAGTTTATAAAGATGAGAAACAACACGATGGTATGCCGCACATAATTGGTACGCGAGCTTAACATGGAATCCTTCGATCCACTGGCTAGCGAACGCAATCAAAAACTACTGAAAATTTTAGTTGAACGCTACATAAAAGACGGCTGTCCTGTTGGTTCTAAAACTATAGCTGAAGAAGTACAACAAGGGGTGAGTTCAGCAACCATTCGCAATGTTATGGCGGATTTGGAAGAGGCTGGTTTTTTGCGTTCCCCGCATACATCTTCTGGAAGGATCCCCACAACTAAAGGCTATCGTTTTTTTGTTGATGAGCTTTTAAGTTTGGAAAGAGAATCGAACCAGGAAGCTAAAGCAGCCTTTTCTTCTTTTCGGCCTGCTCTACAAGAATGCATAGAGACTAAAGAGCTGCTCGGCGCAACTTCCAATCTTTTATCTGGGATTACCAAGTTTGCTAGCATAATTATGCTTCCGCGTCGCGAGGCAGCTTCGCTCAAGCAAATCGAGTTTCTTCCGCTAACGGAAAATCGTATTTTGGTGATTTTAGTTTTTGGTCACTACGAAGTGCAAAATCGTATAATTTATACCAAAAGGCACTATCAATCACATGAATTGCAGCAAGCGGCTAACTATATAAACCAACATTTTGCTGGCATGGATTTGGCTGAAATTAGAAGAAAATTAGTTGTGGCAATGCGCGAAGATCAGCAAAATCTGGCGGATTTATTGGATTTAATGGTGAGTACTTCTGAGCAAGCTTTGGCCAATACTAATGTTGAGCAAGATAATTGTGTGACGGCTGGCGAGCAGCATTTGCTTGATTTGGCTGAGACAGCCGATATTAATAAACTCAAGGATCTTTTCGATACTTTTACGCAAAAGAGCACTATTATCCAACTTCTAGATCAATGTATCGAAGCCGATGGAATTAAAATCTACATTGGCGAAGAATCTGGATATTCTACTTTTGATGATTGTAGCTTGGTAACAGCGACGTATTCTCTACATGACCAAGTGATCGGTGTTTTGGGTGTTATAGGTCCAACTCGTATGCAATATGATCGTGTTATCTCAGCAGTTAGTATGACATCGAAATTATTGGGTTCTGTATTGGAAGCACGGGAAGTGTAGGAATAATAATTATGAATGATGAATTATTAATTATGAATTTCAATAAAAACATCCCCCTTCGCTAAAGCTACGGAGGATAAATGTCTACGTGTTTTCTTTATTTTTCAACGAGTTACATTTTGAAGTTCAATTTTCGCTTTCTTCCTTTAATATTCATAATTTATAATTCATAACTTATAATTTTTCCTGCACCATGATTAAACCCTTAATTCTTGACAATAAAACATTTCCGAATAACCTAATCCAAGGTCCGTTGGCGGGAGTGAGTTCCGCGCCTTTTCGGCTTTTGACCTTCCAATATGGCGCGCCAGCTTTTTGTTGTACTGAAATGCTGTCTTGCAAAGCTCTTTTGCATAAATCTAGAATTACCTATGAACGCTATTTACATAAAGATGCAGAGGAAGGCCCAGTCTGCTTTCAGCTTTTTGGAAATAGTCCAGAAGATGCGGCCAAAGCGGCCAAAATTGTTACGGATTATGGCGCCGATTTGATTGATCTAAACTGCGGTTGTCCAGTGAAAAAAGTGCGAAGGCAAGGCGCCGGTTCTGCACTTTTAAGCGATGCAACTAAACTTTATCAAATTCTTTCTGCTATCAAAAAAAATACTCATGTACCAGTCGCAGCTAAAATTCGCGTTGCAGGTGGAGGTCAGGAGCAATTTAATCCTGATGTAGCCAAAGCCGTAAGTGATTCTGGTGTAGATTTTTTGATTGTACATGGCAGGCGTTGGACCGAGCACTACGAAACCCCTTGTCGCTATGATCAAATTGAATTTTTCGTTAAAGAAATGAAAATACCAGTGATTGGCAATGGTGATGTTTTTGATGTTGATTCTTTAAAAAAAATGTTTGCGACAGGTTGCGCGGGAGCGATGATTGCGCGTGGTGGAGTAGGGAGGCCGTGGCTTTTCCGCGAATTAATTGCGAAAATGCAGGGGGAAGAATTTACTTTGCCAACAGCATCAGAAATAGGTGAGATTTTTCTTCAGCATGTAAATCTTCTTTTGAAAATATTTGCGAGTGAGCGATCGGCTATTTTAAATGCGCGTAAAGTAGCTAAATATTACGCACGCTGTTTGCCATCTAAGCCAAGAAAAGAGTTTTGCGTAGCAATTAATAGTTGTTCTGATTTGCCAAGTCTGCAGAAGTTAGTAGAGCGATATTTTGTTACATAAGTTGTTTTTTGTTTTAGTTCTTCAGGGTAAACTAGCGTATAAATTTTAGATTTAAGCACTGAGAAATTTTTAGGAAGAAAACTATGCGCCGTTTAATTTTGTCGGTAAAGCTATTCCTGCTTGTTTCTTTCTCTTGTCTTATTTGTTCTTGTACTTCTGCATTTTCTACTTCTACTTCGTCAAAGTCGCATTTTAGTGATTTTTTCGATAATTTTTCACCTGGTTTTTTGGGTGATGAGTCTATGAAATACGCGCATCGCTTGCCGCAAAACATAGATCCTCCGTTTGAAAAAATGATTTTGGTTGATCCGAATGTGCATGCTTGGGGAGCATATGGTCCATCAGGAAATCTAATTCGAGCTGGTATGGCTACGGCAGGTTCGGATTGGTGTTCGGATTTGGGGCAGCCTTGTAGGACTAGATCTGGAACTTTTCGTGTTAATTTTCTTGGTAGTTTCAACTGTAAATCCACCAAATTTCCTATGCCATATGGTGGCGCACCTATGCCATATTGTATGTTCTTTAATGGCGATCAAGCTCTACATGGTTCTTACGATGTTGTTGATGGTAATGTTAGCCATGGCTGTGTACGTTTGGAAGTTGAAGATGCAAGGTGGCTTCGTTTTAATTTTATTAATGTTGGGACGAAGGTGGTGGTGAGGAGTTATTAATTGAATTATCTATATATCCTCTAGTTTTTTAACAGTTGGACTACTTTGTAATGATTGCATTTGCGTAATAGCGCTTTCATTTAGTCTAAGCAATCTTTCACCTTGAGACAATCCAGCGCGAATAAATTCAGCATTAAGGTTTTCTATGTTGGCAAGCACTACAAGTTGAGTTACATTAGCATAATCGCGAATATTACCATCAAGCGTTGGATTTTTATCCTTCCATTCTTTTGCGGGCATTCCAAACAAAGCTTTATTTAGCACATCAGCCTCATTGGCGTAGGTTATTGATGTTTCTTTTGCTGATAGTTTCAATGGCAATACTATTTTTTCTTTTATAGCGTCAGTATGAATTTTGTAATTAATTTTAGTAAGCATGCGTTTTGCATCCCATCCTAAAACAAGCCTCTCATTTTCCTCAAGCTTAAGTCGCTGGAATTCTTTGATCAAATATAGCTTGAACTCCGGCGATATCCAAGTCGCAAACTCAAAGGCAATGTCTTTGTGTGCAAAGGTTCCTCCGCCTTTGCCAGATCGAGAAATAAGACCGATAGCTTCTGTTTTTTGGATCCATTTCTGAGGAGAAAGTACAAAGCTATTTGACCCAGCCCCTTTTCTAAACTGGTCGAATTCGACCAGTTTAAACTTTGGATTATTTATTTGCTCCCAAATACCCAAAAACTCAATTGTAGCTCGATTCCTTAACCAATTTTTTACCACATCAGCTGTAAATTCTGGATTTTTATAACGGGCAATATCAGTTAGTGAAATATAATCATTTTCATTCTGATTGAAAGTGTAAATTTCTAAGCCTTTAGTAATTATTTTTTTCATAGTTTTGTATTTCCAGCAGTATTTGATTTATATAATTTTGCGCTAGTTTGATGTATTGCCGCTTCGAGTACAAGCCAACATAAATTGGCGGTACGTTCTGATGGATTGAATTGCTTACAACATTGTTCAAATGGATGAATAAAATTTCCTTAATTCGTTTTTCGGCTTCGGACGTCTGCCCTCGATTTTATCGATGGCACGCGAAGCCTGGTGGAGGTGGCGGGAATTGAACCCGCGTCCGGAAACACTCTGCCCTCAGTACTACATGTTTAGCTCAGTTTTTGTTTTTAACTGCTTTCACCCGAACGAGCACGGAAGAAAACAGCGAGCCTGAAAAGTTTAACCGTTAAGCCTCAGACAGATTTAACGGCGGTCTTATGTGAAGTTATCGCTAAGCAAAGCGCATAAGCACACTTTGTTAACGATTCTTGTGCTGTTTAAGCAGCAGCAAGAAGAGCTTCGCTTTCGCTGAAGTTTATTTTGTTATAACCGTTTTTTAACGAGAACAGGTTACGTACTCGACATGCACCTTAGGTTTTGTTATCCCCGTCGAAACCAGGTCACCCCCCCTAAGAAGAACGCGCATTGTAACACAGGATTTAATAAAAAAACAATATCACTTTAATCTTAATTTAATAATAAAATGTTATAGTAGTGCTTGTTAGACATTAATACTGAGGTTTTTGTGTCATCTTCTGTCCCTTCTGCTTTTTTCTGTGGGTCGAATGAGCCCCCTTCCCAATTTTTAGAGGAAGAACCGGTTATATCGAACGCATCACCTACAGCAACCCCGCCCCCAGTTGAAACGCCGCCTGCATCTATCGGTGGACCTTCTGCTCCATCCGCTCAGCCTACTGCTAGCGTTACTGATATTTCTGTGGGAGACCTTGATTTTGATGAATGTAAATCGGAAGGTGTAGTTGATCCTTCTTCTACCGATGTTGTCGGTTCTGATGAAAAAGATGATGCTATAGAATCACGTCCTTCGCCGGGGTTTGGTAATGTTGTTTTATACAAAGGGGGACATTACAAAGGAATGCCAGTGTCCATAAAAGCATTCCCATCGTCATGCGGTGTCGCACAAAGTGAGATAGAAAAAGAAGTGTTAATTATGTCGCAGCTAACTGGACATCCTAACATCCTGCCTTTTTACGGCAAATTTGAAGATCCAACCAGTTGTATTAATTTAGTTATGGGGGATATGCAGGATAATTTACTCTCAGATCTGCTTGCGGATACTTCAAAGCGAATAGTCTGGTCCTTACGCTATAAATTTATGACTGATATTGCTACTGCGGTTAAACACTTGCATACACATGGCATATTGCACTGTGATATTAGAAGCCATAACTGTTTTCTTAACACGAAAAACGAATTGCAGCTTGGAAACTTTGGCTTATCTTGCTTTATGGTGAAAAAGAACGTTGCAGCATTTGGAGCTGTAGCTTGGAGAGCGCCGGAACTTTTGTCTGATCCGTCTGCTTTTTCCTTCGCTAGTGATATCTATGCGCTTGGTATGCTTTTTTACGAAATAGCAACAAGGAGCGAGCCATTAATTTTACGAGGCGATTATCCGGATTTGAGCTCAAAGAAGATTCCATCTGGTCTTAAAGTATTAATTGAGAAGTGTTGGAATAAAAATCCGGGCACAAGGCCTAGAATTTCGGATATAGAAAGCGCTTTAAAGCAATTTGCTGAGGAAGAAATGAACCTTATTGTTGTGTCGGCTCGTGAAGTTAGCTTATTGGGAAAAGACAAGATTATAGAGCCACATATAGACGATAGAAGGGAAATAGCGAAGCAAGCAGGTATTTTATCGAGCGTTGCAAGTTGTCCTAATATTCGCGGAATATCTAGTGTGTATTTGGGGGGTGATTATGCGGGTTGTGTTATGGAAGACGTTCAGCCATATACCCTACTAACTATTTTAGAGGATAAACCCGAAGTTTTGTCATGGGAGCGACGTTTTAATATAGCGCTCGATGTTCTAAATGCTATTGAATTCCTATTCGCACGTAAGATTGCGCCGGTCGATGTAACAAGTCGGAACGTTTTTTTCGATATGGCAAATAAAGTTAAATTAGGAAACCTAGTTTTTACCAACGATCTGGCTGTTTCTATTAGTTCTTTTGCTAAGCTATTAGATGAGCTAAAAAGTAAATTTAAGCTGTTAGTGCATGAAGTTAGTGGTTGTTCTCGAGAACTAGAAAAATTAATTGGAGCTTGTGAGGAAAACAGGATTTCCATAGAAAACATAAAACAGAAATTAACGTCGTTCCTTAACGAAGAAATACAAACCCCTCCGATTTTATCTGCTATGTGTCCAAATATTTCGGTGACGGAAATTGCGTGTATTGCAAAGCTTGGGCAGGGGAGCTTTGCAGCCGTATATAAGGGAACATACGGTAGCAAGGAAGTGGCTATCAAAAAAGTACCGTGGCCATCAGCTAAAAGGCGGCGAGAAATGATGCAGGAAGCGAATAACATGTGCCTGGTGCGCGAACATCCTAACATTGTCAATATTGTTGGTGTTTCTCAAAATACAGATTGCTTTTATTTAGTGATGGAGATTATGAATGGTGGAAAACTTAGCGATTTTCTAACTGATCCTCAAGCACCAAAGCTTCTGTCGATACGTTTGAAAATTGCATTTGATATAGCAAAAGCTGTTCAGTATATGCATAGCAAGGGTGTGTTGCATTGTGATATTAAGGTTGAAAATATTTTACTTAAGTTGGAAAACTCAGAGTATACGGCAAAACTAGCGGATTTTGGTTTGTCTATTTCACCTGGCCAAGTAAATGAACATGAGAAGGTCGCGAATAAAGGGATTGCGCCGGAAATTTTGGTTAATGGAATTATTTATGGAGTTATTGATCCAGCTGCACTTTCGCCCGCTGCAGACATATACGCTTTAGGTGGAGTTTTTCATGCTATGTTTTCACAATATGTTGAAAAAGATCTGGTGAGATTTTTTGCAACATGTCAGGCTAAAAATCCTTTGGAGCGTCCTACGGCTGCTGAGATAGTTATAGCTTTGCAGAAGTTTTTAGAAAAAGCTCTGGAAGAAGAACATACGAGTACTTCTACGTGTACTCCAACTCTATCCAAATAGTTAAATCTTTTTTTTCTTTAAATATATCAAAAGCAGAGAGACAGCAGCAGGCGTGAGGCCTGGGATGCGACGAGCTTGTCCTATAGTTGTGGGGCGAACAGCTTCTAGTTTTTGCCGAGATTCATTGGAAAGTCCTGTGATGGCTTTATAATCTAGATTTTCTGGAAGAGACGTTTCTTCGTTACGCAGTTGTTTTTCGATTTCATCGCTTTGTTGTTTTATATAGCCAGCGTATTTTATTTCTATTTCTAATTGATTCGAGATGTGATTTTCTAAGTCGCCAGATTCCATTACTTCTTCAATAATTAAAGAAGCGTAAGTTACATCCGGGCGGCGCAGCAAATCTAGTATGGATGAATCATTTTCCAAATTTTTTCCGATAATTTTAGCTAGATTTTCGCCAGCTTTACTTTTTGGTTTGATAGTTAATTTTTGTAGGCGCTTATATTCTGCTTCTAAGCGAGATTTTTTTGTTGTAAAGACATGCCATCTTTCTTTGTCAATTAATCCTAATTTGTAACCAGTTTCCGTAAGGCGCATATCAGCATTGTCTTCGCGCAGCAGTAAGCGATATTCAGCGCGGCTAGTAAACATGCGATAAGGCTCGTTAGTACCGCGTGTGATTAAATCGTCAATCATAACACCCATATAGCTTTCAAAGCGGCGTGGGCAATAGGGTTCTTTATCATCAACTTGTAAAGAAGCGTTAAGGCCGGCGATTAAACCTTGTGCAGCGGCTTCTTCGTAACCTGTTGTGCCATTGATTTGACCAGCAAAAAATAAGCCAGCAATAGCTTTAGTTTCAAGACTAGGTTTTAAATCGCGTGGGTCAAAAAAATCGTATTCTATAGCATAGCCAGGTTTTAAAAGCTCTGCTTTCTCTAGGCCTGGAATGCTTCGTACAAATTCGATTTGAGTTTCAAGAGGTAAGCTAGTTGAAATGCCGTTTGGGTAAATTTCTTCTGAAAGTAAACCTTCTGGTTCTAAGAAGATTTGATGTGAGATTTTATCGGCAAAGCGCACGATTTTATCTTCGATAGAAGGGCAATAGCGTGGTCCTGTGCCTTGAATTATTCCCGTGTAAAGAGGCGATTTATCTAGATTTTCACGAATTATGGCATGAGTATTTGCATTAGTATGCGCTATGTAGCAAGAGATTTGTTCGGGGTGGTCTTCCACTTTACCTAAAAAAGAAAACACTGGCGTTGGTTCATCGCCTTTTTGTTCAGTAAGAATGCTAAAATCAATGCTATCTTTTGCTATGCGTGGTGGAGTGCCAGTCTTTAGGCGGTTTACACGTAGTCCCAAAGACCTTAAAAATTTGGCCAAGGCAATAGAGGCTGGGTCGTTGGCTCTGCCTCCCGAATGGCTTTCAAGGCCAATATGAATTTTACCATTTAAAAAAGTTCCGACAGCGAGAACAACAGTCTTGGCATATATATTGCTTCCGGAATGCGTTACCACGCCCGTAACGCGGTTGTTCTCAATAATTAATTTATCTACGGTTTCTTGTAAAATAGTTAGATTTTTTTCTTGGCTTAAAATAGAGCGAATAGCTTCTTTGTACAAAACTCGATCGACTTGTGCGCGCGTAGCGCGTACTGCTGGGCCTTTGCTAGCGTTTAATATACGAAAGTGAATACCGGCCTTATCTGTTGCTTTGGCCATGGCGCCGCCAAGAGCGTCGATTTCCTTCACCAAATGACCTTTACCGATACCGCCTATGGAGGGATTGCACGACATCTCGCCAATTTTGTCGATGTTGTGCGTAATCATTAAAGTTTTACTGCCGCGCCGCGCAGCCGCTAGGCTAGCTTCTATTCCAGCATGGCCGCCGCCGATTACTACTACGTCATATGAGTGGGTATTGTCTTTGAACATATATGCAATATAGATTAAATCGCTTTTGATTTAAAGTCCTTGACGATTGGGCGGACAAACGTTTTAATAGCGCATCTACTTTGGCCAGATAGCTCAGTCGGTAGAGCAGAGGACTGAAAATCCTTGTGTCGACAGTTCGATTCTGTCTCTGGCCACCAGTTCTTCTGAAAAAATATGTCCACGTGTTTTCCTTTAAAATCAACGAGATATGTTTTTCTTTTTAAAATAGTCTTAAAGTTTGATATACCACTTTGTTTATATAATAGCCTGAGTTAGAATTTTAACTTATTGATTTAAATAGTTAATAGGTGAGAAATGTATAAAACCAGGCAAGAATTCTATCAAGCATTACAATCATGCTTTCTTAACAAGGCTGACAAACCGAAAGAAATGCGCGAGTTTTGTCTAAACATGGAAGTTAAGTATAGCTCAAGGAGGATAAATAATTCTGATGAAAATTGTTTACTCGGATGCTCTTTGTTCGTTTTGGGAAAGTACGAGCGGGCAATATATATCTTAAAAATGGTAATGGAAGATTCGAAATCATTAGATTATCTTTCATTATCATTAGCTATTCTTTGTTTGGGAAAAGCTTTATTGGAAACTCGTGAATATGAAGGCGCACTCGTCTACTTTTCACATTTACTGCAATACCCTCCAGAATATAAAATAATAGCTTATGAATATTGCGGAGAGGCTTCGCTTGCTTTGAGGGCTTATAAAGAAGCTGAAGAATATTTTACAAAACTTGTGAACGCGAAGCCGGATGATGAAGGAGCTAAATCTCATCTTGCGGTGGCAACAAAGCTGAAGATAACTATGCCGCAGCAAAGCATAAGTACCCCTATTTCAAGCAGCATTACAACTTTCAGTCCAAATGCATTTAGCCAGAGCTCTACAGTGGTGGTAAATAAGACAACAGTGCTGCGATTGTCGAACTAGGAAGTTTGGGGTAGGTTGGGTTGAGCGCGAGGCGAAGCCGAGAGCGAACCCAACAAATTCTATAACAACTCTCGACTAATCAGTTTCCTACCTAAAACCGCTTGCAGCATGGTTTTTAAGAGACGTTCGGCGGCTTCTAGGTCAATTGGGGAGGATAGACTTTCGTTGTGGAGGGCAAGAAGATTTTGGCCAGAAAAGATTTTTTCGGAAGGAGTTAGATTAGGCGCTTTTTGTAGACCAATACCGAACTCAAAATAATAGTTTTCTTCGCTATTTATTTCATAGCCATCTTTGGTTTCAGTAAGATGCAATCCATAGCCAATTTCGGAAAGTAATTTTTTTTCGAAGAGGCGCAAAGTAGCGCGATTGGAGCTGTTTTCTTCTAAGTTTTTGAGTGTATTTTGATAGGTGGAAAATAATTCTGGGTAAGATGTATGGCGCTCCAGAAGGCGAACTAGTAATTCATTTAAATACAGCCCGCTCATTAAAGCTTTGTCGGTGAGCTGATATTGTAAGCTGCTAATTTCTGCTTGGCTCACACAAGGCAAATCAGTTTTGCCAGCCCAAGATAAAGCAAGGGGAGTGAAGGGTAGAAGCAACGATCGAAGGGGCGATTTTTTACTACGTGCCCCGCGTGCTAAAAGCGAAATGTGGCCATGGTTTTGGGTAAAAGCGCTAACAAGAAAGCTTGTGTCGCGAAACGGTTTGGTGTGTAAAATAAAAGCTGGTTCTTGTTGGATGCGTTTGGTCATATTGACTTGGATTTGACAGGTTTTAGAAGCAGTTGTCAATTAAAATGTAAAAAACATGTCTACGGGTTTTCTTTATAAATCAATAAGTTATATTTTGAAGCTGGGGTCTTGCTTCCTGGGAACAAAGAGGGGTCCGAAAGGGATGGCCTAAAGTGGAAAAATCTGTTATTCTACCGGCCAGGGTCTAAGTAATTAGACTGTTTTGGTAATGTAAATCTTATCTTTCAGGTTTGCCTATCTTTTGCGGATAGTTTATTTGAGGTTAACGATTTTACTGTTTTTTTTAATTTAATTTCAGAGGAACTATCTGATGAGTAAAATTTACGTAGGCAACTTGCCTTTTACAACTGTTGACGCAGAATTGACTGAACTATTTGGTCAGTTTGGCCCAATTAAAGAACTAGCTTTGATCAAAGATCGTTATACCGGTAATTTCAAAGGTTTTGGTTTTATCACTTATGAAACGCAGCAAGCTGCTGAAGCTGCTCTTTCAATGGATGGCCAGAACTATGGTGGACGCCCAATGAAAGTCAGCATCGCCAGAGAAGGCGAGGCTCGCACAGGTGGTGGCGGAAGACGTCAAGGCGGTTTTCGTGATCGCAAATTTGGCGGAGACCGTGGTGATCGCGGTGGCGACAGACGCTATTAATCTGCATTTAGCATTTGCTAAGAAAAAAAGCCCCAAAGATTTCTGCGGGGCTTTTCTTTGTCTGAGATTTGAGAGAGGCTGTTATGAGTAGATTTTTTGGTTTAATAGGCATTTTAGTAATTCTTGGCATAGCCTATGCTATGTCGAATAATCGCAAGGCCATTAGTTTACGCATAGTTGGGATGGGATTATTGTTGCAGTGGGGACTTGCTCTTTTTATTCTGAAGTTTCCTTTGGGCAAAGAAATATTTCACTTTCTTGGTCAGCTAATTTCCAAATTGCTTAGTTTTTCTAACAAAGGTGCTGAATTTGTTTTCGGAGTGTTGGCAGTTCCTAGTACCGTTGAAAAAGTTTTTGGCGCTGGTACAGGTTTTATTTTCGCTTTCAGTGTAGTTCCAACAATAATATTTGTTTGTGCGGTTGTGGGAATTTTGTATCACTTAGGTGTTATGCAAAAAGTAGTTGCGGCAATGGGAAGAATATTTGCCAAACTAATGAATGTGAGCGGTGCGGAAGCTTTGTCCAATGCTGCTAGCGTTTTTATTGGTCAGGTTGAAGCACAAATTATGATACAACCTTATATTGCTGGCATGACTATGTCAGAACTTTTAGCATCTATGGCTGGCAGCATGGCTTGTATAGCCGGTGGTATTATGGCGGTTTACATCGCTTTAGGGATTCAGGCAGAATATCTTTTAGCCGCAAGTCTTATGGCTATTCCAGGTGCGTTTGTTATTTCTAAAATTGTTTGGCCAGAAACCCACGAGCCGCAAACTCGTGGTGCTGTTAAAATAGAAGTTACCAAAAAAGATACAAATTTAATCGACGCTACAGCGCATGGTTGTATAAGTGGCGTTAAAGTCGCTGGAAATGTTATAGCAATGTTAATTGGTTTTTTGGCTGTTCTTGCCATGTGCGATTGGTTTATTGGAAAAATTGGTCTTTGGTTAGCTTGGACTGGAGTAGATTTATCTACAATAGGATTAAATTTAAAATCTTTAAGCTTGGGCTCGCTTCTAGGTGTGATTTTCGCGCCTATGGCGTATGTAATGGGTGTGCCGAGTCATGATATTTTAAGCGTTGGCAGTTTAATGGGAACTAAGTTTGTCTTGAATGAATTTGTCGCCTATCTGCAATTATCTGGCATAATTCACTCACACGTTCACCACGCAGTTACGACGCTCGCACCAAAATCTATTACTATCGTAACTTTCGCTCTTTGTGGATTTGCTAACTTTAGTTCTGTGGCTATGCAAATCGGCGGTATTGGCGCTCTTGCTCCATCGCGTAAACATGATCTTGCCAAACTCGGAATGAAGGCTCTACTCTGTGGAACGTTCGCTTCTTACATGTCGGCGACTATTGCGGGGATAATACTCGGATAACAACTTAATTTGACAAAACCAGCTTAACCCAATATGATTGGGCGCTTTCTAATATAATTTGACTTAAAATAAGACTATGAAAAGAACATACCAACCAAGTAAAATCAAACGCGTTCGCGTACACGGCTTTCGTGCTCGTATGGCTACGAAGGGCGGTAGAATTGTTTTAAATCGCAGACGTGCTAAGGGTAGAAAAAAACTCTGTGTCTAAATGGAAAAGCGTTTAGCATTCCAGTCTAATTTAAGATTACGCACCGACCAAGACTTTGCGGCTATTTTTGCTGGAAAAAATGGTGCAACGAAACGTTTGAAAACCAATCATTTCGCTCTGCTTTATAAGCCAAATGGGCTTCATCATCCACGTTTAGGCATTAGCGTTAGCAAGAAAAATATTCCAAAAGCTTTTAGGCGCAATCGCTTGAAACGCATAGTTCGTGAGAGCTTTCGCTTGAATCAGCATAATTTACCAGCCATGGATTTGGTTGTATTAGTTTATAATAGTGCTAATAAATTAGATGATAAGATTTGGCGGGATATATTAAATGCGTCATTTAGGCAGCTGGATCCCGCGATCAAGTCGCGGGATGACAAAATAGGCAATTCGCGGGATGAGAGTAAAAAAGAAACTCCGAATTGCAATAAAATAGAGATTCATAGTGATAAAATAGAAGCTCGGATTGATACAGCATCTAGAATAATTATTGCCTTATTAGGCTTTTATCGCTATTTTATTAGTCCTGTGTTAGGATCACGCTGTCGTTTTTATCCGAGTTGCTCAGCTTATGCGCGCGAGGCGGTAGAACGGCATGGCGCTTGGCGCGGAGGGTTGTTGGCATTAAAGAGAATTTGCTCTTGCCATCCGTTTCACGCTGGTGGCTATGATCCAGTACCCAAAAAACTTAAAATGAGATCTACATGAATACTGTACGCATGTTTCTTTACGCTATTTTAGGCGTTGTTTGCTTATTGTTATGGAATGCTTGGCAGGCTGATTATCCGCCAACTCCAACCCCAGTGCAATCTAGTGCAACAAACAATACAGCAACTTCTATTCCGGGCAATACTAGTTCGCATGCTGTGATAACTTCAACTCCCAGACAAAAAGAACTGGTTACTCAAATTCCAAACAAACGTTTAATTAGCGTACATACTGATGTTTTGGATGTTTCTATAGATACTTTAGGCGGTAACGTTGTAACGGCTAAGCTTTTAAAATACCCAGTTTCTTTAGAAGAAAAATCTACACCAGTTCAACTTTTAAGTGATAGCCCAGACAAGCTTTATATAGCAGCAAGCGGCGTAGTTAGCGATAAAGCGGGTGAGCTCAGTTTAGATAAACCACCACAGTACACTGCTCCTCAAAACAATTACATTTTGGGCGATAACGCCAAAGATCTCAACGTGAATTTAGTTTGGCATGGCAAAAATGGTATTACTTTGACCAAAACATTTACTTTTACACGTGGTAATTACGCTATTAAAGTTAATAACAGCATTTTAAATTCCACTAGCCAAGCTTGGAATGGAAAATTTTTCGCTGAACTACAAAGAAAAACTACAGAAGAAGATAAAGGCGGTGGCATGTTTAGTTTCCGTACCTTTTCTGGTGGCTCTATTTCTAGTCCAGACAAACCTTACGAAAAATTTACTTATGCTAACTTAGACAAAGAGAATCTCGCCCGTACTATTCAAGGCGGCTGGCTCGCGTTTCAACAACGTTATTTCTTAAGTGTTTGGATTCCAGAGCAAAATCAACTACATGACTATTTTTCTCAAGCTGTTCCCACAGAGCAGACTTATGTTTTAGGTTTGACTAATTCTATTGTGGTGCAACCCAATTCAGAGCTTAAACTTGGCGCCACTCTTTATGTTGGACCGGAAACTACAGCTACTCTTAAAACTCTAGCTCCGCATTTGGATTTAACTATTGATTATGGTTGGCTCTGGATAATTTCAGTTTGGATTTTTTGGCTGATGCGTCAAATTTATCGCATAGTTGGGAACTGGGGTTGGTCCATTATTATCGTGACTATTCTAATTAAACTAGCTTTCTATAAATTTTCCGAAAAAAGCTATCGCTCGATGGGCAAAATGAAAGAGTTAGCTCCGCGCTTACAAGCTCTCAAAGAAAGATTTGGTAATGACAAACAAAAAATGCAGCAAGCCACGATGGAGCTTTATAAAAAAGAAAAAGTAAATCCCATGGGAGGTTGCTTACCGATATTGATCCAAATTCCTGTTTTTATAGCTTTGTACTATGTTTTGATCGAAGCTGTGGAGCTCAGACAGGCTCCATTTATGTTCTGGATCCATGACTTATCGGCACGTGATCCATACTACATCCTACCCATTTTAATGGGCTTTAGTATGTATCTGCAGCAACGCTTAAGTCCTCAGCCATCGACTGATCCTATGCAGGCTAAGATGATGATGTTTTTACCAGTGATTTTTACAGTGTTTTTCTTATCATTCCCTGCCGGTTTAGTGCTTTATTGGTTGGTGAATAACTGCCTTTCTGTTTTGCAACAATGGTATGTTATGCGCCGATAATTCATTGTAAAATAGGATTAAGTCAAAAGGAGAAGGCCTGTATGAATTTAATAGCCGTATTGCTATGCATAACTTTGCAAAAGGTTATCAATGTTGCTGGAAATATAAAGCAAAGCCTATTTCAATTTTACTTAGCGAAAACTAATCCTCTACTAGTTAACCTCAATGGCTATCTGGCCTTAGCTCTTTTAGTCTTGCCCTTTGCTGTCTTGATAGGTCTTTTGCATTTCCTAACTTTAGGATATTTGTCTGGTTTTATACATCTTTTATTTGTCACGCTGATCTTATTTTTTTGTATTGATGCGCGCGATATGGAGCGTGGGGTGGCTTTATCGGCTTATCTGCAAGCCATGGATAAAGACCAACCGGAACAGGCTATTAACGCTGGCGAAACTTTCGTTGGTGAACATATCACAGCCGGACACAGCCTGGCGCGTACTGTAACTAAAGTAATTCTTACCCGCTCTTTCACGAATATTTTTGCTCCGCTTTTTTGGTTTGCCATAGCGGATGTTTATGGTGTGTTTATTTATTATTTACTAGTTCATCTGCAAGAAAACGCTAGTCGTGAAGCGACTTATGTTTATTTAGTTCGCGTTACAACTACTGTATTGACAATTTTAAACTGGCTTCCCATGCGCCTTTTGGCTTTAATTTATGCTTTAGCCGGACATTTTGTGAACAGCTTCAGCCATAGCTACAAAGAAATTCTCTCCTCTTCCGCATCTTTCGACCATTTCGTCGTTGACGCTGCTCTCCGCGCCACTGACATGGACGTAGATAAAGAAAACAAAAGCAGCATCAAAGAAAACCGCGCTGTCTTGTCCCTAGTCAACCGAGTGCTTCTCATCTGGGTTATCGCTTTGGTATTGCTGACGCTTGGGAAATGGTTTGCTTAAACTAATCTTTTATCTTACCAAAACGTGATTTTCATCACGAAAAACGAAGATAAAAATATTATTCTTCTCTTCAATAGAACCCCGAAATATTCTGTCCCTTCGGGACCAGTCGATTTATTGTATTATTTGATCTATTGAATGGTCAGGCAACCCCGTGTTTTTCACGGTATTGCGCAATACAGAAAATGATGTTATTTTGGAATTGGGTGGGGCGAGGGACCGTAACTTTAAAATATAACTTATTGATTTATAAGGAAAACGCGTAGACATGTTTTTATGGGAATTATAAGTTATGAATGATGAATTATGAGTTTTTAAAGAATTTATTTTATATGAGTAACGTCACTGCGAGTAGATGTTTCTAAAAATACAGTGTTTTTTTTAATTTATAATTAAGCATTCATAATTTATAATTATTTCTAGGTGATTTTATGAGCAACATCATTGAATTAAATACCGATGTAATGGTTTTAGGCGCCGGCCCTGGCGGTTACGCCGCAGCTTTTCGCGCGGCGGATTTAGGCAAAAAAGTGATTTTAGTGGAAAAAAATTCGACTTTAGGCGGTGTTTGCCTAAATGTTGGATGTATACCATCTAAAACGCTACTTCATGCCGCACAAGTCATTGAAGAAGCTAAACACGCTGCCGTTTACGGCATTACTTTTTCCGAACCACAAATTGATATAAATAAACTTCGTAATCAAAAAAATAGCGTGATACGCCGTCTTACAATGGGATTAGCTGGACTTGCCAAAAAGCGCAATGTTGCTGTTCTAACGGGCGTTGGTAAATTTCTTTCAGATAAACAAATTGAAGTAGCTCTATCAAATGGCGATAAAAATTTAGTTAATTTTACTAATGCAATTATAGCCGCAGGCTCGTCTCCAGTAACTCTGCCTTTTATTCCACAAGATCCTCGTGTGCTAGATTCTACTAGCGCTTTAGAAATCAACTCTGTTCCGAAAAAAATGCTGATCTTGGGAGCTGGAATTATTGGCCTCGAAATGGCAACTGTATATCACGCTCTCGGCAGCCAAATTACTGTAGTTGAATTAATGAACCAAATCATACCTGGCGCTGATCTGGATGCGGTTAAGCCTCTACATCAAATCATCAGTAAAAAATATGCCAAAATAATGCTCGAAACTAAAGTCACTCAAGTAGAATCTAAAGAGGAGGGCTTGTTGGTGCATTTTGAAGGCAAAAACGCTCCAGCGGAACCAGAATTGTTCGATGCTGTTTTAGTCGCAGTTGGTCGCAAACCTAATGGCCATCTCATTTCTGCCAAAGAAATTGGAGTTAGCGTTGACGAGCGTGGCTTTATTCCAGTAAATTCAAAATTACAAACTAATCTCAATAACATCTACGCTATTGGCGATATTATTGGCAATCCAATGTTGGCGCACAAAGCTGCTTTTGAAGGTCGTTTGGCAGCGGAAATTATTGCTGGCAGTTCGCGTGAAAATACTCCTCAACCAATTCCAAGCGTTGCGTATACAGATCCCGAAATCGCTTGGGTTGGCGCGACAGAAAATGAACTTAAAAAACAAGGTATCACTTACGGTAAAGGCGTCTTTCCTTGGCTTGCCTCTGGAAGAGCCGCTAGCATTGGCCGCCAAGAAGGTATGACTAAATTGCTTTTCGACAATGCTAGCAAAAAATTGCTTGGAGCTAGCATAGTTGGTCCAAATGCCGGTGAGCTTATTTCTGAGCTAGCTTTAGCTCTACAAAAGGGCGCTACCGCTTCGGACATCGCCCACACAATTCATCCTCATCCTACTTTGTCGGAAAGCGTTATGCTCGCCGCGGAGGTTTTTGAAGGGACAATCACTGATTTATGATAAAAAAATAGGAGAAAAATATATGATCGATCTTAAAAATCAAATCGATAAGATTTTAAGCGAAAATTCGGGGTTAATTAGTTTTGCAACAATCACCAAAGATGGTAAACCCTGGGTACGCTATGTTAGCACTATCTATGACCCCAAAGATACGTCTATCCGCTTTTCAACTTTTTTACCATCTCGTAAGGTGGAGCAGATTAAAAATAATCCAGAAGTGCATTTAACATGCGGAGTAATGGATCCTGAAAAGCCGAGCAATTACTTGCAAATTCAAGGTACTGCTATTTTTACTCAAGATAAAGCTGAGCGCGAAGCTTTTTGGAATGAGCACATAGTTGGTATTTTCAAGGGCGTAGATGATCCCAATTACGGTGTTGTTATTGTAAAACCATATCTAATCGAGCTCTATGAAATAGGGAGCTTTGTACCTAAGATTTGGAAGCGTTCATAAGTGGTTGAGTGGTGCTGATTGCAGCGGCAGCACTAGATTGATTCTGGGCTGTTCTTCTTCCCCACTCATACAATGTAGATGGAGATACTGTGACAAAAGTAGTTGTAGTCGCTGTCTTGTCAGTTACAGCTACCAGAGTTTGGGTATGAGAGCTCGTCGGTGGCATTGTCTCTGGTATACGTGATGGAACCCAGATGACACTATTAGTTCGACTAAGTGCAATTGGTTTGTGAGTAGTCATGACATGCCCTCCGCGGTAAAAAACTGTGTAATCTATGCTGTGATTCGTTTACAATCGCTATTATGCCACAACGCCAAATAATTCTCGATACTGAAACAACTGGTCTAGATCCCAAAACTGGCCATCGTATTATTGAAATCGGTGCGATAGAGCTTATTGATCGACGTTTTACTGGCAATAACTATCATGTTTATATCAATCCTGAACGCGAAATCGATAGCGAAGCTATATCCATTCACGGTATTGACAATAAATTTCTGTCTGATAAACCAGTTTTTTCAGCCATAGTAGAAGCGTTTTTGCAGTATATCTCTCAAGCTGAGCTTATTATTCACAATGCTCCATTTGATTTGGGGTTTTTAGATTACGAACTAAAGCTAAGCAATAAAAAACTTGGTAAAGTCAAAGACTATGCCCCAAGCGTGTTTGATACCCTAGCTTTTGCTCGCAAAAAACATCCCGGACAGCGCAATAATTTAGATGCTTTGTGTAAACGTTACAAAGTAGATAATAAAGAGAGAAATCTACACGGCGCTTTGCTCGACGCGACGCTTCTTGGAAAAGTTTATTTGGCGATGACTGGTGGCCAGGTTTGCATGCTCTCAGAACAGCAGGCAGAACAGCAATTGAGTGAAGTTGCACAAGAAACAACCACTACAATGCAAACAAAATTGCCACTAGATCGGAAGCCTTTACGAATTATTCAAGCTAACGCGCACGAAAAAGCTGCTCATGCAGAATATTTAGCTAAGCTAGCCCACGCCTGTGGTGGAAAAAGTTTGTGGAGAGAGGAAACAAATGTATAAATTTTTCTGGCAATATATTTTGCCACAGCGCTTAATCACGAAAATATTTGGTTATTTGGCTCATTCGGAGCAGGTCTGGCTTAAAAATGCTCTCATTTCTTGGTTTGTACGTCATTACAAAATCGACATGCAAGATGCGCGCGAACCAAATCCATATAATTTCAAAACTCTCAAAGATTTCTTTATCCGTGAACCGAAGCCAGAGGCAAGGCCATTTCCAGAAAATGCTAAAGCAATCGCTTCTCCGGTAGATGGTAAAATAAGCGCTCTGGGTAAGATAACTTCCGGAAGAATTTTTCAAGCTAAAGGGCATAGCTTTAGTGCTGCAGAATTGTTAGCTGATGAATCCTATCAAAATGAATTTCTGAACGGCGATTTCATTACGATTTATTTATCTCCTACTAATTACCACAGAGTTTATATGCCCGTCCAAGGCGAGCTGGAAAAGGCTATGTACATACCTGGGCGCATGTTTGCTGTTAATCAGCGTTCAGCAGAAGAAATCCCCAGCGTATTTGCGCGTAACGAGCGACTAGTTTTAATATTTAAAACAGATCTTGGCGTGATGGCGATGGTTTTAGTGGGAGCTTTGATTGTAGCTGGCTTAGCGACCAGTTGGGCCGGTCCCATCCAAATTGCTTCCAGCCCAAAAGATGCCAAGCAGTTTTTATTACCACTCGACAAAAAAATTATTTTGCAACGCGGCGCCGAAGCCGGCTATTTTACCTTTGGTTCCACTGTCATTTTATTATTTCCGCCTAACAAAATAGAGTGGAATCAAGTAAATGCTATTTCTGGAAACAATGTAAAGTTCGGAATGGAAATAGGTAATACAAATTAACCGTCGTTTCCAATCGCGCTAACAGGGCAGCCGTCGAGAGCTTCTTGGCAAGCTTTTTTCTCAGCATCATCTACTGGTTGTTTGAAAACACAGTAGTTACCTGCGCTATTTTCCTTGAAGTTATTTCCAGCTATAGCCGCGCATTGTCCGCAGCTTATACAACCTGAATCTACATAATAGCTACCTGCAACATTGTCGGGTGTTTTGTCATTTTTGTTAGGCATATAAATCTCCTAAATATAAATCTATAATTGAAAAGGTGCGTTATTCTAGCAAAATTTATGTTTCTTTGAAATCAATACCGATTGCAACAGCGTCGTAGGGCTTAACTTCGATTTCAGCAAAGCCATAATCTTTTACTTGAATAGTTTGGCCTTGCATTTCTCCATCTTTTAAATAGCCAGTAATAAGCTCAATATATTTTCCAGCAACCAACCCTGTGTCAAAACGGCGTCTTAAGGGCTTATCGGTGGCATTAATAACAATAAATGCTAAGGAAGCTACGTATTCACCTGGTTTTTGATAGCTCCTTGCAAAAGCGACTTGGTTGCCTTCCGCCCAAATATGACTGACGCCTTCTGCTTGCTCGGTTTTCTTTCGGAGTAATACCATATTGGCGATGGCATTCCAACGATGTTGGCAAACCCAGGGAGAACCAGCGTCAAAACAGGTATTGCGTCCATTTTTCCACACCGGAGTATTTGGAATAGGGTCATCTTGATTGTTGAAACGAAAGCTAGACATAACTTTAGGAATGCCGAAGGGCCAGGCAAGCATGAAAATATATGCTAAAACATAAGCATTATTTGTTGTGCAGCGAAAATTTAAAATCGATGGCATCATTCTTTCTGTGTCATGATTATCCAACACAACAACAGCGCGGTTTTCCGGATAATGAATCCAAGAACTCCCAAAATTAAAACTTACCAATTTTTCTAAATTATTATTCTTATCATTGATGGCATCAGATAAAAAATCACCGTAATTGAAAGCTGTTACATAGCCAACTTTGAAATACTTTTCCATGTAGCTATAAGTATCGATTCCGACCGGCAAGCCGCCAACGTAATACTCTTGATAAAGAAATGGCTTTAATCCGTCGCTAGTTACCATGTTAGCGAAAATTTTTTCTACAGATGGAATATTTAAGTGCTTAGCGGCATCAATGCGAAAACCATCGATTCCATAATCCAATAAATACTGCACATATCTTTTTTCTATGGCTAAGACATGCGTTTTTTCTATATTGAGCTTGGGTAGCTTTAAGAGGTCATAGTGTTCTAAATGCCAAATTCTTTCGAATCTTCCATAATCTTCTGGTGCGGTTTGCAAATTACCGTTAGGAGCTAAGTGGTAGAAATCATCAAAATCATAAAAATCTTGATTGGAATTTAATGGTCCGTAATGATATTTAGTAAAAGTAGTTCCGTTAGTTCCTACGTGCTGACTTTCTTCTTCCGCATAGCAAGCCATATGGTTTAAGACTAAATCAGCGTACACTTTGATTTCAAAAGTGTGGCACAGATCTATCATGGCTTTAAAATCATCTTCCGTGCCATAAAACTGGCTTAAGTTATAACTTACCGGCTGATAGATTTCCCACCAAGGTCGATCTTTACGAATAACAAATTCCTGGGGCGGGGAAATTTTTATAGCATCATAACCTTGGCTTGCCAGGAAAGGCACTTCGTGCAAAATATCTTGCCATTTCCAACCGAAAAAACTCAAGATGGTGTTTGGTTTATAAAATGGCAGTCCTTCTTCTAATCTGTGACCTTCCTCTATATCTTCTGACTTTACAACTTTGTCATGAAAATAAACTAGTTTATTCGACAATTCTTCTGTCAAATTTGTGCGCAATTTAGCATAAAGATAATTAGTGGCAGGATTTTTTTCAATCTCTGCTGCGTCAATCATGAGAGCTACGGTTTCCGCTCGCGCCTTAACTGTGGCTGATCTTGGTTTACTAGTGAGAACGCTGATTTCACCAATAACCTGATTAGGACCTAAAGAAGCAAGGCAAATCGGTTTGCCTTTGATATCGCTTTCTCTGATCACATCAACTGTGCCAGAAAGGATGACATAAATGGTCTGGCTTTCATCTCCCTCGTGGATTAGCTCTTCTCCCACTGAAAAGGTGCGAATTTTGGCGATTTTTAAGATATGCTCTAGTTCAGATAAAGAAAAACCTTTGAAAATGGGATGAACTAGATTGCTCAAAATGTTAATAGTCATTGTCGTCCTCGTAAGGTATACAGTAGATATACACCTACAATTTCAGTGTCCTGATTGAGTTCGTTATTATTTAATATAAATCAGAATGGCTACCAGTGCGAATTAAAATTAAATAATCCCTTTCAATACAATATATCAATAACCAGTCGGGTTCTATGTGACATTCCCTACAGCCAGAAAACTCTCCTTTCAAACAATGGTCTCTATAATAACTAGGTAAAGGTTCCAATCTGCCCAAATACTCTAACACTATTTTTAGCTTGTTCAGGTCTTTCCTTCTACGTTTTGCAAGTTCGACATCTTTTTCAAACTTCTTTTTGCGAAAAACGTTAAGCATATTTAAATACCTAGTTCGTTAAATAAATCCTCCATACTGTTACTCTTTATTAATCCCTTACCTGCTTTAGCTTCTCTAATGGCTTTTGCAGTTTCTTTATTTGGAACCTGGATGCTGAAGGGGATAGCTTGATTCGCAACTATCTGTATCAAGTACATATGGATAGCTTGTGATATTGTTAATCCCATGCTATGGAGTATGTTTTCCGCATCATCTTTGGTTTGGCTGTTTATTCTGATACGTATAGCCGTATCTTTCAAATTGTGTCTGTTAACTTGTACCATATTTTTCTCGTCTTTGTGTTATATTGTGACACAATGTTACCACAAAGTAGGCATATTTACAATAAATCCTCTCGTAACTTGTGGATCTCATCGCGTAAATTTGCAGCCTCTTCAAATTCCAGATTACGTGCCAATTTCAGCATTTCCTTTTCTAAGAATTTAATTTTTTTCGCGATATCTTTCGGCGACATAATTTTAGCTAACTTCTTAGTTTCTGCAGTTTCATCTTCAGTCTTAGAAGATAGCTGCATAATATCCTGTACTATTGTAGCGATGCCTTGCGGCGTAATGTTATGCTTTTGATTAAATTCTAATTGTATTTTACGTCGTCTAGTCATTTCCTCCAAGGCATTACGCATTGAGTTGGTGATCTTATCTGCATACATGATTACTCGGCCGTTTAAATGTCTTGCAGCTCGGCCACTAGTTTGAATTAAAGATTGTGTGGAGCGCAAAAATCCTTCTTTATCAGCGTCTAATATAGCTACCAAAGACACTTCGGGTAAATCTAAGCCTTCTCTAAGTAGATTAATACCAACTAAAACATCAAAGACGCCTAGGCGCAAATCGCGTAAAATCTCTACTCGTTCCACTGTATCTACATCGGCATGTAAATAGCGCACTTTGATTCCATTTTCCGCCAAATACGAAGTTAAATCTTCCGCCATGCGCTTAGTCAAAGTTGTCACTAAAACTCTTTCTTTAAGAGCTACGCGCTTATGTATTTCAGTGAAGAGATCATCGATTTGGGAAGTTGCTGGTTTTATTTCTACTTCTGGATCGATAAGACCAGTAGGGCGCACCAAAAGCTCAATTATTTTATCAGATTTTTCCCGCTCAAACGGCCCTGGTGTGGCTGAAACATAGGTAGTTTGGAAAGCGAATTTTTCAAATTCATCAAAACGAAGTGGGCGATTATCCAGAGCGGAGGGCAAACGAAAACCGTAATTAACCAAAGTCTCTTTGCGGGAGCGATCTCCCATATACATAGCACCGATTTGCGGTACGGTTACATGCGATTCGTCGATAAATAAAAGTGAATTTTTGGGTAAATAATCGAGAAGGGTTGGCGGCGGCTCGCCGGGTTTTCGTCCTGATAAATAACGTGAATAGTTTTCAATACCCTTACAGTGTCCAATTTCTAAAAGCATTTCCATATCATATCGTACGCGTTCTTCCAGGCGTTGCGCTTCCACTAGTTTGTTTTCTGTATAGAGTTCTTTCAGTCGTGCAGCTAATTCCAGACGAATTTCTTCCACTATAGTCTTTATGTTTTTGCCAGCAGCAATGTAGTGAGTTTTGGGGAAGACAGTAGCTTCTTCCAGGCGTTTACGAGTTTTACTGGTCAAAGGATCTATATAAATTATGCTTTCGATAACATCATCGAAGAGCTGAATGCGTAGCGCCTCATCTTCAGCTTCCGCCAAGAAAATATCGATAGTTTCGCCGTGTACACGATAAGTTCCGCGTGCAAAATCAATGTCATTGCGGTTGTATTGCAATTCTGTTAGACGCCGTAGAATTTCGCGCTGTTCTATTTTCTCCCCTTTTTTAAGGTATAACGTCACTGCCTGATAAGTTTCAGGATCTCCTAAACCATAAATAGCTGAAACAGTGGCAACCACAATAACATCCTGGCGTTCCAGAACTGATCTAGTTGCTTTTAAGCGCATCTGTTCAATTTGTTCATTCACCGAAGAATCTTTTTCTATGTAGGTATTAGTGGCTGGAACATAGGCTTCAGGTTGGTAATAATCGTAGTAAGAAACAAAATATTCGACAGCATTTTCCGGGAAAAATGCGCGCATCTCGCCATAGAGCTGCGCTGCCAAGGTTTTATTATGTGCCATAATTAAGGCTGGGCGTTGCAACTCTTGAATAGCATTGGCAACTGTAAAAGTTTTGCCGCAGCCTGTAACGCCTAATAATACTTGGCGTTTTAGTCCAGAGTTTAAGCCGCTAACTAGGCTGGTAATAGCTTCCGGTTGCTCGCCAGCGGGTTTAAAAGGAGAATGTAATTGAAATTTTTGTGATGACACTTTATTTAATTATGAATTATGAATGATGAATTATGAGTTTTCAGCATAGCTAACTATTTTGACAAGCGCAATATTGAAATGGTTAAAAAACATGTCTACGCGTTTTCTTTTAAAATCAATAACTTGAGATTTTAAGTTGAAGAAAGCAAATAAATCTCACCTGGAACGTCTGCGACCTGTTGTTGACGCAAGATGATGGCGGCATGCTTTAAAATTTTGAGATTATATTTAAGAGCTAATTCTTGTATGTACTTTTGATGATGCGCAAATCTGGCGTTGGTTTGCAGATTGTAGGGATAAATTTCGCCTTTTTCGCAAGTGAAGGCAAAGTATCCTTCGGATTTAAGAGCTTTCTTCGCGTCTATGAAAATACTCTCTAAATCGCCGCTATAGACCAAGCTGTCTGCTGCTAGAATTAAATCAAATTCTTTTTGGTAAGAGGTTAAAGCCGTGTGGATATCAGCTAAAATTAGCTCATCATAAATTTTCTTTTCCCGCGCTAGATCTAGCATTTTGGAGGAAATATCAATACCGATTAGTTTCTTAGCAAAGCTGCGGAATTTTTCGCCGCCTAAACCAGTTCCACAGCCTAAGTCTAAAATATTTAGATCTTTTCTTAAAAATTCCTCTGTTGCTTCCAATAAAAGATCTGGAACGCGATACTTTAAAAACTGTGCCAAATGCGCATCAAAGCGCGGTGCATATTGATCAAAAAGGTGTTCTAAGTATTCTTTCGGTGCTTTAGATGGGGTATTTTCTTGCTTTAAAGCAGCTAGGATATAGCTGATTTCTTTATTTTCCGGGTCGATTCCTAAAAGTTTCTGATATTGCTCGCTCGCTTTTTCAAAATTTTCCATCTTGAGATAAACAGCACCGAGATTGTGCAGCGTTGGTAAATCTAAAGGCTCTAATTTTAAAACTTCTAGAAAATAGGGAAGAGCCTCGCCGTAGCTGTTTTTATCCATGTAAATTACGCCAATATTATAATAAACATCCCTATTTGGCGCGTAAGAAAGTAATTTTATGTAATACTCTAATGCGCCATCTAGATTTCTTTCCTGTAAAAGTACAGAGGCGAGATTGCTTAAAGTTTCAACGTGTTTCGGGTCTTTTTCTAGAGCATTTTTTAAATATTTAATTGCCAGTGGAAAATTTTCTGTTTCAGCAAATAAAGCGCCAAGATTTTGTTCGGCAGCTAAGTTATCCGGATTAATTTCGAAGGTTTTTTTGTAATATTCTATGGCTTTATTCGGATTTTTTTGCTGGTAATAAAACTGCGCAATTTGGCTGTGATACTGATCTTTGGATGGATTGAGTTCTATGGCTTTGGTTATTCTTAAGATCGCTTTATCTAGATTATTTTCTTTAGCGAAAAGTAATCCTAGATTGAAGTGGGCGTCGCTATAGTTGGGGCGAAGTTCCAGAGCTTTGTCATAATGCAAAATCGCCAAATTATTTTCACCGCGCATGGCAAATATGCTGCCCAAGTTATTGTGTGCCGTAGCGGAATTTGGATTAAGGCGAATAGCTTTTTCATAGTGCAAAATAGCTTCTTCTATTCTGTCTAATTTTTTTAAAACATTGCCTAGGCTGCTATATAACTCAGGGTTTTCTGGAGTTAAGGACAATGCTTTTTTTAACAGATCTAAAGCTTCCTGCCAGCGTTCTTCCTGTGCTCTTAAAATAGCGAAAAGATGCAGGGCCTCGCTGTTTTTGGGGTCTTTTTTAATAATTTCCGCATAGAGCTTTTCCGCGCTTTCAATATTGCCGGATTGATGTAGTTCTAGAGCTTTTTGAAGTTTAGGATTCATTTAATTGTAGTATAGTGATAATATTCGCGCATTTGAAATAAATATTTCGGGTAACATATGAGTTTTAAAGGTGCGATTTTTGATTTAGATGGCGTGATTGTTGACACTGTGCCTCTGCACTATGCGGCTTGGCGTTATCTTTTTACTGATACTTTCGGTGTTCCATTTACCAAAGAAGATTATGAGCATAAAGTAGATGGAAAGCCTCGTCTGGACGGTGTTTTGGCTATTTTGCCAGATTTAACTCCTGAAAAGGCTATAGAAGCTGGAGAAATTAAGCAAAAGCGTTATTTAGAACTTTTGCACGATGGCGAAATTGTTATTTTTCCTGGAAGCTTATCTTTAATCGAAGATTTAATTTCTCATGGTGTTGTTATAGCTGCCGCCTCTAGCAGCAAAAACGCGCGTTATATCCTAGAAAAAATTGGCTTAGCACCAAAGATGCGAGCGATTATTTCCGGTTATGATTTTACGCATGGCAAGCCGCATCCGGAAATTTTTCTAAATGCTGCGAAGGCAATTAACTTAGACGTTAAAGAATGCGTGGTTTTTGAGGATGCCAAAGCTGGCGTAGAATCGGCTAAAGCTGGTGGATTCTATTGCGTTGGTATCGACCGCCATGGGCAAACACAAAGCTATATTTTGGCTGATACTGTTGTCTCTGATTTAAAGGAGCTAAATTATGAGCGTTTGGCGGAGTTGCTGCTTTCTAAATAATAACGCTCAAAAAACATGTCTACGGGAAATCCTTTTAAATCAATTGGTTATATTTAGATTTCCTAAGTAAACGTATTTTAAGCCGTTTTTTATCGCGATTTCACGGGCGCGATAAAGAGTTTCTGCTGGCGTCGGCGGTTTATCTAACATTTTCCAAGTTGGATGAAAGGCGCTGTAGTGTACTGGTACATCAGGGCCAAGGTTAGTAAAAATCCACTTACTCGCCAAATCTAATTCTTCTTCACTATCATTTTCATTTGGGATCAATAAACAAGTTATCTCTAGCCATACTTTAGTTTCTTTTTTTAAGTAAAGTAATGTTTCTAAAACTGGTTCTAAGTGGCTGCCAGTGATATTTTTGTAAAAATCTTCGGTAAAGGCTTTAAGATCAATATTAGCGGCGTCAATGTGTTCAAAAAAATCCTTTCTAGCTTCTTTGCAAATATAGCCGTTGCTTACAGCTACAGTTTTAATGTTACGATTATGGCATTCTATGGCGACATCGCGAGCAAATTCCCAGTAAATCGTTGGCTCGTTATAAGTAAAAGCGACGCTTTGGCAGTGATATTCTTCAGCTAAGTCAGCTATTTCTTTGGGAGTTACTTTGGTTTTAAGAAGGCTGCCTTCTTTTACTTGGCTGATATGAAAGTTTTGGCAAAACTGGCAATTTAAATTGCAGCCAATAGTTCCAAAAGATAGCACACGCGAGCCGGGTAAGAAGTGGTACAAAGGTTTTTTTTCAATAGGATCGATAGCAAAACCGCTAACTAATCCATAAGTTGTCAAAAATATCTCATCGTCTTGGCATTGGCGCACAAAACAGCGTCCACGCTGGCCACTTTTTAATTTGCAAAAATTTGGGCAAGTATCGCACTGTACGCGACCGTCGGGCAGTTTGTGGGAGTATTTGGTTTTTGTTTTCATATTTTTCTTAAAGTACAAAAACCTATTTTAAGACATACCGTTTTGAATTGTAAGTACGGAGTATTAAAGGAATCGCTATTAACTTTAATTTCGTCATCCCGCGGCTTGACCGCGGGATCTAGCGTAAAAACTGCATTTTATGGGGCTCGACTCTTTAAGGTCACAAATTGTGACCTTAGAAAACATACAGTGTTTGCTAATATTTCTTTATGTCAATACCGTAAAAATCACGGTATTGCGCGATTTGTTTGATCGAGGAACAATTTTGTTATGATAAAAGTAACGGAGCTTAAATATGAATAACAACAATCAGATAGTTCCTATAAAAGATATTCAGAGCATGATTTTTACTATTCGCGGTGTTCAGGTGATGATTGACAATGATTTGGCGTTTGTTTATGAAGTTGAGACTAAGGCTCTTAATCAGGCTGTAAAAAGAAATATCGATCGGTTTCCTCCAGCGTTTAGGTTTCAACTTACTGATCAAGAAAAAGAAGAACTGGTCACAAATTGTGACCAGTTCAAGAATTTTAAGCGTTCAACTAGTATTGGTGCCAAAAGAAAAGAACCGGTCGCAATTTGCGACCGGTTTAAATATTTAAAGCATTCCTCTGTCAATCCTTATGTCTTTACCGAACAAGGAGTTTCGATGCTTTCGGCGGTGCTTCGTAGTGATACTGCTGTTAAGGTCAGTATCAAAATCATCAATGCTTTTGTGGAAATGCGGCGCTTTATTCAACGTAACTCTGGTGTTTTTGTTAGATTGGACTCATTGGAACGTCGCCAAATTGCATTTGAATCCGAAACAGAGAAAAACTTTGAGAAAGTATTTGATGCATTTGAAGCAGGTGAGCCAATAAAACAAGGTATTTTTTACAATGGTCAGATATATGATGCCTATATTTTTGCGGCTGATCTTATTCGAAACGCTAAAAAATCTCTGATCCTAATCGATAATTATGTGGATGATTCTGTTTTAACGCTACTTAGCAAGCGAAAGAAAGATGTTTCAGTAAAAATATACACAAGTACTATTTCTAAGCAGCTTGCATTGGATATAAAAAAACATAATGCACAATATCCCATTATTGCAATTGAGGTTTTCTGCGAAGCGCACGATCGTTTTCTAATTGTTGACGAAAAAGATATTTATCACATAGGGGCATCGCTTAAAGATCTTGGTAAAAAATGGTTTGCTTTTTCAAAGTTTGAATTGGGTGCGATGGAAATGCTAAAAAAACTGCATATAAAAAATAAGAATATGTCAATACCGTAAAAATCACGGTATTGCGCGATATTTATTGACGAGTGACAATGCAATTTTTCTTATTAGTAGTTGCATATTATTTTTATGACAAATCAAAATTTACAAAACAATCCAAAATCATTGGTAGCTGATGAGCGTATTGATGCTTTGTATAAAAGCATTGCAGGTTATTTGCATCGTGCGCAACATAATATTTTATGCTCCATTAATATCGAACAAGTAAAAGCTTATTGGTTGATAGGTAGAGACATAGTTGAGGAAGAGCAGAGGGGAAGAAAAAAAGCAAAATACGGTATTTTTTTACTCCAAGAAATTTCTTCACGTTTAAGCAAGGAATTTGGTAGGGGTTTTAGTGTTGATACTCTAGAACGTGCTAGAAAATTTTATTTACTGTACTCGCGTATTTCGCATCAAAAATCCGCCGCGGTGCGGCGGAAATTACAACCCCCTGATTTTAGTAGAAATTTAGGTTGGATCCATTATCGTGCACTGATTTGAGAGGAATGGAAAGCATTTTTATTGCGATTTGGTTTTTTATCATACTATATTGAAAGCATATATTTTGATTGACCTAAAGACTAAAGAGTTGTCGCATGCTGATTTGGGGCAAATGCAGCTTTATGTGAATTATTTTGATATGGATGTCAAGGAAGCCAATGATAATCCAACTATTGGTTTGATTTTGTGTGCGCAAAAAAACAAGAAAATGGTTAAGTATTTTATGGGAGATAAAACAAAAAACATATTTGCTAGTAAGTATCAGTTTAAACTACCTACTGAGCAAGAGTTGGAAGAGGAATTGAGACGTGGGATTAAAGAAATTAAATATCATTTAGAACATCCAGAGGGTAATTAAGTCATAAACTCAGTGTTTATCAGTGTTTGCTTATGTCAATACCGTAAAAATCACGGTATTGCGCGATATTTATTGACGAGTGACAATGCAATTTTTCTTGAAAATTATAGGAGAAATTTATGCATTGTTATTACACTAAGGGTTTTACCCTTCTCGAACTTTTAATTGCTATCACAATTATTGGAATTTTGGTTGCAGTTGCAGTCCCCTCTTATCAAAGTTATACAAGGCGAGCTCATTACACCGAGGTTGTGCAAGCTGCGGCGCCTTATAAATTGGGTGTTGAGGAGTGTTATCAAATGACCGCTGATTTATCAACTTGCCAAAGCGGACAAAATGGCGTGCCGATCGACGTCGCTCTGGGGCAGGGCGCTGGTATTATCGATAGCATTACAACATCTAGTGGAAAAATCACTTTAACTCCACGCGACAAATTTGGCATTAAAGCTGACGATACTTACATTTTGACGCCAACAGTCAGCACTGATCGACTTACTTGGGCCAGCAGCGGTGGAGCTGTGTCGAAGGGTTATGCCAACTAGAAAGGTTTATTTTTGGTATGGTATTGATTCAGATGGCAAGCAAGTTTTAGGGGAATTGTCGGCGCGAAATTTGGCTGAAGTGAAAATAGCTCTTGAGGCAAAACATATTTTGCCTTTGCGCGTAACTAAGGCGAAATCTAGCGAGAGTGTTTTTAAAATTGCGTTTAGCATGTTTCGTAATTTTAGATCTCGGGCACTTCCCCAAAAAATTCTGCGCGATTTTATGCAAGAATTGGCAACCTTAGTGAATGCCTCAATTCCATTGGTCTCGGCACTTGCTATTATGGAAAAAAGCGCTGCCGAAGTGAATTTAAAAGCTCTTATTGCAGAGATTAAACATAAAATCGAACGCGGCGAATCTTTAAGTTCAGTTTTGTGCCAATATTCCAAATATTTTGATGCGTTATTTTGCGGTTTGATCAAGGTCGGAGAAGAGTCCGGCACGCTAGATCAAATGCTTACTTACTTGGCAAAATATCAAAGTAAAATCGCGGAAGACAAAAGGTGTCTTAAGAAAATATTGCTTTATCCATGCTTGGTCTTGAGTTTTGCTTTAATAATCACTGCTGCTTTGCTCATTTTTGTTATTCCAGAATTGCAAAATATGTTCGCTAACTTTGGGGCAGTTTTACCTCTTTACACTAGGTGTATTATAGCATTAGCGCATGCTTTGCGAAGTTATGGCTGGATTTTTTTGCTTTTTATTGCGTCTTTTGTAGTTTGTTTTGTTCAGCTAAAGAAAAGGAATCTAATTTTTGCCTTTTTTCTAGATAACTTGGTGCTTCGTTTACCATATTTCGGCGAGATTTTTAGTAAAATTTATATATCCCGCATTGCACGTGTTTTGGCTATTACATTTCCCGCAGGGCTTCCGCTGCAAGAAGCGTTAGATCTTGTTGTAGAAATTATTCCCAATGTTGTTTACAAAAATGGCTTAAAGGGTGTACGCGACGCGCTGCTTCGTGGTGAATCCATTTCCGATGCTTTCACTAGAAGCGATCTTTTTTCTCCTCGAGTTTTAGAGCTTGTTGCAATAGGCGCCGAGTCTGGTTCTCTTGACGCTATGTTTCATAAAATCACCTGTTTTTATGACGAAGAAATTAGTTACAAAGTTTCTACCTTGCAAACCGTCTTGGAGCCAGTAATCATGCTGGTTTTGGGTGTTTTGATTGGTGGAATTGTTATTGGTATGTATTTGCCTATTTTTCAATTGGGGAAAGTTATGTAGAGACGCGATTCATCGCGTCTTTTTATTGAATGTTTTTGATGTTGAATGACTCAAGTTGAATGATTCAAGTTGAATGATTCAACGTGACGCGATATGATTTTTATAGATTCTGGCGACCTCGTAAAGGTTCTTGATCACCTTGAATATGTTAATTTTATAGCGAACAATAGGATTGGTTTTAAAAATATAACACTTTGATTTTAAAGGAAAACCCGTAGACATGTTTGGGGGAATGGCTTTGTTGAATAAATGGTAAAAAACTAAATTTTGTTTGGTAGCCGCAGGCTTTAGCCTGCGATAAGATTTTGAATATTGTTGAATTTTTAAACGCAGGCTAAAGCCTGCGGCTACCGACCATGATAAAAACATGGATTTATTCAACAAAGCCTGGGGGAATTATAAATTATGAATGATAAATGTTCATAAATTCATAATTCATAACTCATAATTTTTCTTCTCTTAATTATCGCATATGACTATAAAACCAACTACCAATCTTTATCAATACACAATCTCCACTTTAAGCGGTCTTGTTATCGGTTTCTTTTCCGGTCTCATAGGCGTTGGCGGCGGGGAGTTTCGTTTGCCGATTTTGTTGGCCGTTTTAAAATTACCAATTCTGTTTGCAACTGCGACAAACTTAATTATCGGACTTTTGGTTTCTGGAACCACACTGGTTTTGCGCTTTCCGCTTTTAACGCACGAGGCATGGCTTATTGTTTTGGCCATGAGCATCTTTTCTATCATTGGCGGCTATTTTGGATCTTATTTGACGGGAAAGATCAAAGTTAGAGTTTTAACGTATTGCCTTTGCATTTTCTTAGCTTTAGTTGGACTGAAGATGCTTTTGACACCCTTTTTGCCGCTAAAACTTGTTTTTGGTAGCGGATTTTCTTTGCCACTTAATCTAATTTTATTGAGTCTTGCTGGATTTTTTATTGGTATTATATCTGGCTTATTTGGCGTTGCAGGCGGCGAATTTCGCATTCCAGTTTTGATGTTTCTCTTTGCCTTGCCAATTAAATTAAGCGGGACGATAAGTTCAGCCGTAGCTGTTGCAACGCAGATAGGCAGTCTTTCTAAACGTATTCAACTTCGTCATGTAAATAAAAATAGTTGGAAAATCGCGCTTAGTATGGGAATTACGTCGATTTTGGGTTCTGCACTTGGCGCTAAGCTGATGTTTTTCTGTAATGAAAAGCTTTTGGAGGCTATACTAGGATTGGTTTTGCTCGGTGCGGCTTTGGCATTGCTTAAACACCGTCAACACTAAATTTAAAAATCTTATTTATTTCACACTATCTTAAGTTTCACGTGCTATAATTAACAATAAGAGTGATGTATTTGAAATAAAAATAGCAAAAAGGAGTAGTTGTAAGGTCAAAAGGACATTTTTGGCGATTATTTTTTTTGAGGTGATTTATGGCTACTGCAACTCCTGTTCCTTCCACCGGTACTCAACCGACAGCTTCATCAAAAGTACAATTAGAACTAGCGAAGCAGTTAAAGGCTCTTGAGAATCAAAGAAAGACGGCTTTGGAAGCAGTATCGTCTAATAATGCTACTCAAGATTATATTCGAGCATTAAACGCATATGAATTGTCGAAGCAGTATCAGGAAAATTTGGTTGCGGTCACACGTGCTCAGGAATCCACTTATGAGTTCAATAGGGAAGTAGACGAATACATCAAGATTAAGAAACAGCTAGGCGGTACTTTAGGGCATGGGCACTCTCTTACAACATCAGAATTGCAAGCACAACTTGGCACTTTGCTGGCCAAAAAACATATTCAGCAATATGCAGATGCTCTTTCTTTTTTGGATAAATATCCCAAAACAGAGGCACAAGTTACTGCTCCCAGTTTGGAAAAACTACGTAATACTTTTACTGAGTTAACCAAACCAGGTTTCTTGAGCAGTAGGCCTCTGGGTATGAAAAATATTATATCAGCAATGGGGAAATTGTCAGCGGACCTTAGTGCATTAAGTAGTCAATGTTTAAGTGCCTTGTCCGATCCGGAAATAAGAACTTCTTCGAAGCACTTTGCTCATGTGAGTTGGTTACTAGAGCAGCTAGAAATGCTGCGTAAACCGGCCGAAAAAGAAAGCAAAGGGATTCCAAATAACTCTAAGATTCTAAAAGAGCTGTCTTCTTTGCCTACTCCGGAATTTGTTTATACAGCTGGTTATACTCCATTTAATCCGCAGCCGAAAACTTATTCAAACGTCTTGAAAGCATATAGTAATTTGCGTAATTTGATGAGTAAGAATCCTGCGGTTTTCACTGATATTATTAATCAATTTAATAATCTTGCTACGGCAGTTGATACAGCTTTGGTCGACCCTGAAGTCAAAAATCAAAAACGTCGAGCAGTTCTTATGATGTTACAAGGTAAAATACAGGACTTGAAGGCAAAGTATTCTGAAGTCTTTCCTGCAAAAAACACTCGAGAAGCACCGCCAGAGGCGCTTCCACCTGCCGTTTCCAGCAGCGCAAGCGCTTCCGTAACTACTGCAGTAAGCGTAGCTAATTTAGCAGTTGCAACAAGCTCTGCTGCGCCGACCGTTTCTATTGCTTCGTCTAGCGCATCGACTTCGACACAGCCTATTCCTGTGCCACAGCCGCAGACACCGCAGCCATCAGGACCAGTTACATTACAGTCACTAACACCTTCGGCTCGTACTCCTTTAGCCTTTTCGCCAGCGGTGGCTTCTGCTACGGTTATACCTACAACTACTGTATCGGCCATTACGCCAACTTCTACTGTGCCACAAGCTTATTATGATTTTAAAACATTGGTGGATTTCCAGTTGAGCCAGCCATTGGGCGATAATGGTGATGCTTTAGGTAAAAAAGTTTGTTCCTTAGGCCACGTAAGTTTAGTAGATGCCATGCAATATCTTTCGAACATCGGGGCTTTAGATCGGGTTATAGAGGTATTAAAATCAAAAGAATATGAAAATGTATTCCAATCAGAATATGGCTGCCAATTTTGCCAAGTATTTTCTGTGCAAGATCTTGTTAATTTTGAGGACCTTAATAAGGATCTCGAGGAGTTTAGGAGAATTATATTGATAAGAGCGGTCTCGCAGGAAATTGACAGGAAAAAAGAAGAGTTAAAGCTCCCGTCTCAACTACCTGCTAGGCCGACACTAGAGAAGCCTCTAGATCCTATAGACAATTTTTTCAATAGTTTTGATTATAATATAGAGCGAAGCAAAGCGACTGGTGATTATCATAAATGGATTGATCCTCTTCAGCATAGCTCAGAAGTTAGGAACAGAATAAGCAACCTTTTGCGATCTCTCAAAAATGGTGAGAAAGGTCAAGTTTTTGGAAACACTCATGAGTATAGTTATCAGCAATTACACAGTCTTGTTTTAGATTGCAATGATTTGGAGAAACTGAAGAAAATGTTGCTTTATTTATTTACCCGCAGAATGGAGCAAGTGAAGAAAATGATCAACTTAGATCCAGCGGCAAATAGTACAGATTTAGAGGTGATTCTTTCAACGCTGGGACAATATCAGGAACTAGTAAAAAAAGAGTGGGAAGAATCGGGTAAAACTAGCACACAAACTGCATCAGGAAGTTATCAACAGATAAATGCAAAACTTCCAGGAAGTAGTGGAGTTAATACTTTTAACCCTGGTAATGGAACAGTAATAGAAAGCCGGCAATCCAAATCGGTTGTAAATTTACAACAGCATGGACACCACTACGGACACCACCGTCATCATAAAGGCGGGGTTAAGAAGTCGCTTACAACTGATGGTTTTGGCTCTTCTCCTTCTGATTCTGGCGGAGAGACGCCGCCACCTCGACGAGTAGCGCTTATACAGTAGGGAACGGGAGTTAAAGGATTTTAGGTTAAGTAGGTAGTCCTAATATCTAGACCTTAACTTAAAAATATAACGCATTGATTTATAAAGGATTTGTATAGACATGTTTTTAAGCCTTTATGGCTTGCCACGGCGAAATGTTGATAGCTAAGCCGGGTAAATTTAAATCTCAACGTTATGTTGAGGAGGTTTTTATGATTACAGCGACACCATCACAAACACCTATGGCGCCAATAAAGTTAAACACACTACATTTATACGCCACGAGATTAGAAAAAAATGCAGAGGGACATTATTGTTTTCAAGAACGGCTATACGATGTAGTTAATCTTATGGGGGAGCTTACGTCTGGAACTGCTAAATTACGATCAGTAAGGACTTTTGAAGAATTTACAAATGTAGTTTCTAATTTGGATGTATTAGGTATAGCTGAATGGATAGGACTACTACCCAAATATTACGAAGCAATTCTTCTGTATAGTCCGGAAAAATTTTCAGCTTTTCAAAAAGATATGGCTGATTGTTGGAACAGGGTTAACAATAAAACATTAGACCCGAACGCTGTTAAATTAGCTCGTAAACATTGGGATATATTGTCTAAATATGGCAACGAGCTCATTCGTAATGAGATTCCAAGTATAATTGGTATTGGTATAAAGAGTGCTATGGAATTGGTTATGCATGAGGAACTTTTGAGGGATGTACCTCAAGCAATGCCACTTAACCCTTTTCTACATGAAGAAGTGGTGGTTCCTGGTTCTTCATCGCCGCCGCCTACAACACCACCGCCAACACCCATACTAACCAGTTCTCCACCAGGTTCGCCAGTTTCGCCATCTTCGAGGTCTCCTCGAGTATCGCCAAGACTAGGTCCATCTACAGCTTCTGCGCCGCTTCCGCCTTCATCGCCAATTCCTCGGCCAACTACACCCCCAGCACCTCCGTTAGCCAAATCTCCGCCACCGTCCCCGAAACCTTCTAAAGGAGCCTCCTCATCAGGTTCTGCGAGTGCGTCTGCAAAGCTTAGCAAGGAAGAAGAGTGGGCGCCAGGTGAAAAAACTTTAACAGAGTTTTTGGATGCCATAGATAGAAGCAAAATTGGAGTACTTACCGATGAGGCTGCTAGTACTGCGTTGGCTAGTACGGTTGATCTTGAATTACATATGGCTGGTAGTGTTGCACTGCGAAACAGGCCAGAGGTGCTTGATGTAAGCGCAGCTAGAAGAAAGTTAATTCCAGCCTATCTTGTATTTGCTTTAAATAGCTTACAAGGGACGAGTAAGTCCGGGGATATAACACCAGCAAATATCCAAAAATTAACGGATCGTCTTGCGGAAATTAAACCACTAGAACAGACTTTTGTTGACAAGATTCATGATTTGATAACGGACGTAAATGTAATGGCTGGGATTAGTCAGCAATCTTATAAAACTTTGATAAACCTTTTGCCGAGTGCGCAGATATTACCAGTGAGGCGAAAGCAAATCAGAAATATACTGGACACTTCACTCCGTACTATACCTGGTAAGGTCGTAGATAATTTTACTGGATTTTCAGTAGCTGGTAGTACATTAGTGGAAGTTTTGAAGGAAGGATTTAATGCTGAGGATATTTTAAAAGCATTGTACCTTTTGCAGAGAGATGGTTCGGAAATTAGTGAGCTTGTGGGTACAGAAAGTGTTAGACAAGAAATTCAGAAATCAGGTTTCTTACAGGTTCTTCAAATTTATGCTCAATTGAATTATGAATTTTTTGCCGCTATTGTTCGAGAATTGATGAGTAAAAACGTTTTAACATCAGAAATAGCTGCTCAATTGTTGGTACATAGTGATGGCAAGGATTATCAGGAAAAACTTTGGAAGAATGGAGAAGATTCATTAGGCCAAGCATTATGTGTTCATTTGCAAAGAGATTGGGAATCAATTGACGCTTTGCCCTTTGCGACTTCACCTACACAAGGATTTACTTGGGAAAAGTGGTACGCCGCCGCAAAAGGAATCACGCAGCTTAATCCTTTATGCATAGCCCTTATGGATCATTTTATAGGGGTAAAGGCTGATTTAGCAGATGGCGTTTTTTTGCGAGATCGTTTAAGTCGACTTCAGGCAGAGCATGTTGATGCTTTTATGGATAATTTGGTGCAGCGTAATTTGAATAATTTGTCTAATGTAGGGCTGCCTCTTGGGGCTTCCGTTATTTTAGTGCAAGTTTGTAGGTCTATTGAGATATTGAAAGCATGCATCTGTATTGCCGCTAGCGCTACTTTAGCAAAGGATAAGCAGATTTTAATTGCTCCACTTTTTGCGGATCTTACTCTGATAGGGCCGACAGTTATACATGCGTTAAACTTAACTTCGGATGAAGAGAAAAGTCTTTACACAAGATTTTCCGACAAATTAAATGGTGCTAGAACATTACAGTTTGCGCGCACTTTAAAGCAGAGTGGAAATTCGTATTACACGCGTTACTTGGAGCAGATTGAGGAAGTTAGAGATAAGAAGAAGGGGGGGCAAGCTTTGAAAGACTTTTTTGCTGATAGAACTCAGCCGGAAGAAGTTAAATTTACTACTATACTTGAAGCTGAATTTAATTTGTTTTTTACCCAAAGTGGAAATGAATATGTACTAAATACAGAAACTGTTAGCAGTCTTCCAATGGATCCTAATCTTAAAGCTAAAGCAGCGAATGTATTAAAACATTTAGCTCTTCTACCACCTGGTGGCAATACTTTTATTCCTGGTCAGCTAGCAGATTTTACAAAATCTTTGCCATCATTAATTGATGCTTTTTGTTTTTCAGATCCAATGAATCTAGAGAATTATAAGTGGGCTCTGGATTTTTATTATACAAGAAAGGAAAATTTATTTAGCGCCAACGTGCCAAAGTATGTTGGGGAGGCTTCTTTTGGTGCAGTGTTAGAGTTGGGGCATCCTGAGAAGAAAATTGTGGATCCGATAGTTGTGCCAAGTTTACTAGCCAAGTTAAAAACGGCTCCGCTTTCTTCATTAGAAACTATAAGTAGTGATTTGAGAAATGGGGGATTGTCAGCGGAGACCAAAGCTTTTGCAGCAATATTACAGGAAGTTCCAACTCATCTTGAATATCTGAAGGATCTGTTAGGGGATACAAACGCTGCACGTGATATAAAATTGGCAAATTTGAAAATAGTACGTTCACTGCTGACTAATAGTGGCAAGGATAAACTGCATTTAGCGCCTGGTTGTATTTCGGACCTAAAAGCACTTCACAAGGCACTTCTTCCAAGTGTCGGATCTGAAGCTGAACAGGAAGCCGCTAAATGGCAAGCTGAGCACCCTGTTGCTAGATGGCTTCCTTGGAATTTGTTTAAAAAATCTAGAGCGGGTAATGCAGCTAGAAAAGCATTTTTAAAATCAGATCAACCCGTTGTTGCTTCAGGTTTCTGTGAGCTTGTTAAGACTGGGGCAGTGGCGGCGGCGCAGTCATTACCGTCCGTGCCGAATGCTCCAATTTCTGGGTCAACTGTATCAGGAACAAATTTTCAGCAAATATCTGCGGCTCTTCCAGCAGGAGTTCCTGTTCCAGAGCCATTACCTGTATCTGCTGCGATACCTACGGTGGTTTCAGGAAACACGGCAGTCGAAGTATTTCCCGCGCCGAGTGCTTCAATTCATGGAACTAGCGATGGGCATTCTTCTGCCTCCTCAGCGGGTTCAACTTCAGTTGCTTTGTCTGCAGACGATAAGCTGAAAATAGCATGTTTGCATGATGCTTTTGTCAATAACATGCAGCCTATTCCAGAGAATTTTGAGTTTCATGTTAAGGTAAGTAAAGATGGGTGTGGATATGTCTTATCAGTTGTTACAGGGAAGGTAGAGGGTGCAATGCAACCTAATGAGAAAGCGCTTAAAGAAGTTTTTGATACTGCAGTTATTTCTTTGGCTAACAAACGGAAACTCCCTTTTAAGGAAGACCGAGACTCTTATACGGAGAAACATAAATCGTTTGATGGTTGGGAGCCTCAGGAGCGAGAGTTTTTTCAAAATTATCTGAAATCTCCGGAAGTTCTTGAGGCTATGGGTCCTCCGGTTGCTTCTGCAGCCCCAACACCATCGAGAAGTACATCCCCAGGGAGTTCATCTCAATAAACATGCATCGTAATGGAGTAAGTTGCTTATCAAATTCCACCATCACCGCCCGGGCGACGGCGCCGGGGCGGGGTGGAGTTGGGATTATTAGAATTTCAGGGACGCTGGTTCCCAAAATTGCCAAAGCTTTGTGTGGTAAGTTACCTAAACCGCGCTACGCGGAATTTGTTACTTTTCGCGATAAAAATGGTGCGGTTATTGATTCTGGATTAGCGCTTTATTTTAAGTCCCCCAATTCTTTTACTGGCGAAGATGTTTTAGAGCTGCATGGCCATGGTGGCATGGTGGTTTTGGATTCTTTGCTGCAGCGCGTTATTGAATTGGGAGCAAGATTGGCGCGGGCAGGGGAGTTTTCGGAAAGAGCTTTTTTAAACGGCAAAATAGATTTGGCCGAAGCGGAAGCTATAGCTGATCTTATCGATGCTTCTTCTAAAAAAAGCGCCTTGGCAGCGGCGCGTTCACTGACTGGCGAGTTTTCTAATCTAATTTTTATTCTCAAAGAAAAGTTGATTTTGCTGCGGAGCAATGTGGAAGCGAATATCGATTTTTCGGAAGAAGAATTAGATTTAAAAGATCAAAAAGCGCAAATTAAAATGCTGGATGAGCTGTTGGAAGAGTGTAGGAAAATTCAGCGCTCAGCCAAGCAAGGTGTGTTACTTCGCGATGGTTTGACTGTGGCTTTGATTGGAAAGCCAAACGTTGGTAAGTCGAGTTTATTAAACCGCTTAACCGGCGAAGAAACGGCGATTGTCACAGATATTCCAGGAACCACGCGCGACATAGTGAAATCGCATTTGGAAATTGACGGTTTACCCATTCATATTTTAGACACAGCTGGGCTGCGTGATTCTAGTCAAGATCCTATCGAGCAAGAAGGCATGCGGCGTTCGAGAGAAGCTTTAAGGAGAGCCGATAGAATTTTATGCATTGTTGATGTCACGTCGGAAAAAAGTCGCGATAGTAAAAAAATACTGGCTGAATTGAGGTTGGGTGAAGAAGAGGCCAAGGTTAGTATTATCTTCAATAAAATAGATTTAAGCCAAGAACAGGCGGGTTTGAAAGACGACGCTGGTATCACACAAGTGTATTTGTCGGCGCGGACGGGCTTAGGTTTAGATCTGCTTCGTGAACATCTCAAACATAGCGCTGGTTTTACTTCTTCTGAGGCTGACTCATCTTTTAGTGCCAGAAAACGTCATCTCGAAGCATTGGAACGCGTAGAGAAAGCTCTAATTTCAGCGCGTGCGTATCTTTTATCTCATCAAAACTACGAACTTTCTGCAGAAGATTTACGTTCTGCACAAAATAGTCTTGCTGAAATCACCGGCGAATTTAGCCCAGATGATCTTTTGGCAAAGATTTTTTCAGAATTTTGTGTTGGAAAGTAGTCGACACGAGCTTCGTGCCTTTCCCTTTAAAAAAACCTGAAAAACATGTCTATGGTTTTTTCTTATAAATCAATGAGTTATGTTTTGAAATTATTTTTGATGTTTAATTAAGCGTTAATTAGAAATAAGCCAATTTTAAGTCATTTTCATATTGGGTTAAGACTCAAATGCTATAAAGAAAGCAGTATATTTTTTAACTTTTTTGCATTTGAGGTGAATGATGTTTGATCCAGCAGTAGTTAGTGGTCCGCGACACCTTTCGGTTCCTCAGGATGTTATGGTTTCTTCGCAGCATAAACCTAAACCTAAACCTGAACCTAGATATGTTCTTTTTACACAGGTATATGCAGATGGCAGTGATCCCTCTTCTTCTCAGGCCCAGGATCAACAACCCGTACTAAAAAACGGAGATCCAATTCAGGATGATGAGTCAAGTGATTCAAAGGATGAAGCAGTACTTCCAGCACCAGTTTCTACCGAGATGCCAGCACCACAACTACCTAGACCTCCAGAATGGGCTTTTGCTGGTACGCCTGTTGAGCAACCTGGGCTATCTCATGAATTAGTACATCATGAGCAATCACCATTTCATCAATCATCGTCTACACGGGTAGCGAAGATAACGCCACAAGAATGTCCTGCTGCTCCGAAAATTACCCCGAAGAAAATTCCCCCTGAAGTAACGTTTATTCCCGTTGTTCCAGCTAGAGTAGGTGGTGTCTTGCCAATTCCAGAGCATCCAGCAACGTCGACATCATCTTTATTTGATCCATCGGCAATAGAGCCTAGAAAGACAAGGCGAGTTGAGGGGCAGTCGGTGGCATTGTTGTGTGATCTAGCTGAGGAAGGCGAAGAACAAGCGGAAAAGCCGGCGGAAGAGGCTGATGCTTCGGAAGAAGGTGTTATTATGTTGGCAGCGCCTCCTAGTATTAAGTGCGTGATAGAAATAGATAAAGACGAAGACTCGGATTCTTCCAAAGGTTCACGTTCTTCTAGTAGTGCAAGTTTTAGATCAACAGCGTCGTCGAGTTTGGCTAGTCTTTTTGACCCAAAAATTGAAGATTCAACCCGTCCTGTAAGTTCGACAACTACAAGTTCAGCCGGCGCATTACGCTCGGAATCGGTTTCGGCTATTCCAACAACGCTTGTACCCCCAGAAACTTCGGCAGTTGCTAGAGCACAGTCAGCGTCAGCATTCCTTTCTCCAGGGAGTCGAAAAAGACATTTAGAGAAATTTAATGAGGAACTTGTTAAGACAACTGAAGAAAAGACCGAGCAAAGGAAGCAGTCGTTGGCAAAAGCGCCAGCCCCGGGGTATGTACGTGATTTTTGGCTCAGAACATGGGAAACACAACAAATCGAAAAAAACGAAAAAGAGCTAAAAATAATAGAAAGTAATCATATTTTAAAAACCAAAGTGCTCACAGAAGAAGATAGAAAAAAAATGGCATTAGAATTCAACCAGAGAACAGAAGCTGAGATAGAGCGCAGAAAGCAGTTAGCTGAAAAGAAATTAACTTCGTCATTGTCTGGTCGTAAACACAAAAAAGGCGATAACAAACTACCAACGGGTCAACAAACACTATACGCATTTTTCCATTCTAGTTCTTCGGCAGCTGCATCTTCGTTGGGTTCGTTTTCATCGAGTTCATCTTTCCGATCTAGATCCTTTCCGGCAGCATCTCCGTCGAGTTCATCTACGTCGAGTTCGTCGCCAACTCCACGTCCGCCGTCAGTTGTTCTTCATAAATAAAATAGGCGGGGTGAATTGGTGTAGGGGCAGACCCGTGTGTCTGCCCAAAAAGAGACGCGATTAATCGCGTCTTTACTAAATTCATCATTCATCATTCATAATTCATAATTCATAATTCATAATTTATAATTTCTTCCTTGGTCTTTGCCACTTCTCAACAGTGGTTTGCTTAGAACGAGCTAGAGTGAGCTTCTCAGATGGAACGTTTTCTGTAATGGTTGATCCGGCGCCGATAGTAGCGTTAGCGCCAATACTAACTGGCGCTATAAGTTCCACTCCCGAGCCTATAAAAGCGCCATCTTCGATTATTGTTTGATGTTTATTGGCACCATCGTAGTTGCAGGTAATAGTGCCAGCGCCAATGTTAACGTTATCCCCAACTATAGTATCGCCGAGATAAGTTAAGTGGTTGGCTTTGCTATTTTTGCCGATGGTCGTCTTTTTTACTTCCACAAAATTACCGACATGGGCGTTTTCTTTAATGTGGCTTTCGGGGCGGATGCGGGCGAAAGGTCCAATAACGGCGCCGTCTTCAATTGTTGCGCCCTCAAGGACACAATTAGCTTTAATGTTGACATTGCTGCCAATAGTCACATCGCGCAAATAACAATTGGGGCCTATGGTAGAGTTAGAGCCGATCCTAACTTTTCCTTCCAAAATAACGTTGATGTCGATGCTAACATCTTGACCGGCGTCGAGATGACCGCGCAAGTCAAAGCGATTGGGATCGATAATAGTTACACCTTGGCGCAGGAATTGCTCGGCAAGGGCTAGTTGGTAATGGCGTTCTAATTTAGCTAATTGTATTTTGTCGTTCACTCCTAAAACCTCCTCTGTATTTTTTGCTATTATGCCAATGATAGGACGCTTATTTTTTGTGGCAATAGCGATGATGTCAGTCAGATAATACTCTTTTTGAGCATTCTCCGTTTTGAGTTGGGGTAAGTATTTTTTGAATAAACTGGTTTTGGCATACATGATTCCTGTATTTATTTCTTTGATCATGCGCTCGTGCCTATTGGCATCTTTTTCTTCGACTATTTTTTTGATTTTGCCTTTGGAATTACGAACAATACGCCCAAAACCGTCAGCATTGTTAACTTTAGCCGTTAGCAAGCCAATGGTCTTGGGTTGGGTGTTATCGATTAAATTTTGCAATGTGTGGGCTGTTATGAGGGGAATATCGCCACAAAGAACCAAAACATTGCTAGCATTTGGTATTTTCGGAAGAGCTTGTAAAACAGCGTGTCCAGTTCCGAGTTGCTTTTTTTGTTCTATCCAAGAAAGTTTTTCATTAGCGAAGGCAGTTTTTAAAGCATCTTTGCCGTGACCACAAACGATATGAATTCGAGCTGGTGCAAGTGATTTTATATTATTTAAAATATGTCTTAAGAGAGGCACTCCGGCCAATGGTTGCAAAACCTTTGGCTTGTTAGAATGCATTCGTACGCCCCTACCAGCGGCTAATATGATTATATGCAAAGGAGTCATGTAATATCGCTTCAATAATTATGAATTATGAATGGTGAATTATGAATTAATGAAAGGATTGTTTTATATTGATGGAGTTTTACAATTCAATATCTACAATTCGAAAATTCAAAATTCAGCATTGTTTAAAAAACATGTCTAAGAAAATTCTTTATAAATCAATAAGTTATTAAATAAAATTTAAAATAATAATTTAAGATCTCACGTCCTGAATTCATCACTCATAATTTATAATTCATAATTGTTTTTAGAACGGAACATCGCTGCTACTACCACCCATGCCACCGGAGGAAGTTTCTTCCACTGTAATGGTGATGGGATGTATTTCTAGTTCGCTAGCAGCGTGAGTGTCCGCTGGAGCAACAGGTGCGCTACGATTGCTTGTTGCGTGAGGAGGAACGTTGCTACCGGAGCGGCTATCTAAAATATGCATTTCCGTGGCGATAATTTCCGTTGTATAGCGTTCTTGGCCAGTTTTGTCTTGCCATTTGCGCGTTCTTAGCGATCCTTCGACGTAGCACTTAGAGCCTTTATGTAAAAATTCGCCGACTATTTCAGCTAATCTATTGAAAAAGACTACGCGATGCCATTCGGTACGTTCTTGTAATTCGCCGCTTTGTTTGTCACGCCAAACTTCAGTTGTAGCGAGCGAAATATTAGCGACAGCGCTGCCGCTAGGTGTATAACGAACTTCTGGATCACTACCTAAATTACCTATTAAAATTACTTTGTTAACGCCTCTTGCCATAAAATTTGCTCCTAAATTATTGTAACTTCTTGTTAATGCTGTAAATTTTCATTATAACATGAGTAATAACGAAAATACTTCCTCGTTAGTCTACACTATAGTTTTAAAGTTTGCACGTTTGAGATTTTACTGCTAAATTGACGTCCCCCTAAAATTTAAAAAAACAAAAGTAAAACTTTATGCAACAAATCCGCATTCGCGGTGCCAGGACGCACAATTTAAAAAACATTGATCTTGATTTACCGCGCGATAAATTAATAGTGATCACTGGTCTTTCTGGTTCCGGGAAATCTTCTTTGGCGTTTAATACGCTTTATGCTGAAGGGCAAAGAAGATATGTCGAATCTTTGTCGGCTTATGCTCGGCAATTTTTATCGATGATGGAAAAGCCAGATGTAGACTTGATCGAAGGTTTATCGCCAGCTATTTCTATCGAACAAAAAACCACTTCGCATAATCCGCGTTCAACTGTTGGTACCGTTACAGAAATTTATGATTATCTGCGCCTACTTTTTGCGCGCGTTGGTCAGCCGCGCTGTCCTAAACATGGTATTACTTTAGAAGCGCAAACCGTAACGCAAATGGTGGATAGTGTTTTATCTTTGCCAGAAGAAACCAAAATTATGCTTTTTGCGCCAGTTGTGAGAGATCGCAAAGGTGAACATCAAGAACTTCTGCAAGATTTATTGCGACAGGGCTTTGTGAGAGCCAGAATCGACGGGAAAGTTATAGAGCTCAGTGAAGTTCCTAAATTAGAATTACACAAAAAACACAGTATAGATGTTGTTATCGACAGACTTAAAGTGCGCCAAGATGCCAAGCAGCGTCTTGCTGATTCTTTTGAGACAGCTTTACGAGTAGCTAATGGTTTAGCTGGCGTGGCGATTTTGGACGGTGAGGAAAAAAAGAGAGAAGATACGGTTTTCTCAGCCAAATTTGCCTGCCCAGAGTGTGGCTATAGTTTAACGGCGCTAGAACCGCGGCTTTTTTCTTTCAATAATCCAGCTGGCGCGTGTCCAGATTGCGACGGCGTTGGTACAACGCAGCTTTTTGATGAAAACAAAATAGTTTGTAATCCGACTTTAAGTCTTACAGAAGGAGCTATTCGTGGTTGGGATAAAAATAATCCGTATTTTTTCTCACTTTTAACTTCGCTCGCAGCGCACTATGATTTTGATTTAGAAGTTCCGTTTGCAGAGTTGCCGCAAAAAGTTCGTGATGTGATTTTACATGGTAGCGGCGATGAGGTGATAAGCTTTAGTTATGTGTTTGGTCATAATAGAAGACACGTTAGAAGGCGCCATACTTTTGAGGGTGTGATTCCCAATATGCTTAGGCGCTATCGCGACACCGAATCGCAAGCTGTGCGTGAATCTTTAGCCAAATTTTTAAGCACCAGCCCTTGTCCGACATGTCAGGGAGCGAGGCTTAACGACATGGCGCGCAATGTTTTTGTCGGCGAGAAAAATCTTCCAGAAATTACAGCGCTGCCTATTTCACAAGCTTTACAGTTTTGCCAAAATCTTAAAATTCCTGGCTCGCGAGGCGAGATTGCTGAGAAAATTTTGAAAGAAGTCTCTGATCGCCTCAATTTTTTAATCAATGTAGGTTTGGATTACTTAAGTTTAAATCGCAGTGCCGAGACGCTTTCTGGTGGAGAGGCGCAGCGCATTCGTTTGGCCAGCCAGATAGGCTCTGGTCTTGTTGGTGTTATGTATATTTTGGATGAACCAACAGTAGGTCTACACCAGAGGGATAATGAGCGTCTCTTAGGAACGCTGAAACATCTGCGCGAATTGGGAAATACTGTCATAGTTGTTGAACATGACGAAGATACCATTATGACGGCGGATGAAGTTGTAGATATTGGTCCTGGTGCCGGCGTGCATGGGGGTAGGGTGGTTTTTCATGGTAAGCCCGCGGACTTGCTAAAAAGTCCTGATTCGTTAACTGGGCAATATTTAACTGGTAAGGAAAAAATATCTTTCTCAAAGCAGCGCACTTCTTACAATGCTAAACAAATTATTTCTTTGCGCGGTGCTACGCAAAATAATTTAAAAAATATCGATGTCGATATTCCGCTTGGCTTATTTACTTGTATTACAGGGGTTTCTGGTTCTGGAAAGTCGAGTTTAATTAACGATATTTTATATCCTTTTGCGGCTCGTCATCTAAATGGGGCAGCGTTTGTTGAGCCAAAAACAGTACGGGAGGTGAAAGGATTAGATTTGCTCGATAAAGTAGTCGATATTGATCAAAGTCCAATTGGGCGCACCCCCCGTTCTAATCCCGCAACTTATACCGGGCTTTTTACGGGAATTCGCGATTTATTTGCCGCCACGCCAGAGGCGAGGGCTAGAGGCTACAAAATCGGTCGTTTTAGTTTTAATGTTAGGGGCGGTAGATGCGAAGCTTGTCAGGGAGATGGTTTGATCAAAGTTGAAATGCATTTCTTGCCTGACGTTTATGTGACTTGCGATGCATGCCAAGGTCAGCGTTATAATCGCGAAACTTTGGAGGTGCGCTACAAAGGTAAAAATATTCACGAAGTTTTGTCGATGACAGTGGAAGAAGCCTTAGATTTTTTCTCAGCCGTACCTTCTTTAGCGCATAAACTAGAAGTTTTGGAAGAAGTTGGCCTGTCTTACATTCGTTTGGGCCAAAGCGCTACCACGCTTTCTGGTGGGGAAGCTCAGCGTATCAAGCTGGCGCGCGAACTATCGCGTACAGATACTGGTCAAACTTTATATTTATTAGACGAACCCACAACTGGTTTGCATTTCCACGATATTAAACAACTTTTAGGCGTGTTACATCAACTTAGGAGTCGCGGTAATACTATCGTTGTTATTGAGCATAATTTGGATGTAATAAAAACTGCTGATTGGATTATTGATTTAGGTCCCGAAGGCGGCGACCGCGGTGGGCAAGTTGTAGCCTTTGGTCCGCCCGAACAAATTGTTAAATGCAAGAAGTCTTATACCGGGAAGTTTTTGAGGGGAAAATTGCGTTAATGTTTTTCGGGCAAATGTTTTAGAGTAATTTTATCTGAGTGCTTTAAGTTGGAAAAGCTAGCTAAAGTGGCTTTATTCCAATCGATGTAGTTTGTTGAATCTGCTTTTGCCCAAAAATCAGCTTCCTTGTTCTCTGTTTTAAATGTTGGTATTTTTTTCATAAATCTTTTCCTCTTGAAAGGATTGTAAATGAAAGAAATGTGTAGCTCAATAAATCATAATCTATAAAATCTTATCTTAAAGTGACATTTAGAAGCCCTGAAAGGGCGATTTAGAATAGCCCAGGGTAAATGAGTGACTTCGTCACGAATGTCGCCCTGGGTAAATAAACCACCACAAAACCTGAGCCCCAAAGGGGCGTAATAGGAAAATGATCACATAATTAGGTTTTTGTGTAGGAGGAAGAACCACGAGTGTTTTGGTTTTCTTATCACCAAAATGACATTTGTCGATTTGGTGATAGAATTTTTATGTGCTTTTCCTATCACTAAAATGACTTTTTGCTTTTTGGTGATAAGTTGGAGTGAGAAAACGACAGCCTACGCCGCATGAAAGCCTAAAGCTGTAATTGGATCCATTTTAGCGGCGCGTTTGGCGGGTAAATAACCGGCAATTAGTCCTAGAGCTATCAAAATAAAAATAGTCACAAATGCAGATGGGGTAGATAAAGTTGGTACGCCTATCCATTCGGGAAGGGGAATGTGTTGAAGTGTAGTGATTATCGAGGCAGATAGGAGAAAGCCAAGAAATCCGCCTATAGAAGTTATGGCCAACGCTTCCAGCATAATTTGTGAGAAAATATTCGCATCCGTAGCTCCGAGCGACATTCTAAGTCCAATCTCTTTTGTTCTTTCCGTGACAATTAAAAACATAATATTTGTGACGCCTAAGCAGCCTACGCCCAGGGTTAGTGTCCCGCAGGCGAGTAAAAACAGCTTAATTCCAATAAAAAAATAAGTAAAAAATTGAAATATTTTGGCAGAGCTAAAAATTTTCAGCGCCTTTTTATCTTGAGGAGAAAAGTGATATTGATAAGCAAAGTAATTTCTTAGGTTTTGCTCTACAGTATCTGGATCGAGTTTTGAATCGGGAAGTACGGCAATAAAATTGGCATTTTTTTGATCGTAAAGACTCATAAAAGAAACATAAGTTATGATAGCGCTGTTATCATAGTGGCTGTATGTGGCTTTGGCTGGTGGTTCTAAGGTACCGACGATCTTAAAAGGAGCGCTATTGATGGTAATAGTTTTGCCAATAGCGTTTTGATCTTTAAAAAACTCCCTTTTTAATTTATCGCCTATAATGGCTACTCTTTCATTGTTTTCGATATCAAATGGTGTAAGAAAGCGGCTTCCTTCAGTGAGTTCTAATTTACGAATTTTGCTAAAATCTAGACTAACACCAAAAACATTTTTTTTAGCTTCGCGAGTTCCTGCTCCAAGTTTGGTATTAGCAGTTAAAATAGGTGTTGCAGCTATTAGTGATGGTATAGATTGTTTTATATTTATAATATCGCTGACTTGAATTTTAATGGGCTGTCTTTTGGGAAAACCTTGATAAGCTATGCTAGTTCTAGTAGGAATGATAAAAAAAGCGCCGTCGGCAATACTAAGCATATTTTTTTTACTAGCTACTTGAAAGCCATCGCCTAAAGCCAAAAGCAAAATTACCGTCAAAGTTCCCCAAGTAATGCAAAACAGCGCTAAGATAGAGCGCAGCTTATGCAGCCAAAGTTCACGAAAAATTTGTTGGCAGAGGGGGATGATATACATAAAACAACTACCAATACTTCGAGAAATATTGAAAAATCTCATCCATATTTTTGTAACCCTTGTTTTCATTGGTAAATAAGCAGCGTGTAGTCCTAGTTTGGCGGGATGAGGCTGGTATTGATCTTTGGCCAAAGAGAGGTATAACGTAACGTTTAATTCCGCGTTTTGCCAAACTTCCGCTAACCCAAACATCGTCTTCAAAGTAGGCTGCTTTGGGGGCGATAGAGTAATCGTAAAAAGATTCATCGAAAAAACTTGGTCTAACAATATAACCAGCATAACCAAATAAAATTGTGGATTTAGTTAAGTCTTTGCAAATGCTAGCTGAGATTCTGTGGGTATCTTTGGAATCAGAATTTACAGTTAACATTTGAGATGGATTCTGATTGGGTGGAATGAGGCACCCAGCCATACCTAAGGCTGATTCTGGGTATAGATTAGACCAATGGTTTAAGCGTTCAATATGCCTTCTTGGGTATACCTGATCATCATCGACGATCACTATTTTAGTATCAGGGGGTAAATCATGCATTTGTAGTGTTGGGATTAATTTTGTTGCTGGCCCAAAATCTTTTTCTGATCTGATTATTTTTAAAAAATCACTTTGTAGTAAGTGTGGCGGAATAGTGTATGGCTCTTGATCGCGATAAAGTTTTGGTAAACAAAGGTGAATATAGTCTACTCTTTTGCTTTGTGACAGTAGGCTTTTTAGCATCACATCTAGGTATTGGATTCTTTCCGGAGTTGTAGTGAAGCTGATTATTACTTTTTCTTTGGAGTCTAGACGTGGGAGTGTAGCGTAACGTTTTGCATAGTAGTTGAGAGGTAAGAAATGTAGTAGATTATAATGTAAGCGATAGAGAAGATGATCAACGTTATTCATTGTCCTTCGCTTCCGGTATATCCAAAACTTGATCGCCTGCTTTGAGTCCTTCTTTGATTTCAACGTTCATGCCGTCGGACATGCCGATTTTTACTGGTTGTTCGAGAGGTTTTTCTTCGCCGTCTTTAGGTGTCATGAATACGAAAGGTTTTTCATCTTTGTAATGAATTAGCCGTGCCGGCAGAATTAAAACATTTTTGGCAGTTTGAATTTTTATTTTAGCAATTGCTGAATAGCCAGAACGAATTACTGTGCCAGGCGGCCACTTTAAATCGGTAATTTCAACTTGAAAGCCAACGTTGAAGGGAGAATTGGTTGTGCTGGTGCTGCTACTGATATTTTTGGAGCTGTTTTCTTTGTCAGATTGTAGGGCTATTTTACTTAAAGTTCCAACTATAGGCGTGTCAGGCATAGAGCCAATAGTGATGTTGGTTGGCATGCCAGTCTTGATTTTGGCTGCATCCATTTCATCAACTGAGCCGCGGAACATAATGTCGTTCATGTCAGCTAGTGCAAAAAGCGCCGTAGATGCTTGGGCGGAACTTAAAGAAATTACTGCATCGCCAACATCGACCATTTTGGTGATAATGAAGCCATTAATTGGGCTTACAACTATATTGGCTATGCTTTTATCACCTACTTTGGCCGAACCTTTATCAAGTAGGGATAGTTTTTGTTCCGCTAGCATTAGCTCTTCTTTAGCAAGGGAGTGGCTTCTTTGCGCGGCCACATAGTCAACATTGTTAGATGTAATAATATTAGCTTTAAGCGCATTGCGATAGCGTCTAAGATCATTAGCTGTTGTCTGTTCTTTTGCTCTCGATGAAATGACTGATTGATAAACTTCAGCATAATTTTCAGGTGATGGTGTTGGGTTAACCTTGAGCAGTACTTCGCCTTTTTTTACTAAATCGCCTTCATCGTGATAAATTTCTGCAATAGTTCCATTAATTTGTGATTTAACTATCATGGAGTGACGTGGCTTGATATAGCCAATGGCTTCGGCTTGTTCGGTGATATCGCCCAGCTGAACAGTGACGAATTTAGGCGCTATTTTACTGGTGGATTTATGGTGCCAAGAGTAGAAAAAAATAACAGCTATGATGGCTAATATGGTGAATGTAATTAACTTTTTCTTCATTAGGGTTACCTTGAGTATCGGAAGTCTGTAGAGTTTAACAAAAAACTGTCGTGGTAGGAAATTGAATCGTATTTTTGCGTTACTAAAAAAACACCAAAGAATCATGGCTTTTGTGGCTTTGTGCCGCTAAACTATTGGCTATTCCAATAAAAGAGCGAAATTTTTATGCAAAATAAACTCAGAGAATTATTAACAAAAACCATTCACAACATACGTGCAGATTTTGTGGTGCCGCCGCTGGAAAGAACACGCGATAGTACGCATGGCGATTTTGCGAGCAATATAGCACTTATTTTGGCTAAAGAACTGGGTAAAAAACCACGCGAAGTGGCGGATTTAATAGTCAAATCTCTGCCTTCTTTGCCAGAAATAGAAAAAATTGAGGTAGCTGGTCCTGGTTTTATCAATTTTTACTTAGCTCCAAAGACTAAAAACCAGACTGTAGCTGATATTTTAAATTTAGGCGAAAAATACGGGCATAGTAATATAGCAAAAGGAAAAATCGCTTTAGTAGAATTTGTATCAGCTAATCCAACAGGGCCACTTCACGTCGGACATGGCAGGGGTGCTGCTTTTGGTGCTGTTGTTTCAGATCTTTTGGAAGTTATTGGTTACAAAGTTGAGAGAGAATACTACGTTAACGACGCTGGGCGGCAAATGCACATTTTGGCGACGAGTATTTGGCTCCGCTATTTGGAACTAAACGGCGAAGAAATAATTTTACCTAGCAATTGCTATAGAGGTGAATACGTAAGAGAAATAGCAAATCGGCTTAGAGTTGAATATGGGGCGCAGTTTCGACGTGATGTAAAAATGCTCTATCAAGATTTACCTATCGATGCGAAAGATGGTGGCGACGGCGATTTTTATATTGACGCTTTGATCGCGCGCTCTAAAGATTTGTTAGGTAAAGATGACTATGAGATTATTTTTCAGCAAGGTTTGCAAGATATTTTGGCGGATATTCGAGAGGATTTGGAAGAATTTGGTGTAAATTTTCAAACCTGGTTTTTGGAAAGTAGTTTATATAAAAGCGGGCAAGTTAAAGAAAGTATCGATAAGCTCCAAAAGGCTGGTTATGTTTATGAAAAAGATGGTGCCTTGTGGTTTAGGGCTACCCAATTCGGTGATGAAAAAGATCGTGTAGTTATGCGCGAAAATGGCCAATACACTTATTTTGCTTCTGATATCGCTTATCATTTCAATAAGTATCAGCGTGGTTTTGATTTGATGTTGGATGTTTTAGGTGCGGACCATCATGGCTATGCGCCACGTATCCAGGCTTTTTTAAGAGCAGTAGGATTAGACGAAAAGAAGTTGCTGATTCCGCTAGTTCAATTCGCCATTTTATATCGCGGTAAAACTAAAGTGCAGATGTCGACTCGAAGTGGCGAATTTGTTACTTTACGCGATTTAAGAAAAGAAGTAGGCAATGATGCAGCGCGATTTTTTTATATCATGCGTAAAAACGATCAGCATTTAGATTTTGATCTAGAGTTGGCTGTTTCGCAATCTAAAGATAACCCTGTTTATTATATTCAATATGCTCATGCCCGCATATCCAGTGTGTTTCGTCAGATGGAAGAGAAAAATTTAACTTGGGATAAAGCCTCTGGCCTTACTGAGTTACAACTCTTAAAGAATATACATGAGGAAGATTTGCTACGTTTCTTAGGGCGCTACGCTGAAACGCTGCAACAAGCGGCAGTGAGGCAAGAGCCACATGTTTTAGCACATTATCTTTTTGAGTTGGCAAATTACTTCCATGCTTATTATAATGCCGAGCAATTTCTGGTAGACGATATAAAGCTTCGAAATGCCAGATTGTGCTTGGTTACAGCTGTACAGCAGATATTGAAAAATGCTTTATATTTACTTGGCGTTTCTGTGCCGGAAGTTATGTAGTTATGGTAAAGGATTACGCTCGTACAAACATCCATCATCGTAAACCACATCGAGGTTTTGCAGTTTTTATATCTTGTAACTTATTGGTGCTACTGCTTTTGTTTACTTGGGGTGGTTATTATTTTATAGAACACCATAAATCTGGAAAAGTTAAAGTGACCTCGCGCGGAAAGCAGATTGAAGTGAAAAAAAGTGCGGATGTAAAAAAGAAAGAACATAAAAGTAAAAAAGTAGTAAAAGAAGAGTCGCAGTCGCAATATGATTTTTATACTTTGTTGCCGAAGTTGAAAGTTTCGTCGGGTATTAAGAAAAATTATGAATGATAAATTATGAATTATGAATTGGAAGGAAATTGGGAGTTGAACTTAGGAATATAACTCATTGATTTATAAAGAAAAACCATAGACATGTTTTTCGACTCAAATCCATCGTTCATCATTCATCATTCATAATTCATAATTGATAATGCATAATTTTCCTAGGAGATTTATCTTGGAACAATTTCACGGTACAACGATTTTATCGGTACGACGTGCGGATAAAGTCGCAATTGGTGGCGATGGTCAAGTCTCATTAGGCGATACTATCGTTAAAGGTAATGCACGTAAAATTCGGCTGCTTTATCATGATACAGTTATAGTCGGTTTTGCTGGTGGTACGGCAGATGCTTTTACACTTCTAGATCTTTTTGAAGCTAAACTAGAGAAGCATCAAGGGCATTTAGTGCGCTCTGCTGTTGAGCTCGCCAAAGATTGGCGTACGGATAAAATGTTGCGGCGTTTAGAGGCCATGCTAGCGGTAGCTGACAAAAAAACTTCGCTTATGGTTACTGGTCTTGGTGATGTTATTGAGCCAGAAGGTGGAATTATGGCGATCGGTTCGGGTGGTAACTTTGCGCGTTCCGCAGCGTTGGCGCTTTTAGATAATACCAAATTAGATGCGCGTAGTATTGTGGAGAAGAGTTTGCGCATAGCTTCCGACATTTGCGTCTACACTAATCACCATTTTACTATCGAAGAGTTAAAAACTAACAAGTAGCGAGTGTTTCTTTTATGTTAGACTTGAATCAGATTGCTAATCAGGAAAATCTTACACCAGATAAAATTGTCGAAGAGTTGGATCGTTATATTATTAGCCAAGATGCAGCCAAGCGCGCTGTAGCTATTGCGCTCAGAAACCGTTGGCGCAGACAGCAGGTTAGTGATGAGCTACGTAAAGAAATTAAGCCAAAAAATATTTTGTTTATAGGTCCAACTGGTTCTGGAAAAACAGAAATAGCTAGGCGTTTGGCGTCTTTTGTAGAGGCTCCATTTATTAAAGTTGAAGCTACTAAATTTACTGAAGTTGGTTATGTTGGACGCGATGTTGAATCTATTATTCGCGATTTAGTCGAAACAGCAGTTAAGAAAACTCGTGAAAGAGAAAAAATCAAAGTGAAGCAACGTGCCTTTGAGGCAGCTGTGGAGCGCGTTTTGGATGTTATGCTGCCAAAGTCTGTGAATAGCACACCTTTTGCTGCTGGTGCAGTCGCTATGAGTGAATCAGCTATTTCTCATCCACAAGAAGAAAACTCTACCACACGAGATATTTTTCGCAAAAAAATTCTAGAAGGTAGCTTAGACGACAGGCAGATTGAGATTGATACAAATATGCCAGGAGTTGGGGTGGAAATTATGACTCCACCTGGTATGGAGGAGATGACCAGTCAATTGCAGAGCATTTTTTCAAATTTAAGCGGGGCGCGTGTTAAAAAGAAAAAGATGCGCGTTAAAGAAGCTTTAAAGCAGCTTTCTGAAGATGAAGCGGCTTTGTTGGTTAATGAAGAAGCAATCAGAAAATCGGCTTTAGAAACCGTCGAACAACATGGTATTGTTTTTATAGATGAAATTGACAAAATTACGGAACGGACGCATTCACACGTGGGCGGGCCTTCGCGCGAAGGAGTGCAACGTGATTTATTGCCTTTAGTAGAAGGGTGTACTGTTTCAACTAAGTATGGCATGGTAAAAACCGACCATATTTTGTTTATAGCATCTGGTGCGTTTCACCTTTCTAAGCCTTCGGATTTAATTCCAGAGTTGCAAGGGCGTTTTCCGATTCGTGTTGAATTAAGTGCATTGACGGCGGATGACTTTATACGTATTTTAGTTGAGCCAAAAGCTTCTTTGACGGAACAATACATTGCGCTATTGGGCGTAGAAGGTGTGGATTTAACGTTTACTGAAGACGGTTTGCGACGTGTTGCGGAAATCGCCTTTCAGGTTAATGAACGCACGGAAAATATTGGCGCGCGTAGGTTGCATACAATTTTGGAGCGTCTCCTAGAAGAAGTTTCTTTTAATGCACATAAGCTAAAGGCTAAGGGTAAAAAAATTGGCGTTGATGCATCTTATGTAAATAAACGCCTAAAGCATCTGGCTGATGACGAAGATTTAAGTAGGTCAATTTTGTAGGATAAAATTATGGCAATTCAAAAAAATACTAAATTTCCCAATTTTTACGAAGTGCATCACCCCTTACTACAGCATAAATTATCAATGCTGAGGGATGAGAAGACTGATACTAAGGAATTTAAAGCTCTGGTGAATGAAATCACCTTGCTTATGGCTTATGAAGTGACTAAAGATTTGCCGACGAAAATGGCTATAGTAAAAACACCTTTGGCCAGTTGTGAAGTGCCTGTCTTAACAGGTAAAAAGCCAGTAATTTTGCCTATTCTTCGTGCTGGTATTGGTATGGTCGATGCTTTTTTGACACTCATGCCATCAGCTCGTGTGGCTCATATTG
>JBAYJT010000004.1:0-57554 GCA_041664965.1 Gammaproteobacteria bacterium
ACATCAATCTTGCCAGGCCAGCGTTACGACAACAATATGAGCGTGACATAGAAAGCTTCTCCCAAGAAATCGAGGCACTAACAACAAAATTAGGCAGAATACCTGTGGTTGCGGTCGACGAAATTCAGAAAATACCAGAACTAATGGACGCGGCTCAAGATTTAATTGACAGAAAAATGGCTCAGTTCATCCTCACTGGATCATCTGCTCGTAAGCTCAGAACTCAACATCAACGTAACTGGCTACCCGGGCGCGTGGTGCATTTTCATATGGATCCACTATCTATCAACGAATTACCCATACAATATAAGAAAATTGAAGAAATACTCATCTATGGAACCTTACCTGCCATTGTTGCTGACAGTAATAATACCGCCAGAGAACAAGACTTAGGAAGTTATGTCACAACTTACTTGGAAGAAGAAGTCCGTCAAGAGGCCCTTGTACGCAAACTGGGCGATTTTGCTAAATTTTTACACTTAGCGGCAGCCGAATCTGGCCAGCTAGCCAACCTAAATAACATTGCTGGGGATATTGGAGTAGCACAAACAACTGTCGCTGCCTACTACCAAATTTTAGAAGATTGCCTAATAGCTGAACGTATAGAACCTTTTTCCAAAAAAATTTCTGCTAGAAAACGCTTAGTTAAATCCTGTAAATATTTGCTTTTTGATTTAGGCGTTAGACGACTGGCTGCTGCAGAAGGCAACAAATTACCTAGCACAAACATGGGATTCCTATTTGAGCAATTCGTGGGTTTAGAGTTATTGAGGCTAATTAGAAATAAATTCCCAAAAATTACTTTAAATTTTTGGCGAGACTTGGAAGGTCGCGAAGTAGATTGGATTCTCAACCAAAATGATAAAATCTTACCAATAGAAGTAAAGTGGACCAACAAGCCTAACATCAGTGATTTACGCCACTTAAAGACCTTCTTAGATGATTACAATCTGCAAACTGGGTACGTTGTTTGTAGGTGTGCTAGAGCAAGGAAATTAGACGATAAAATAATCGCCCTACCCTGGGAAGAAATTGAGACACTTATCGACTTTTTTAACGACCAACAATAACCAACTCAAACCATCTCTAGTTCTTATGCTCTATCGGTGGCAAAGTTGTGCTGGAGTTAGGACTACTGGTAGGCGCTTGCGTATTTGTTGAATTAGTATTAGCAAAAACGCTCAAACTACCTAAACCCGATGATAGACTAGCTGGATATGTTGGAGAAAGCTGCGACTCTAACTGAACAACATGACCAATTCCCGCATTGAGTATCGCTGCGGCAACTTGCACATCCTCTTTAACTTCCTCTCCAACTTTTTCTACTCGGGTTAGTTTGGACATAACTTCTTCGTGCTGTGTCTTTAGTGTTTCAAGCAACTTTTGTTCCTTGATTTGGGGCTCAACGGAACTCGTTGTCGCAGGTTTGGTATTCAACCTTTTAATTAAATCAGCCATTTCACCTGATTGTCCAGCAATATTAAGCGCACTTTCACCAGCCTTGTTAGTTGCAGTTAAAAGTCCAGGATTTGAAACTCGACATAACATTTGTTGTACTAGATCTGGGAGTTTTGCCTTGATAGCTCTAAGCAAAGCTGTATTACCAAGGTTATCTGGTGTTTCTAAATTAACACCGATATTGATTAGCGCTGGAATAACATCGAAACATTCAAGTTCAAATGCATAATGCAAAGGTGTGAGTGGTTGCTTGGATGATAACATACCCAAAAACCGACGCTGCCCCTTGACTGGTACTGGCGGCGTAGGCAACTCAAAATTAGCACCGGCTTGGAGCAACTCTGTTACACAATCCACACGTCCAGGCGGGTTAGGAAGTTTAATGGCTCGATGTAGCGCGCTATAACCTTCATTGTCTTTCACATCGGGCTCGAGCTTAATTGTGCCAACTGTTTTGCATAAAACAGTCAGCGCTTTTTTATCAGTTTTTGACACTGCCAAATGCAAGGCTGTGCCTATATTATCTGGCATATTACGATCAAAACCGCGTTCTATAAATAGCTTAAGCATTTCATATCGTTGGTTTTCAACCAAGTAATGCAAATAAGGACGTCCGCTAGCATGTGTTTTTTCTAAGTTAGCACCAAGATCTAAACATACCGCTGCTAGTTGTGGATTATTAGCATCGACTGCTTCTCTGAACTGTTCTTGCAGGGCAGCTGCTTGCCAGTTAAGCCGTGTTGCAATAAGCCGTGCACCTGTTGCGCCTATTTTAAGAGCGGCAGTTCGGAAACACTCAACCTTAGTGATTTCTGGTAACTTATCAAATCTATCCCCCAACCCGGTAAGTACTACTTGCAAAACTTCACCGCTACTCTCCAAGGCTAAAGCTAATAAGTTCTGTGTACCTGTTAGATTTTTAGTTAAAAATCGCTTATCAAGATCGAGAATACGTCCTACATCAGCATGTTTTTTATCACGTACCGCTTGAACTAGAGCTAACCGCAAATTTTCTGAACTATAAACTTCTTCGCCTGTCCAAAGTTCAGAATGGGTACTAAGAAAACGCGCAATTGTGCGTTGCATTGCATTGTTCGGCGTGACGTTTTTGTGTGGTAAAATTGCATTAGTCTTGGGACTATTATCATGAGCTGTAAACCAGCGCGTAATTTCTTCCCGTTCATAAGACTCTCCATCCGCAGCAACCACAGGTTCAAGCATAATTTTGCCGGATAGAAAACACTTGTACCCAGACTTTTCCACGTTTTCTGTTGCTGACTTTTCTTGTTCGTATCTCGTTTTTTCTTGTTCGGTTTTTGCTATACGCCCTTGCAGTTCTCCTATTTGTTTGGTCATCTGTTTCTCGCGTTCGACACGCTCTGCTACTTCTTTGGTTAGTTTTTCTTTTTCCTGCCGTTCTTTTTCTGCTCGTTCATGCCACGTGTGTTCTACAGTTTCTTTAGCTATTTTTTCCTGCTCCTTGGCTTTCTCAACGGCACGCTGAGCTAAAATATCCCTTACAACTGGTAAATCTTGTGGTCGTGGTTGGATTGTAAGATTCGGACGCGCAGTAACCAAATCCGCCAATTCCATTGCAGCTGCTAAGTTCAAGCTACCTGCAGCAGCTCCAAGTTGTAAAGCCCGTAACGAAGTATTCTGCTGCACGGTTTTAAAAATTTGGCGCAATTCCTCAAGCTGAAGATGCATACCACTGAAAAGGTTTTCGGATAAACCAGATTGTGCGGATGGACGTAAAATAATAGTTGTTAAATCAAACGTTGTTAAAGCAGTTTGCTGTAACTGTTGAAATGCTCGTGTAAATGCAGCCTGCCTTTCAGTCCAAACATAATTTTCCTTCGTTTGTAAACATCCTTCTCGCTCCAGACGTGCGACGTAATTGCAGTCACGTTCCTCCATCCAGGCGTGATCGAGGTGACCTTCTGTATAACGTACCTTGTAATCACCACTAACAGGCAAACCATAACAGTAACGAGTATAAATCCCATCATTAGGAAATGGTCTTGCAGGAGAATCTACCTCTATACCATTAAGCCGATTTTCTTTGTATCCTATGCACCCATCAAAACTTGTTCCCCATTCAAAACTTAAAAATTCATCTCTTTTTAACATACCTCGATCTAATGCTTCCGATCGAGGGTTATTCCATTTCTGACCGAGAGGGGTAATGTCGACGGCGTCGAGACGTAATGAACTTAAACCAAACGTTTGATTCTTCATTGTTGACCTCGTAGTGGTTGTTGCTGTAGACGATGTTGCCATCGCTGCAATTTGTTCCTCTTTTTTCACTTGCGGCGGTTGGCTTGACGACGAACTAGAGGACGTAGTTGTAGAAGAAGATGTTGTTACCGCAACTTGTCTTTGCTGCCAAACTTCAGGTTCGAGCTGCTTGAGAGTTCCCTCGCGTTCTAAACGTGCTATGTACTTTCGATCTCGCTCTTTCATCCAGTCGTGATCGCCTGGACCCTCATCGTAACGAATTTTATTTCCTTTGTTGGGTTTAGTTTTAGGACCAACGAGAGAAATTTTCCCATCCATGGGCATGAAGCGTGGTGGATTGTCAGCATTGGTACCATTACTACGATTTTCCATGTAAGAACTGACCGCCTCCCAACAAGCAACAAAGGCCATTTCACCTGATAAACCATAATTTTTCTTTTTCAGCTGTTCTATATCTACAGGGGAACCATAACTGTTGTTTTTTTCTGCCATCCAAGCAGCATCACCTGGACCCTCAGTATAACGAAGATAACTCCATTGGTTTTGGGGACTATCTAAAGAAAAACTTCCATCACATGGCATTGGACGAGCAGGACTACCAGAAAGGAAGGCGAGCGATTGCGATTTGATATAATTTGAAGCAGCAGATGCAGCTACAAGTTGAGGAGAGTGTCCTGGTGAAAACTCGATCTGGGAAGATATACCAAACGTTTGATTCTTCATTTTTTAACCTCAAGTTCACACACGCAAGAACAGCGAAGACTATCCCGCGAGTAGGGTTGTATCAAAATTACGAACACAGACAATGTTTTTAGCGCGACTAGCAAATCGAAAGTTGATTAAGGAAAATAAAAAACAATCCCATGTTTTCCATTATCTCGAGATCACATGACATTTCTGCCTTCTTGCCTCAAACAAACAAACTCCAGTTGCGACTGAAACATTCAAGCTTCCAACCGTACCAGCCATGGGGATATTTACCAAAAAATCACATAAATCACGCGTCAGACGGCGTAAACCTTGGCCTTCAGCGCCAAGAACAAATGCCATTGGCCCAGATAAATCCGTATCGTAAATACTTTTTTCCCCCTCCGGAAGTGTTCCATAGAGCCAAATACCCCGCTCTTTTAGCATCTCCATAGTTCTAGCCAAATTTGTCACTTGAATAAATGGCGTAATTTCGGCTGCCCCGGAGGCAACTTTGCGAACAGCTGGGGTAATACCAACGGCTTTGTCTCTAGGCGCGATAACGGCATGTACGCCAGCTGCGTTCGCTGTTCTTAAACAAGCACCTAAATTGTGCGGATCTTGTACGCCATCTAAAAGCAGTAAAAATGGCGGTTCTTGGAGGTTTTCTAATAAAGCTTCTAAGTTTACTTCGCTGTAAGCCGCAACTGAACTGGGTTTTCTTTGTAAAGCAATACCCTGATGATTGACTTGTGGCAAAAGTGCTTCTAACTCACGCGCACTAACTATTTTTAAATTAATTTTATGATTCGTAGCAATATTAGTTATTTCGAGCCAAATGGGATCATGTTGCTGTCGCGCCCAATATAACACAGCAACATCCTCTGGACACACTTGCAAAAATGTGCGCACTGCATGCAGACCATAAATCCAAAAATTATTTGTTTCGATTAAGTTATTTTTCATAAAAAAGAAAGATGGAAAATTATGCTAGAGCAAAATCTATCTGACGGCTATCTAAGTCCACACGAGCAACTACAATGCGCACCTGATCTCCTATCCGGTAACACTTACGTGTGCGCTTGCCTTCCAAGCAATGCCGTACTGGATCAAAACGATAATAGTCATTTTGCAGAGACGTAATATGTATTAACCCTTCAACATAAACTTCTTTTAGCTCCACAAAAACACCAAAGTTCATTACTCCGGAAATAACACCATCGTAAGTTTTTCCGACTTTATCCAGCATATATTCACACTTGAGCCAACCAATTGCATCGCGCGTTGCGTCATCAGCACGACGTTCTGTCATTGAACAATGCTCACCAGAATTGTTTATAGCCGCATGATCATATGGATACTGATTAGATTTTTGTTTAGAAAGTACATATTTAATAGCCCGGTGATTTAACAAATCCGGATAGCGACGAATAGGTGATGTAAAATGAGTATATTCCTTGTACGCAAGACCAAAATGCCCCGCGTTATCTGGCGTATAGATCGCTTGCTGCAAAGAACGCAAAATAATCATATTTAGCATGTGTTCATCTGGACGACCCGCAAGCATAGTCAAGAGTTTAGCATAGTCACCTGGCTGCGTTTGTTTACTACCGGGTAATTTAATTCCCAAGCCGCCTAAGAAAAAGCGCAGCTGATCCAGTTTTTCCATATCTGGACCAGGATGTACTCGATATAAAAACGGCACCTTCGCTTGCGCTAAAAACTTAGCTGTAGAAACGTTTGCAGCCAACATGCATTCCTCGATCAGCTCATGTGCAAAGTTACGCTCAAACGGAATAATTTTCTTAATTTTACGACCTTTGCCGTAAATAATACGTGTTTCTGGCAAATCAAAATTTAAAGCGCCACGAATTTGTCGCTCTTTTTTCAAAACCAAATAAACATCGCGCAGAGCCTTTAGATAAGGCAGCAAAGCGGGCTGTTTAGAACTTTTTCCATCTAACATAGCAGCCACAAGCGTATAAGTTAGGCGCGCCTGTGACCGAATCACTGCGTCATAAAAAGAAAAGTGTTTAACTTTTCCCTCCTGAGTAACGACCATGTCACAAACCAGAACCAGACGCTCTACGGCTGGGCGCAGGGAACATAGTTCATTAGAAAGCGCTTCCGGCAACATCGGAATCACAGCGCCTGGAAAATAAACCGAAGTTCCTCTATTCCACGCTTCTTGATCAAGATGCGTATTGATTTTCACGTAGTGACTTACGTCCGCAATGGCCACATAAAGATGAAAAGAATTATCAGCAGAATTTTTCTCACAATAAACAGCATCATCAAAATCTCTCGCATCTTCACCATCGATAGTAACAAATGGCAAATCAGTTAAATCTTTACGCCCCTTCTTATCACTCTCTGTAACTGTTTTAGCAAACTTTTCCGATTCTGCTAACACCTCGTCTGACCAAACATGCGGCAGTCCAAAAGCATGTATAGCAATGTCCACTTCCATGCCAGGCGCCATATGTTCGCCCAAAATTTCCGCTACTTTCCCTAAAGCATGCTGGCGACCTTTTGGATAAGAAATAATATCGGCAACAACAATCTGCCCTAACCTAGCCCCACCTTCTTTACCTGGCGGAATTAAAACTTCGTGATTGATGTGTTTGTTTAGAGGCTCTACCCATGCCACGCCATCTTCTTTAGAATATCTCCCAACAACCTGAGTTAGACCACGCTCCAAAATTTCCACAATATTTCCATTGCGTCGTCCGCGTGAATCTTCCTCAGAAATACTAACTAAAACCTGATCACCATGAAAAACACTGCGCAGCTGATGAGGAGGGAGAAAAATTTTTTCGCTACCATCTTCTGGATGTAAAAAACCAAAACCCTCTTTATGTACCGAAACGCGCCCTCGCACCAATGCCATTTGCTTTGCTAAAGCATAGCTACCACGACGATTTTCTATAAGCTGTCCATCGCGCAGCATAGCCTTTAAGCGTCGCCCAAGTGCTTCTTGACTTTCAGGATCTTCAAGATTAAATGCGCGAATAAAATGACTATAGCTAGCCGGACGCCCAAGCTCTTCTAGATGTTCTGCAATAAACTCGCGACTTGGAATAGGATTCTCATATTTTTCCGCTTCGCGTTTATAGAAGGGATCTTTTTTGATTTTTATACGTTTCCTTTTCATGTTTTTATCCGATTTTTCCATTCCTTGATTGTTTATTTAATTTTTTCAATTTCTTCTATTGTTTTCGGAACTGCGTCGGTCAATACCTCACAACCGCCTTTCGTTACCAAAATATCATCTTCAATACGAACACCAATACCCAACCACTTTTTATCTATTCCCTTGGTATTTGGTGATATGTAAATACCAGGCTCTACAGTAAAGCTCATTCCTGGTTCTAATATGCGCCAATCATCATCAAGGGCATATTTACCAACATCGTGGTTATCAATACCCAACCAATGCCCGATACGATGCATATAAAACGGCTTAAAAGCTTGTTCCTTATAAAGCTTATCTAATTTTCCTGATAAAATTCCCAAGGCTAATAACTTTTCAGTAATAACTTTCTCTGAGGTTTCTTGCAGCTCATGCCATCTAACACCTGGACGAACCTTGCGAATCACAGCTAACTGCGCATCTAATACAGCCTGATAAATTGCCTTTTGCGCTGAAGTAAATTTCTTACCAACAGGTAAAGTACGTGTAATGTCAGAAGTGTAATATTGATAATCAACGCCAGAATCTATCAACACCAAGTCACCATCTTTTAACAGCTCATTTTTTTTAGTGTAATGCAAAACACAGGAATTTTTGCCAGCTGCAACTACTGGTTCAAATGCCATAAGCTTTCCGCCCTGACGAAAATATTCATAACACAGTTCGGCTTCAATCTCGTATTCGCGCACTCCAGGCTTACAAGCTCGCATAGCGCGTATGTGAGCGTCCACGGCGATTTTGGCAGATTTTTTTAATAAATCTATTTCATAGGCGGAACTACGCATACGCATTTCATGAAGAATTTTTCCAGTATAAGAAAAATCATCAGGAGCATTTTGTCCCAAACGAATTTTACGACGCGCTTGCTTCAGCCATTCTATCACTTGCCAGTCAAATTCTTCGTGATACCCAACATCAAAGTACAAATGTTTTTTATTTAAAATGAACCCTGGAATCATCTCTGCAGCTTTTTCAATAGGAAAAGCTTGATCAGCTCCATATTCAGTACAAGCGCGCTTTTGGCCAACTACTTCGCCTGTCCAAATAGTTTTTTCTGGATCACTAACTTGACTAAATAATATATACTCACCTTCTTTCCGCCCTGGAATAAAAACAGCTATAGCATCAAATTCAGTAAATCCCGTTAGGTAATAAAAATCGCTGTTTTGGCGGTATGGATAAGTAGAGTCGGAACTCATGACCGCCTCTTTAGCGGACATTAAAATTGCTATTGCACCTTTGCCAATTGTTTGGCAAAAGCGCTTTCTACGCTCAAAAAAATCTTTATGTTGCATGTGTGTTAACTCAAAAATAAAAAATAACTAAAATTGTTTTTGCGATTCTCAATCTTCCCCCCAGCCCGACGCTCTCACGCGAAACGCGTGATCCGCTTGGACTGGGCTATCTTATTCCACCCCTTCGGGGCTCTTGATTGTTGTTAATAAACAATAAAATTAAAATGCTCATGGGTTGCTATGCTCTTTTAGTAATGCTTCTATTTGTATTTTACTCAATAGGCCAATTTTCGTTGTAACAACTTGACCATCTTTAAAAAGAATCATTGTTGGAATACTGCGAATACCGTAAGTCGCAGCCGTAGATCCATTTTCATCAACATTAACTTTTACAATCTTCACTTTTCCTGCTTGCTCTGTTGCTACTTCTTCCAAAGTCGGCGCCAACATACGACAAGGTCCGCACCACGGCGCCCAAAAATCCACCAAAACCAACCCTGGTGTTTCTAAAACCTCAGCCGCAAAGTTAGCATCATTAGCATTAATAATATGTTCGCTCATTGTAAATCCCTCATTTATTGTTTATTAGAATAGTTCTTTTCCACCCAAGCAACTAACCCGTTTAAAGCACCTTTGTTTTGTGCAATAACTTCTTTCCCAGCCTTCACCATTATTGCATTGGAGCTTTTATCCTGCAACAGTCTCAGCACTTGTTCAACTAGATCACTATCATTTTTGACCAAAATTAACGCCTTGGAAGTCAGTAAAAGCTCGCTTATTTCACGAAAATTATGTAACTCCGGTCCTGTCAATACAGCTGCACCGAGAGCCGCTGGCTCTAAAAGATTATGCCCACCAATTGGAACCAAGCTTCCACCCACAAAAGCAACTTTGGCTAGCGCATAAAAACTCAACAATTTGCCTATTGTGTCCCCAATAATAACTTGAGTATCCGTCGAAACCATCGGATTTTCGCTATAGCGCACGCAGTTAAAACCTTGCTTTGCACATAGCGCCGCAACGTCATTAAAGCGTTCGGGATGCCGCGGTACTAAAATTAATAATGCATCTGGCAAAGTTTGTAGAACTCGCTTAGCGGCTGAAAGAATAATTTCTTCTTCCCCCGGATGGGTGCTGGCAGCAATCCAAACCGGACGCGAATCCGACAATTTCCAATTATGTTGCAGTGTTTGCGCGGCTTTGTACACCTCTTCCGCCACATTTAAGTCAAATTTAATATTTCCCGCAACAATAAGCTTTTCTCTAGTTAAGCCTAATTCTAGAAAGCGCTCGCCATCGGCTGCACTTTGCGCGGCAACATTAGTAATACAAGAAAGCATCTTGCTAACTAACGGTTTAAAACGTAAATAATTATTAAACGAATGCGGAGACAATCTCGCGTTGGCCAATAAAACAGGAATATTTTTTTTCGCTGAGTAATATAACAAATTCGGCCACAATTCAGTTTCCATAATAATTAAAAGGCGCGGATTAAAATGACGCAGATAGCGCTTTATTGCGCCCGGATAATCATATGGAACATAGAGCTGCAGTACTTCATCACCAAAGGTAGCGCGAATTTTTTCCGCTCCTGTCGGTGTCATATTGGTCACAATAATTTTTTCTTCCGGATAGCGCGCTTGTAGAGCTTTAATTAGAGGAATAGCTGCGACAGATTCGCCCAAAGAAACTGCGTGAATCCAGATACTAGAAGATAATTGTGTTTCCTTGGGATACCACGCCAGTCTTTCATTCCAGCGCTCTTTATAAGCCGGATTTTTCCGCCCTTTCCATTGCAAACGTAAAAGAATAAATGGCAGGGCTAAATAGAACAACAGACTGTAAATATTACGCAAAATCGACATTGTTTTCCCGCAAAATCATTATCTTATCAAAATAACACTTAAGACCGCAAAATAGCATAAATAGCGTTATTTTACCAATTTACACAAAATCCCAGGCTTAGAAACAAAGACGCGATTAATCGCGTCTCTACAAAATATAACATATTGATTTATAAAGAAAACCTGTAGACATGTTTTTGGACAAATATAACGCTTTACAAGATATATCTTTTAGATGTATAATAGCAAATATGGCTAGAATTAACAAGACTAAATATATCATCCTCGGCATGCTGGCGATCAGGCCTATGTCTGGGTATGAAATCCACAGCACGATCAAAAAAACGACCGCCAATTTTTGGTCAGAAAGTGCTGGGCAAATTTATCCGAACTTAGCTGCTTTACTGAAAGACGGCGCTGTTGCTTGTGAGGATGAAGCGAACGATAGCAAACACAACAGCAAAATTTATAGTCTTACAAAAAAGGGGCTGGGAGTTTTGCAAGAATGGCTCCCCACTCCTGCCACTCGCCATCCACCGCGTGATGAGCTCTTGTTGAAACTATTCTTCGGCAAAAACATGGCAGAAGAAGAATGCCAAAAACTTATCTTACAAAGACAACGTAAAGCGGAAGAAAATTTAGAATTTTTAACCTCAACCAAAAAACACCTCGAACAACAACATAAAAACAGAGAAGATTTCCCATATTGGCTAATCACTATTGACCACGGCATCTTCACCACCCAAGCTGAAATCGCGTGGTGCGATGCGATTTTAAAAAACTTAAAGAAATCGCTTGGGAGATAGTCATGCCAATGGGAGTATTACTAGGATTTCTACCGTGGATTCTGTTTTATATATTGCCACTACATACTTTAACTCAGCTAAAAGTCGGCATCACAGCGCTGCTACTATTGACGGCAATAACCAACTACAAAGATTTAAAAAGAAAATTTATTCTACCGTGGTGCACATTAATATTTTTTACATTGATATTCTTGGGTGTGGTCGTATTTGATCTACAGTTTTTGGCTGTATATATGGGAATTTTGGTAAACAGCGCTTTAGCTTGTCTAGCATTGGGGTCTCTTGCTATTGGCAAGCCTTTTACGTTGCAATATGCCCGATTACAGGTTGCTAAAGAAAAATGGCAACACCCTGCTTTTATTTTTATTAATCAAGCTTTGACTTTCGCCTGGGGAATGTCATTTACATTCAATTTATGCATAAATATTTTAAATAAAATTCATCCATCTTCCCCTTTACTAATCAGTTTTTTAACCAATGGTTCTAGTTTATGCGCTCTATTTTTTACTATTTGGTTTCCTAAGTGGTATCGCAATTATCGGAGGTCTAAATGAATATATTAGCAATTAACGGTTCGCCGCACGGCAGCCTCGGAAATACTGATCTTGTTTTACAACCTCTCCTAAGAGGCATGGAAGACGCTGGCGCAACCACTGAAACTGTTTATTTAAATAAATTAAATATCAAACACTGTATTGGCTGCGTCCATTGTTGGTTTCAAACACCCGGTAAATGTATACATAACGACGATATGGCATCATTATTAGAGAAGCGAAAAAACGCTGATTTACTGATATGTGCAACTCCTTTGTATGTTTTCTCTATGACTGGATTAATGAAAGACTTTCTAGATCGTGGCCTACCCCTTGCTATGCCATTTTTTGAAGAAAACACTTCTGGTAATAATCTCACGACACACCCAAAACGTTACATTAGAACTACGCCTCAAAAAATGCTCTTCGTGGGAAGCTGCGCCTTCCCTGAAGAAAAACATTTTGTTCCTTTAGTTCAAACACTGAAACACCTGGCGGCAGAAGGCAATATCGAATATATGGGCGAAATACTAAAACCAGCCGCTGGGCTTTTAAAAATAGAAAGTATGCAAGAAAAAGCTAAGGCATATTATATAAACTTGCGCACCGCGGGAAAACAACTTATCTTACAGGGCAAAATCGACACGGAACTATCAGCTAAGCTGCACCAACCATGGGTTTCAGATGAAGAACTACGCAACATAACAAATGAAAGATTTCGCTCTCTTTTAGATAAACAGAAGTAAAGACCAGATGAACTCTAAATTACATACTCTCCAAGCATACTTTATAGCGCTATTGCACAAGGTTAAAAACCCCCATCCTTGGCGGAAAAAAATATTGGGGGCAATAGTTGCTGCTGTGCTTTCTTTTGGCGTAATTTATTTAATTGTAAACCACAAATACGTCAGCACTGACGACGCTTATGTCAATGCAAACGTGGTACAAGTATCAGCCAGAGTTTCGGGAAGAGTAACCAAAATTTCAGTCCAAAATAATCAATATGTAACCAAGGGACAACTGCTGTTTGAATTAGATCAATCCCCTTTTAAAGTTTCTCTTCTGAAAGCACAAGCACAATTGCAAAAAGAGGAAGCAACGTTAGAAAACTACAAACTTATATCTTGGAGAACCAATGAGCTGACCAAAGTAAAGGCCGCCGCCAAACAAGATAATGACACGGCTTTAAGTAATTTTAAAAGCGCGGAAGCTTCCGTAGCCTTGGCCAAAGCGAATCTAGCTCAGGCGGAACTAGATTTAGGCTACACACAAGTTCTTGCGCCCGATAGCGGCTGGATTAGCAATGTAACCCTCCGTGAGGGAGATATGATAAACGCTAACCAGGCTTTATTTGCCCTAGTTAGTGACTCACAATTTTGGGTCGATGCCAATTTCAAAGAAACAGAATTGAAAAATATTAAACCGCAACAAAAGGCTAAAGTTGTAGTTGATATGTATCCTGATCATACTTTTGCTGCTGTTGTGGAAAGCATAAGTTATGGCAGCGGCACAGCGTTTTCGTTATTGCCAGCACAAAACGCGGTTGGTAACTGGATCAAAGTCACGCAAAGAATTCCTGTGAAAGTTTTGATTTTAAAACCTGATCCCAAATATCCGCTCCGTATTGGCTCAACAGCTACAGTAACTATTAATACAAGATGAATATTTCCAAAACACAGCAGTTATTAGTCACTATTGCTGTGATGTCCGCTGCTTTCATGCAGGTTTTAGATACTACTATTGTAAACGTAGCTCTACCGCACATGCGAAGCTCTCTAGGCGCAACCCCAGACCAAATCTCTTGGGCATTAACTTGCTACTTAGTTGCTTCTGGAATTTGTATGCCTCTTACTGGCTATTTTTCCGATAGATTGGGGCGAAAAAATTATCTCCTTTGGTGCATTGGCGGCTTTGTTGTTGCTTCTGCGCTCTGTGGCACATCGCAGTCTCTTACGGAAATTATTTTATATCGTGTTTTACAAGGCATATTTGGAGCTGGCCTCGTTCCACTTTCTCAAACAATTCTTATTGATACTTTTCCACCGAAAGCGCTTGGAAAAGCAATGGCTATTTGGGGAGCCGGCATTATGCTTGGACCAATTTTAGGTCCTACTTTAGGAGGATATTTAACTGAGGTTTCCAGCTGGCGTTGGACTTTTTATGTTAATGTTCCCATGGGAATTGCTGCGTTTTTATTAGCTTGGAATGTCATTTCTGAAACCCCAAAAAAAGATCGGCGCATGGACTGGCTGGGACTTGTATTGCTCTTTTTAGGCGTTGGTGGAACTCAATATTTTCTAGATCGCGGAAATCGCGAAGATTGGTTTAGTGCTACAAACATAAAAATCGCAGCTACTTTAGCTTTCATTGGCTTGACTGGCTTTATCGTTCGCGAATTAAAGCATCAGAAAAAAGCGTTTTTTGATATACGTATCTTCAAAAACCGCAACTTTGCTGTTTCCAGCATAATTTTACTTATGCTCGGGCTAGGTCTATTCGGCACAATGGTAATTCAACCCATGTTTCTAGAAGAGCAACTCGGCTATCCAGTTTTAACCACTGGCTTAGCTATTTCCCCTCGCGGATTAGCTAGCATGGTAAGTATGATCTTAGTCAGCAAGCTTATTGCTCGTTTTGATCCGCGTTTATTAATTGCTGTAGGGACTATCCTCGGTGCTATTGGTATGTGGATAGGAACTTTTTATTCACTAGACGTCAGCATGTCTTGGATAATATGGCCATCTTTGCTACAGGGACTTGGCATTGGTCTAATTTTTGCCCCGCTTACTGCTGTGGCCTTCGCAACCTTACCAGAAACTGCTAAAACTGAAGCGGCTGGATTATTTAGCCTAATCCGTACAATGGGATCTTCCATCGGTATAGCCATTATTCTGACGCTATTTTCTCGCCACAGCCAAACTGCATGGAACCATTTGAGCGGCTTTATAAATCCTTACAACCCAATATATATAAATTATTTAGCGACCTTACACTTATCTATTACCGACCCTAAAGCTATACAGCTCGTTGCAAGTGAGGTGGGCAGACAAGCGCAAATGCTAGCATTCATCAATGTTTTTACTTTCATTGCGTGGAATTTTTTGACTACGTTACCACTGCTTTTGTTGCTGAAAAAAAGTGTACGGAAAAGCTGACCCCAAAATTCCAGAAAAACATGTCTACGGGTTTTCTTTATAAATCAACGAGTTATGATTTTAAGTACAGACGCGATTAATCGCGTCTGTGCTTTCTGTGTTTTTTTGCCTTTGCTCTGCAGCGTATTGCGCTTGAACAGCCGTTAAAGCAATTGTAAAGACAATATCTTTCACTAAACAACCACGAGATAAATCATTCACGGGTTTACGTAAACCTTGTAGCATGGGACCAATACAAACAATATTGGCGCTACGTTGTGCTACTTTACAGGCGATATTGCCAGCATCTAAATCAGGGAATATCAAAATTGTGGCACGTCCTGCAACTTCGCTATTTGGCAACTTAAGTTTAGCAACATCTGGATCAATCGCTGCATCGTATTGTATCGGACCTTCTATTGCTAATTCTGGCTGACGTTTTTTAGCAATTTCCGTCGCCATCACAACTTTGTCAACATCTGGACCAAAACCGGATTTACCCGTGCTGTAACTTAGCATAGCAACTCGAGCTGGCAAGCCGATAAAGCGCGCACTTTCAGCTGTTTGTAAGGCAATTTCGGCTAACTCTTCTGCTGTTGGATTAGGATTAATGGCACAATCCGCATAAAGCAAAACTTGCTCAGGTAAACACATAAAAAACACAGAAGAAACTAAACGCATGTCAGGCTGAGTTTTTATAATTTGTAATGCCGGACGAATGGTATTCGCCGTAGTGTGCACAGCGCCTGAAACCAAGCCATCTACCTCGCCCATTTGCAACATCATAGTTCCAACTACAACAGGATCCTGTAAATATTCGCGTGCCTCAGCTTCCGTCATACCTTTGCCCTTACGTATTTCCAGCAAAGAGGCGAGATATTTCGCATAATTTTTCTTAGGATCAAGAATTATTAATTTGTCACTAAGTGTAATTTTCTGCTCTGTAGCAACAATGCGAATTTTTTCCGCATCACCTAACAAAATACATTCAGCAATACCGCGTTCAGCACAAATGCTTGCAGCCATGAGGGTTCGCGGCTCATCGCCCTCTGGGAGCACAATTTTCTGCCGCTTAGTCTGAGCATCTTTAATAAGCTGAGAACAAAATACGGGGGGCGTAATTCGCGGTTCATAAATCCTATCTAGTACAGGATGTAATGAACTAAAATTCACGATCTTTTGACGCATGTCAGATTGCTTCTTCTCCTGAAATGCAGTTAACAGCAATGGAAAACTATCAGGAAACATCTGCTGATATTTTTCTTGCAGCATAGTTGTCTTTTCTTCAGGAACCTTTCCATTAGACACATATATAACACTACCAAGCATCAGCCGATTAGGCATATTACTAATGTAACGATTTTGAAGAATTTTAAGTTGCAAAAGCATTTGCTCTGTATTGGTATTGGAACTAGCCTTAGTTACTAACACCACTGCAGCATCGAGGGCTTGCACTAAAGATTGATTCAATTCCGTGGCATAAGATCTTGATGACTCAAGCGGACATCCAGGTATTACTATAAACGCAGGGGACTGGTCGGCTAAAAAATTTTTGTACCTTGCAACTATTTCCTCTAAAAGCTGATCGAATTTATTTTGTAATAATAAATCTTCGGCCCTGGCAAGAGAAATAGTGTTAGGTAGTTCCTTTTCACTAATTGGAAAAAAAAATATCGATGATAGATTATTGAGGCATAAAGAATCATTTAAATCCAATCCAGATTGATATATATCCACATCGGCTGTGGCTGGAACCAACAGAATAGGCAATGGACGCTTAGTTTGATTCATAATATTATCATACTCCAACTATTGCAGCTGTATCCTGTGCTATTAGCAATTCCTCATTTGTCGGTACAACAAGTGCACAGATAGCACTTTTTGGTTTCGTAATAATGCCATGATGTTTTTCCCCGTGCTCACTGTTCTTTTTATTGTCCAGAACAACCCCCAAAATACATAAATGTTCTACTGTTTTCGCACGAATAAAATCAGAATTTTCCCCTATCCCACCAGTAAAAATCAAAGCATCTACGCGTTTCAACACTATAGCTAAAGCTCCTATTTGTTTAGCTAAACGATAGCAAAAAATTTCTGCGGCTAAGGCTGCTCTCTTATCTCCGGATTGTATGGCATTTTCAATTTCACGCATGTCTGAATGTTTTCCTGAAATACCAAGAAGTCCGCTTTGCTTATTCAGAAGATTAGTTACTTTGTGTATATCATACCCTAAATTATCGACTAAATAAGAGTGTAGACCTGGATCCACATCCCCAGAGCGAGTCCCCATCACTAATCCCTCAAGTGGAGTAAGCCCCATAGTTGTGTCAATACTTTTACCACCCAAAACAGCGGCGGCACTACACCCATTTCCAAGGTGCACGCTAATAAAAGCAGTATCTTTCAGCGGCATATCTAATACCTGCGCCGCCTGCTTGGTAACAAAACGATGACTAGTACCGTGAAATCCATAACGACGCACAGCATGCTCTTTATAGAGATCATATGACACTGGATATAAGTAAGCATATTCTGGCAGGGTCTGGTGAAAGGCAGTATCAAATACTGCAACTTGTGGCAAACCAGGAAAAGCTTTTTGCGCTGCTTTAATACCAGATAAATTTGCTGGGTTATGAAGTGGCGCCAATCGGCAGCAATCGCGGATAGCACCTATCACTCTCTCATCAATCAAAACTGACTGGGTAAATTTCTCTCCACCGTGCACAACGCGATGACCAACAGCCAAAATAGTATCATCTAAAGCGTATTTTTTGATCAGACTTACAACAGCAATGAAAGCATCAGAATATTCGTGCGAATTTAAAGAATGCTCTTGTTTTTTGCCTTGCTGATCACTCCAGCGAATACTGGCGTTATCCATGCCAATACACTGCACAATACCGCTCAGAAATACTTCTGTGCTTTTAGGATCAATAACAGCAAACTTAACTGACGAACTACCACAATTTAAAACTAAAACGTATTTTTTTTGTTGTTGCATATTTTTCCCAGCCCTATATCTTATACCACCCCTTCGGAGCTTCAATTTTCAGAAATTGCTTCAATATTTATAACTTTTAAGGAATCAACGCGCGCAAAACCACGCGGTAAATTGCTACCACGTCGCGCTCTCTCCCCTTGATAATTAGCTAAATTCGCAAATGTAAGGGTTAAATCACGTTGACCGGCTTGTATAATTAACTTATCTTGCTCGCCCAAAACCGCCAAATCTTGCACGAATTCTGCATGTTTGGCAAATTCTGCTGGCGGAATATGAATAATTTTATTACCTTTTCCACGTGCCAAAATTGGCAAATAGGCCAATGGAAATATCAGCAACTTACCAATATTCGTAACTACTGCTAAATATTGGTTTTCGATATCACCTATTTTTTTTGGCACTAAAACTTGCGCGCCGTTTGTAACGTTGATCAATGCTTTACCAGCACGATTTTTTGTATAGAAATCAGATAATTTTGCAATAAACCCATACCCTAAGTCGCTAGCAATCAAATATTGATCCCCTGGATTACCAATAAGTACAGCAACAAACTGAGCTCCTGGAGAAGGATTCAGTTTACTGGTTAATGGCTCACCTTGACCACGAGCGGACGGTAATTTGTTAACCGGGATAGAATAACTGCGTCCAGCAGAATCTAAAAATACCGCTAACTGATTACTCCGCCCTTCTACCGCCATCTTCAAAGCATCTCCAGCTTTATAACTTAGAGAGGATGCATCTATAGCATGACTCTTTGCAACTCTTACCCAACCTTGCTGCGACAAAATTATTGTAACTGGTTCAACCGCCGTCATCTCTTCTTCGCGTATAGCACAAGCTTCTTTTCGAACAACTAATGGGGACCTCCTAGAATCACCATGTTTCTCAGAGTCTTTTAAAAGTTCACCGCGAACCATCTTACGAAGGAGCGCTTTGCTTGCTAAGGTTTTTTCTAACATCTCTCTTTCTTTAGCAAGTTTTTCCTGTTCTGCAGCTATTTGCTGCTCTTCTAATTTAGCTAAATGACGCAATTTCAAATCTAAAATAGCGTCTGCTTGCTCAGAACTTAAATGAAACCGTGCCATCAATTCTGCTTTAGGTTTATCTTCACGACGGATGATAGCAATAACTTCGTCTATATTAAGGTAAGCAATCATCAAACCTTGTAAAATATGCAGCCTTTCTAAGATATGTTCCAACTGAAATTTAAGGCGTTTTTCCACCGTTAAAGTACGAAACTTCAACCACTCTCGCAAAATTGTGATTAAGCTTTTTACTTGTGGCCGACCATCTAAACCAATCACATTTAAGTTTACGCGATAATTGTGCTCCAAGTCGGTAGTTGCAAATAAGTGATCCATCAGTTCTTCGATATTCACACGATTAGAACGAAGTACAATGACAATCCGGGTCGGACTTTCATGATCCGATTCATCGCGAAGGTCAACGATTTGGGGTAATTTCTTGGCTTGCATCTGAGCAGCAATTTGTTCTAGTACTTTTGCCCCCGACACTTGATAAGGTAAAGCCGTAACAATTACCTCTTCCCCTTCTTGAACATAAGTGGCGCGCATTCTCACTGAGCCATTACCGCTCTCATACATTGCATAAAGCTCTTCTTTGGGGGTAATAATCTCAGCTTCAGTTGGAAAGTCCGGTCCCGGTAAAATCTCACAAATGCTTTTTAAATCTGCTTCTGGCTCGTCTAATAAATATATACAAGCCGCTGCTACTTCGCATAAATTATGCGGTGGGATATCTGTGGCCATACCAACTGCAATACCGGTTGTTCCATTAAGCAAAATATTCGGCACTCTTGCCGGCAATAAAAGTGGTTCCTGTAATGTTCCATCAAAGTTATTACTCCACCCAACTGTTCCCTGCCCTAACTCGCATAGTAATAATTCAGCATAAGGAGAAAGACGCGCTTCTGTGTAACGCATAGCAGCGAAAGATTTAGGATCATCCATAGATCCGAAGTTTCCTTGACCATCCAGCAATGGATAGCGATAAGAAAAAGGCTGCGCCATTAGAACCATAGCTTCATAACAAGCCGTATCACCATGTGGATGATATTTACCTAAAACATCACCAACTGTACGTGCTGATTTTTTGTACTTTGCATGGGCTTTCAGGCCCAACTCAGACATTGCATAGACAATGCGCCGCTGTACCGGCTTTAAGCCATCGCCTATATGAGGTAAAGCTCGATCCAAAATAACGTACATAGAATAGTTTAGATACGCTTTTTCTACAAAGCTACTCAAGCCCTGCTGCTCAGTTGTGCTATTCCGAGCTGGAAAATTTAAAATTTCGGCATTTTTTGCTGCTGGTCGCATAAGTTGTTTTTTCTCTTTTTGGATAATTTACCAGAAAGCCACTTGCGGGGAATGAGATTTTATAAGATACTTATAATCATTACAACCCATAAATACTGAGAATGCAAACTATGAAAACAAATATTTTACGTACAATGTGCGCTGCTGCAATCTTTGGTATTGCAATGACAGCTTATGCTGAAAACACAGAAAGCGTTTTCCCAGCCGCTGGCGAAAAACTTCAACCAGACCCCGCCTATGTTGATACTTATGCTTCTAAACTGGAACCGCCTTTCTTAAGCCACAGTTACGTTGGTTGGCAAATAGGAATACCCTCTCTCTCCATAGACCGTACGGTCACTTACCCTGGCACACAAAATAAAGCCAAAGCCGATATTTCTAGTCCACAAATCTCTACTGGACTTTTGTTTGGATCTGGAAAAACCTTTAGTGGAATATATTTAGGTTGGGAAACACAGCTTCTATTCAACTACATGCGCGGAAAAAAGCAATTTTCTGCTTCTGATGATTCTAGCCTTGTTTCTTATCAAATACCGGCAACTCTAAATATTGACTTTAAACCAGGATATCTTGTGAACCAAAAATTTCTTGTTTTCCTGAATTTAGGGTTGGCCGGCAGTTATTTAAAGGTAACCGGTTCTACTCCTGCAAATAGCCATATAGATGATTTTAAGAGCTTTTTACCTGGTTGGCGTGCTGGGTTGGGCGTAGAATTTTTCCTTAGCGATAGCTTTAGTATGCGTTGCGACTATACCTACACATCCTATTTTAATTCTAATAAAGACTTTATGGACTCAACTAGTGGAATCACTTATGCAAACAAATTTGCTATCAGTCACGGTATAGTTAATCTGGGCTTTGTGTATCACTTTTAGCAACATAAGTAGAAGATCCCATAGTATCTTCCCACTGAATTGCAAAACCGTTTTTATAACGTAGGTCAGCAATTTTTGCTGATTTATTCGTATTATGAATTTTTGGATAAAGGTGCGTAAACAATTTTAGCCGATCTAAAACACTTTGCGATCCTAGCAAAAGAGTTAAACCATTCGGTAAAAGCAAGCGCCAGCTTTGATATTCATCAACAGCTAATTCACTAATATTAGAATAGCCAAGAGATTGTACAACTTGCTTAATAACAAGATAATTCTGTAAAACCTCTACAGAAGAATCATCTGGACCAAAAAGGTGCGCTAAACCAGCAGGAAAAGAACCTCCCTTTGGTTGAAAAATTTGTCCATCTTGGTTCAATAAAAATTTGTTATTCCAAATTGCGACTGGGTGTTGCTCTCCTAAATGAATAACAACACGATCTGGCCAAATTTTTTGTACTGACACATCATGCACCCATGGAATACGCAAAAGATCTTTACTTAATTCTTGGGGATTAAAAGCAAAAAATCCCCTTGGGGTATAGGATGCAATAAGAAAACGGATATTTTGGGGCTCCAAATGCTGAAATGTAGCTATTAATCTAATATTACGAATGGGAAAAGGTTGTATACTTTTACTGCTTTGAACTAATAAAAAAAATATAATTATAAAAACAGCGGGGCCTAATATTTTTTTTATTAGGTTCTGAAAAATGACTTGGCTAGAAGCTTTTTTAACAGGAACGCGAGTGCGCCGTACGCTAGGGTAATGAGAATACTTTTTCCTTTTGTTACGCAAAAACATCATTATTTATCCTTTCGATAAAGAAGACCACATCCCAGGGTCTTCTGTGCCTAAGCGCCAAATAGCAATACCTCGCAAATGATATTTTTTAGCTAATCGTAATTTTGCAGCAAATGATCGCTTATCTTCGGCAAAAATATAACTATAGGTTCCATGTTCAGTAAAACGTACATAGGATATTTTATCCGCATTATCCCAATGAAGCACGATATTCTTATCACGTAATAAATCTTGCAAAGCATCATATCCAAGCTGTTTTTCTGTAGAAGCTGCCATTCCATTTCGCATACCAGCAAACCAATACCCAGAATAGACAGGAACACCTAAAAAAATCTTGTTCGCAGGAACATCATGCAGCATTTTTTTTATTATTGCTTCGACCCAAATAATACTAGCAACCGGGCCTGGTGGCGTTGCACGAGTGTGTTGGTCATAACTCATTAATGTAATAAAATCACTGCTGTTCGCGATTGCAGAATAATCAAATGAACCATTCCAATTTTTTAAAAGCCAACCCGTATAGTGACTCGACGCTATATCAACTGGTGGACATAAAACAGCCACAGATAAACGTAAATTATTTTGATGTAGCTCTTTCCCCACTTTATCAATAAATTTGGTATAATCTGCTCTATCAGAAATAGCAATGTGCTCAAAATCCAACTGCCAACCATAAAAATAATTATTTTTTCCAAGGTCTAGCATAACTTTAATTGCACGGTTTTGAGCATCAGAATCGTGTAAAAACTCATGTGCATCTTTTTGTGAAAAAGCTGTATTGATAAGTAATGGCATAATCTTTATATTTTTTGCTCGAGCAAATTTTAATAATCTCTCATCAATAGATCCAGCAACAACACCATTCTGATCTACGGTATACGTTTGTGGCGCTATAATATTTAACACTTGATGGTGACTACGCATACGAGCTAACAAATCTTCAGCCTGGTTTCCTCGACCAGATAGCTGGTGGTTGGTATAGAGCAATACTTGCAAGGATGCATTGTTTTTACTTGTAGCAAGCGCTTCACTACTACATAAACAAAGAAATAAAATAATGAAAATGAAATATCTCCGCATCAACGCCATTTCCCCGTTTTCTCTAAAATACGTACTTCTGGAACCAATAAAATACCATGTTTAGAATGAACTTCTGTGGTTATTAAATTCATTAAATCTTCTATATTTTGCGATGTAGCTCCACCTAAATTCAATATAAAGTTAGCATGCTTAAGGGAAACTTCAGCGCCACCAAGACGCCGACCTTTTAAGCTGCACGCTTCAATTAATCTTGCTGCATAATCGTTCGGTGGATTGCGAAAAACACTTCCACAACTTGGTAGGTCAAGAGGCTGACTTGATCGCCTTTTTGCTAATATGTCCAACATTTTTTCTCGAGCTTTCTTAGGGGTGGCAACAGGAAAATTCAAATTAGCACTGATAAACCACTCCCCATCTGGAATAACAGCGTGACGATATCCGATTTGGAAATCTTTAGCCATACGTTCATGAACCGTACCAGAACGATCTACCGTCTCAACAGATAAAACGTGGTTCCATATAGAATCCTCGTATGCACCAGCATTCATCGCTAAGGCCCCACCTACAGTGCCGGGAATACCAGTTAAAAACATAGCATCTTCCATACCATGCTCAGCGCATAAACTTACAAGCCGAGATAAAGGTACACCTGCCTCAACATAAATTGTTTGCTCATCCAAGAATTGTAAGTCATTTATCTTTTCCCTCAAATAAACTACCGTAGCCTCCACTCCTTTATCGCTAACTAAAATATTTGTGCCAGCACCCAAGATGACGATAGGATTTTCTCTCCAATTTTGTAAAAAAGAAATTAAATCACTTCTATTCTGTGGTTCATAAAAATAATGAGCTACACCACCGATTTTCCAAGAAGTATAAGGGGCTAAAATATGATCTTTTCGTAATATACCGCGCATATATTAAAAATATGTATACGTATTTTCTTTAAAAATCAAAAACTTATAACTAATAAATTAGGAATCAGAAAATTCCTTCATAATTCTTGGAGCAAAATTACCGATATCTCCAGCTCCTTGCAATAACAAAACATCTCCATGTTTTAAAATTTTAGACAAAACATCTAAAAGGACATCCTGTCCGGAAATCAAATGTATATCTTTCTTGCCACGCTTTCTAATGCTTTCTAATAAGGCAGCACTGCTAACACCATCAATAACCCCCTCACCTGCTGAATAAATGTTAAGAAGCAACAAAGAATCAGCTTGTTCTAATGCTTTTACAAAATCATCAAATAGGGATTGGGTTCGTGTGTAGCGGTGAGGCTGAAAAACTAAAACAATGCGACGATTTGGCCAGGATTGTCGAAGAGCCGCCAAAGACACTTCTATTTCACTAGGATGGTGCCCATAATCATCTATTACAGTTATTTTTTTCTCTCCTAAATGAGCATCGCCATGTAATTGCAATCTCCTCCCAACACCTTTAAATTCATACAAAGCCTGCAGAATATATTCCTTATGAATTCCACAAGCTTTCGAAACAGCTATAGCAGCTAGGGCATTCAAAACATTATGTTTCCCTGGTAAATTCAAATGCACAATCCAAGGATCTTCACCAGATTTAAATAAAACGCGAAAATTAGTAACCATTTCATTCTGTTTAACATCCTCAGCCCAAATATCTGCTTGGCGATCAAACCCATAAGTGATCATGTTGCGAGAAATGATTGGTAAAATATCTTTAACACCAGGACTATCTAAACAAAGAACAGCTAAACCATAAAATGGCATCTTATGAAGGAAATCAACAAAAGCTTGTTTTAAACAAGAAAAATCGTTGTTATAAGTTTGCATGTGATCGGCTTCAATGTTAGTTACTACAGCTATGGTAGGATTAAAATAAAGGAAGGAAGCATCACTTTCATCAGCTTCAGCAACAAAATACTGACTTGCACCTAAACGAGCATTTCCACCAAGACTAGTCAAAATGCCTCCGATCACAAAAGTTGGGTCTAAGCCACCTTGAGCAAAAATACTAGCAATTAAACTTGTAGTGGTCGTTTTTCCATGAGTTCCGGCAACAGCAACGCTATATTGATAAAAGCGCATTAATTCAGCAAGCATCTCTGCTCGAGATAAAATAGGAATAGATAAATGTTTTGCTGCTAAAACTTCTGGATTAGATGACGAAATAGCGCTAGAAACAACTAAAACATCGGAACCTTTTATGTTTTCTGCCGTATGGCCTATAAAAATTGAGATGCCTTTAGAACTCAGCCTTTTTGTTGCTTCATTTTCTTTAGTATCTGAACCAGAAACAGAATATCCTTGTGTGTGTAGAACCTCAGCAATTCCGTTCATTCCAGAACCACCAATTCCAACAAAATGGATCTTTCTTACGCGAGGCATAGTAGGAATTAAAGACACATAATCACCTAAATAATTTATTCCGCACTACATGTTTCTCTTATAAATAATGAGAAGAAGAAACATAAAGCTAGTCCGACAACAAGCACCATCATAGCTAAACGATAATCGCTTAAAGAATAAAATGGCATTCCCTCGATAATTTTATGGTTCCAATGCAAAGATAATCCCCAACTAAATATGGGTGACAGCATACCTCCTGTTACAAGAAGTAACGATCCTATACTAGAAGAAGTTGCAGCTAGTTCAGGAGGATTACTCTCTGCTATTACAGTATACCCTAACACTTGGAAACCACATAAGAATCCAAATAAAAAAAACAAAAGAACCCAAAAAAGGAAAAAAGAAAATGGTGAATATGCAATAAGAAGAACAATAATCAAGCTACACACTGCACCTAAAATCATAGGTTTCTTCCTCTGTCCAAAGCGATCAGAAATCCATCCAGACAAAGGCGCACCACAAATCATACCAATAAAAAGCATACTAACAATAATAGAACTGTCCCCTCTAGAAAATCCCTCTCCCTGTGTTAGAAATAAGCTCCCCCACACTCCACCAAGAAGGAACAGGGGTACATTGATAAGGGATAAATATCCAGCCCCCAACCAATTCTGTCTATTAGTGACGGTTGAAAGCAGAGCAGAATGAAAGTGTCCGCCCAAAAATCTCTTTTTTTTCTGCACTTGTTTGTCTGGAAAATCACTAACAGCCAAATAAATTAAAATTAAAGATCCAATAGAAATAAAGACTGTCGTTAACATCCCAGGTCTCCATCCTAAATAATCCACTAAAGAAGTAAATGGAACTTGAGCTACCAAACCTCCTAAAGTTCCTATTGTCATAATAATACCGATTCCTAAAGCCCATTGAGAAGGAGGGAGCCAACGAAAAGCAAGTTTGGCACTGCTAAGAAAAGTAAATGCAGCAACTAACCCAAGAACAAAACGACAAGCAAGCATTACTGAAAAAGAATAGCTGGTAGCAAAAACAAAAGATCCAACAATAAATATAAATAATGAAACAAGTTCTATTTTTTTTACAGAATATCTATCTATTAAAATGCCAGCAGGAAAAACAAAAAGTGCATTGCCTAAAAAAAATACAAAAGAAAATAAACTAATTTGATCGGCAGAAAAATGGAGTTCTCTAAATAAATATGGATTAATAGCATTAAAAAGTGAAACTTGAAACATTACTAGGAAAAAGAAAGATGAGGAAGCTAATATAATTCCCCATGAACGAATATTTTTTTTTTGTTTTTTATTATCCAACATAAAACGTACAAGAAACTATTATTATTTATATATATTTATTTATTATTTTTATTACTTACCCGATTTTCTGTGGGTAAAATGAATTCTTTAATATATTTCATAGAGTTGCATTTTAAAGAAAACATTAATAACAGGTAATACAACTTTGTACAATAAACCAATCAACAAGATGTTCACATGTTATTCAGAAGTTTTATTAACTCTATAAACCTATAGTCTGGCGGAGAGGGTGGGATTCGAACCCACGGAGGGCTTACGCCCTCAACCGATTTCGAGTCGGTCCCGTTATGACCACTTCGGTACCTCTCCTACCAAAAAATTAGCCGGCTGGGCGTAGAATTATTACAACTCGGCGGTTTTGTGCTCTTCCTGTAGCTGTAGAGTTACTAGCAACTGGATTCCTCATTCCAAAGCCTTGAGAAAAGAGACGATTTTGATTCACTCCCTGAGAGGCTAGAAAATTTGCTACGCTTTTCGCTCTTTCTTCTGACAAAATTTGGTTATGAGATGCAGAACCGGTGCTGTCGGTGAAGCCAGACACCATTACATTAGTATTATTGTATTTCTTTAAAACTAAAGCAACAGATGATAGTGAGTTATAGAAAGATCTATTTATATCTGCACTATCTGTTTTGAATAGAACATCGGAATACATTACTAATTGAACACTATTTCCGATTTTTCTAACCTGTACTCCACTCCCAACTAAACGTTGTCGCAATTCTTTGTTTGCATTATCCATAGAATTACCAATAACAGCGCCAGTTGCTCCACCGAGCGCAGCACCAATTAAAGCCCCTTTCCCTCCATTGATAAGACCACCTACAATTGCTCCCCCAGCGGCTCCTATGCCAGTTCCTAGCGTTGTGTCGCTAACCTCTTGTTGTCCTGTGTACGGATTTGTTGTCATGCATCCAGTAAGAGTAAAAGAGATGCCTAGGATCCCTGCTACGCAAAAATAAAATAATTTTTTCATAATTACCCCTGATTATTAATATTTAGTTTATTAAAATGGCTTATGTTGCCAAAGGTTGAATCCTTAAGTCAAGTTATACATCCAGGTTTATTACATCAAGTGCATAAGTTTCTATAAAATCTCTTCTTGGAGCTACTTGATCTCCCATTAGAGTAGTAAACAACTGATCTGCTAACAACACATCAGAGAGTTTTACTTGTAAAAGACGACGAGTCATAGGATCCATGGTTGTTTCCCATAACTGTTCTGGATTCATTTCCCCAAGGCCTTTGTATCGTTGAATCGCTAATCCTTGTTTTGCTTCTCCTATTAGCCAGGAAAAAACATCAAGAAAATTATGTGCTGGGATTTTTTTATCTCCATGTGTTAAATATGCACCAGGTTCCAATAGGCCGCTAGTTGTTTCTGTAAAGGTGGCGATAGCAGCATAATCAGGAGAGGAAAAAAACAACGGATTTAAACTGTAGTCCGTATTAATTCCATTCTCGAAAATCGAAATAACAGGAATAAATATTTGTTTATCAACTCCCTCTTTCAGAGAAACTGATAAATTAAAATTACCTGCATTTTCGTTTTTTGATTTATTAATGTTTCTTAGCATTTTGTCTACCCATTCTGACATAGATGCTTTATCACGCATATTTTCTGCTTTTAATCTTGGCAGATCCAGAATGGAGTTTAAAACAGCGCGAGGATAGTGTCTGGCTAGTTTTTCTATGGCTGTCAACCCAGCGTTGCATTGTTGGATAATTTGTTCTAAAGCTATACCACTTAGTGCTGGTGCGTTAGGAGATACATGTAGGGAGGTGTTTTCCAGTGCGAGTTGAATTAAATAAGTATTTAAAGCTATATCATCTTTTAGGTATTGTTCCTGTTTGCCTTTTTTGACTTTGTAGAGAGGGGGCTGTGCAATATATATGTGTCCACGTTCCACTAATTCTGGCATTTGACGATAAAAGAAAGTTAGCAAGAGAGTACGAATATGTGAGCCGTCTACATCGGCGTCTGTCATGATTATAATATGATGATAGCGAATTTTGTCTGGATTATATTCTTCTCGACCTATTCCACAACCAAGGGAAGTAATCAATGTTCCTATTGTATCAGACGCTAACATGTGATCGAAACGTGCTTTTTCAACATTTAAAATTTTACCACGTAAAGGTAAAATAGCTTGATGTTTACGATTACGAGCCTGTTTAGCAGATCCTCCTGCTGAATCTCCTTCTACAATAAATATTTCACATAAAGCTGGATCTTTTTCTTGACAATCCGCTAGCTTCCCCGGGAGTCCACCTAGGTCAAGTACACTCTTTCTACGCGTCATTTCTCGTGCTTTACGTGCTGCCTCCCTAGCTCGGGCTGCATCAACTATCTTGCCAGCAATAGCTTTAGCTTGTAGTGGTTGTTCCAATAAAAATTCTTGAATTTTTTCTCCCACGAACGATTCTACTGCTGCTTTTACTTCCGATGAGACTAGCTTATCTTTAGTTTGAGAGGAGAATTTTGGATCGTGGACTTTTATTGCCAAGATAGCAGTTAGCCCTTCTCGCGCATCATCACCAGTTGTCGTAATCTTATCTTTTTTACTCAGCCCCCCTTCTTCTATGTAATTATTTAATGTTCTAGTTAGGGCTCCACGCAGTCCTGCTAAATGCGTACCCCCATCTCGTTGTGGAATATTATTTGTGTAACAAAAAATAGTTTCCTGAAACCCATCGTTCCATTGTAATGCTACCTCAATGCTTACGCCTTGTTTTTCCCCTTTACAGTGTATAATCTTGTTATTTATTACTGTTTTATTGGTATTTAGAAGTTCAACGAAGGCTTGTATACCCCCTTCATAACAGAAGGTTTCCTCCTTATCTCTACGCTCATCAATTAGATGAATTATTAAACCAGAGTTAAGAAAAGCTAATTCTCGGAAACGTTTAGCTAAAATATCATAATTGAATTCAATATTTTTAAATATTACCAAGCTTGGTTTGAATTTTATTTCTGTTCCGGTTTCATTGCTTAGGCCCGCTTCTTTTAGGGGTTCGTCCGGATCTCCAAGATGATATATTTGTTTATGTAATTTGCCATTTCTATGTATATATAACTGTAACTCTTCCGACAATGCATTGACTACTGAAACTCCTACCCCGTGCAATCCACCAGATACTTTGTATGAATTGTCATCAAATTTACCACCAGCATGTAATATTGTCATTATTACTTCTGCTGCCGAACGATTTTCTTCTTGGTGAATATCAACAGGAATGCCACGCCCATTGTCTTTTACTGTAATAAATCCATCTGCGTGTATGGTAACATCAATTTTTGTGCAATGCCCTGCTAATGCTTCGTCGACGGCATTATCCATAACTTCAAAAACCATATGATGAAGTCCGGTGCCATCTTCTGTATCTCCAATGTACATCCCTGGTCGTTTTCGCACAGCGTCCAGGCCTTTTAGAACTTTAATACTTGAGGCATCGTAAGTTTCTGGTGTTCGTATTGTCATATGCTCACTTTAATTTTGGAAAATATTGTTAATTTTACCCAGTTCCACGTGGAACAGACTAGCTGAATCAATTGTCTTTCTTTTTTTCAATATTTCTAACTCCACCCCCGCTATAAAAAATTGCGCGTAGTTATTTTCTAAAGCACGTAAAGCTATTTGCTGCATCCCTTGGTCCAATTCCGCCATTAAATCGTCAATTAAAAAAAGCGGGCGCAGCTTTGTATATTCTTTCAATAAATTTACTTGTGCTAAATATATCGCTATAAGAAAGAGTTTTTGCTCCCCTCTCGATAACACATGCTGTAATGGCGATTTCCCAATGGTAAAAGATATGTCAGCTCTATGTGGTCCGAGCGCAGTAAACCCAAAACGTAAATCATGATTTATATTTTGTTCTAATAAATCCGATAATTGATAATTTTTATCCCATCCTGGATGGTATTTTATGTCTATTACATACTTTTGAAAGAAATCCTCTAAAGTTTGTACAATTAAGTGTTTTAATTTTTCAAAATATGCTTGTCTAGCATAATCTAAAGTGGTTCCCAGAGCTGCGATCTCTTTTCCCCAAAAACTGATTTCTTCTTTCGGTAATTTTTGTTTTAGAGCAAGATTACGTTGTTGTAACGCTCTACCGTAATTTTTCCAAAGTGAAAAAGGCATCCGTTCCACGTGGAACGAACCCCAATCCAATAATTGCCTTCGATACTTTGGTCCCTCAGTAATTATTTGATAACTATCTTGATTTAAAATAACCATTGGTAGCAATTTTGTAATCTCAGTAAACGAGAAAATTTTTTTGCCATTTAAATGTAATTGACCGTTTCCTGCTAACGTTCGGCCTATTCCAATGGTTGATACTTGTTCCGAAACAACATCTTCCACCTGTCCGTACAGGGTGAAGTCATTTCTGGAGTAATTAACTAAATGTTGTAACAAATGACAACGAAACGATTTTCCCATCCCTAGGTAATAAATAGCTTCTAAAATATTAGTTTTTCCAGCGCCATTAGCACCGAATAAAAGGTTAAAGTGATCGCTACAGTTGATTGCTACATCAATAAAATTTCTAAAGCCATCTATCGAAAGTGTTTTTAAACCCATTGACTTGTAAAAATTAAAATTTAATTAAATCTGGAACGGCATAATTACATATAGACAATTCTCTTCTCCATTTACTTCTTCTAAAATTGCACCTGTTAAATTATCTTTGAGTGTAATAGCTAATTGTTCTGTACTCATAGTAGCCAAAACGTCTAACAAATACGCGATATTAAAGCCAATTTCTAGATGTTCACCGCTGTATTCAATGGGTAAGGTTTCCTGGGCTTGTTCTTGCTCTGTGTTATGCGATATCATGCGAAGAATATTTGGTAATAACTCTAGTTGCATACTACGCAGCATTTCGTTAGATAAAATACCAACACGCACTAGAGCATTTTTAAAAGTTTCTCTATCTAGAATAATTTTTTTATCCCCACCCCTTGGAATAAGTTTACTGTAATTTGGATATTTGCTGTCTATTAACTTGGAGGTTAATGTAAAGCTTGTAGTTTGGAAGCGGATGTAATTTTTAGTAATGCCAATTTTTACAAGGTCTTCTGCATTCGAAAGCAACCGCATTAACTCTACAATAGCTTTTTTTGGTACAATGATTCGTAGTGTAGCCTCATTTGTTGAGGTACTACATTGCTCGATAGTGTAGGAAGATAGGCGATGCGCATCAGAAGCAATTGCATGCACTGTGTTGTTTTTAATTTCTAAGGCTAGCCCATTTAAATAATAATGCGGATTGTTTTCTGCAATTGCGAAATGAGTTCTTTGTACTAGTGATCTTAAAGTTTTTTCTGGCAAGGAAAAGCTAGCTTGTTCTGTTTGATTTTGGGTATGAGGGAAGTCGTCGGCTGGCAACGTTGATAAATTAAAGTGACTGTTCGCAGCGTGTAAAGTTAAGGTTTTGTTATTTTCTTCTAATTCTATATTGCATCCCGCAGGAAGAGAGCGGCAAATATCGGCAATTTTGCGACCAGATACAGTAATTGTTCCTGATTGTTTTGCAGCACCATTTAACTCAATAGTGCTTGAGAGTTCAACTTCCAAATCGGTGGCTAAAGTAGATAATTGATTATCTTTTACGCTCAATAGAATATTTGCCAAAATAGGCATAGTTTGGCGTCGTTCTACAACACCAACAACAAGCTGTATCGGCCTCAAAAGGTCTTCACGTTTAACAGTTAGCTTCATAATGTATTCCAATACAAAAATACTATGTAGAATATTTTCTTACTCAGAACTCTAAGAATCTGAAGAAAAAAACACAAAGATAAGTTAAAACTACGATTAAACATTGCAGTAGCGCTAAATAAATCACAATGACCAGTAAGTAGTTTTTATAACCCCTGATTATCGCATTATATGACATTTTTTTCAATAAATTATTGATCAATATGAATAAAATGATTAGTCTTACCAGTAAGACTGGGAATAGAGGAGGATTTTTAATATGCAGACAGCTTTTCCATCGAATAGTGGGAATGTCCTAGATACGTCTTTATCTAGTCAAGGGATCGAGGATTTTATTTCACAAGAAGCACTTTTTCTTACCGTCAATAATGTAGAAGCGTCCTTACGTGTTGATCAATTTTCAGCATATGTTACCTTGTTCAAGGAGCATCTTAAGCAGTTAGGGTGTTTATCGGCAGCAGAAGATCGCAAAGCATTGTGTTATTTTTATCTGGGGGAATTATTTGCAAAGTGTGGAAAGACTTATAACTTGTGGAGACAGAGGGATGCTAGATTCAGGGATATTGTTATTAGTGCAGAAGTGCGTATGAAGTATGCATTAATTTATTACATTAATGCTATGATCGAAACAGACAAAGAATCACAATGTTTAGAAAGATATTCTCGCCTACAAACGACAAAATGGTGGCATCAGCGGCAAGATTTAAAGAGAGTTAATAATAATAAAGAACGAATTTTGTTGCGTATTATTCTACATTTGACAGATTTTTTGCAGAGAGACCCCATTATGTCAAGCGCTCTTGATACGCTGTTTCCGAAAGCACAGACAATTTTGTGTTCTCATATTAATCGCGCCTATAAACTCTTTCTTAGTTTTTGGCGAGAAGATCCACATGTACTTAGGATGTTATGCAAATATCCGGAGACAATTTTCGACAAAGTAGGAATAAATGTTGCTAAGAAACGTCGACAGGCTCTTAAAAAAAACAAGGAGACAGAAAGGGAAAAAACATCCTAAGAAATTAACGAGAATAACTCTTTGTTAAGTTTTGTTTTTGTTTTTGCCAGTCGCGTTCCTTTTCAGTGGCGCGTTTGTCATGTAATTTTTTCCCTTTTGCAAGAGCAATTTCTAATTTAACGTTTCCTTTTTTCCAATGCAAATTCAGTGGGACAAGCGTGTAACCTTTGCGCTGTACAGCTCCTATCAACCTATCTAATTCTTGTCTATGTAATAAGAGCTTACGCGTGCGCTGCGGATCTGCTAATAAGTGTGTGGAGGCGGATATAAGAGGAGATATATTCGCTCCAATTAGCCAAGCAGCATTATCTCTAATGATTACATAACCTTCCGCGAGCTGTCCTTTGCCGGCGCGCAGGCTCTTAACTTCCCATCCTTCCAGTATTAAACCAGCTTCCAGACGCTCTTCGATAGCATAATCGTGGCGGGCGCGTCTATTCTCCACGATCAGAGGTTTAGTGTCATTTTTTTTTGCTTGCACCATAAGTTGCTAGCGTGAGTTTGCTTTTATTTCGACGAGCTTGTCTTTACGGAAAAATAACTCTACGTGTTGTTTTGTAATTAGGCCGCCGTTAATTTGGTTGGTGTAAACATAAACCCATTGATTGCTGTTCACTACATCTGTCAGAACTGGCGTTCCAAGCAAATCTTGCACTTGATTTTTGCTCATGCCAATTTGTAACTGCAATAAGGCTTGCTTGTCTAAAACGTTACCTTGTTGTACATCCACTTTATATGGGCGAATACATCCAGATAGGCAGAGACCAAGTAATAGCGTAGTGGCAATAGTAGTGATTGTTTTTAAATATTTTTTGTTCATAATGAATCTCCAGTATATGAAAATTGAGAAAATGCGTATTTAAGTACAAATATAGCGCATTTCTTGCTTAGACAAAAGAGTTTATCTATGTCAATGATAGAAGAGATAATTATCAAGAGAATCGAAGCAACACCGGCAGGTTTGCTTGTGCACACACAGGAAGATGATGTTGCTATAGAAAAGCTAGTAAAAGTGAAAGTTAGTACACCAAATTCTGTAGCTAAGAAAATGTGTTTTTTGGCTTCCCCTAATGATCTCAAGGAACTCGTTGTAGGAGCGCTTTATTCTTTAAACGTGGTTGATAGTTTATACGATGTTTTAGATATTAATTTAAGCCAGGAACCAAATAATATATTACTAGCAATCCAAATAAAAAAAAATATTTTGCCGCAAGGTATTGCGGATAGCGTAATTACCAGTTCTCGCGGTATTCCAGATGGTTTTAATTGTGAACAAAAGAGATGTGTAAAACAAAATCTACAAATCGATAGTAATTTTTTATTTCAGATGAATAAAGAGCTTCAGGCTAGGCAAATGATTTTTCCTCTTACAGGCGGAACGCATGCTGCTGGTATTTTTGATCGCAATGGGATAATTGCTTTTGCTGAAGATATTGGGAGGCACAATGCTTTGGATAAAGCCATCGGTAAATGCTTGCTATCCGGCATAGACATGAGCGACTGTGGCGTGGTCTTGTCTAGTCGTATTAGTTTTGAAATGTTAACTAAATCTTTGCGCGCGGGTTTGCAAATTATTCTTGCAGCCTCGGCTCCAACTTCCTTGGTTTTACAAATTGCGGAAGAGAAGGGAATGACTCTATGTGGTTTTGTACGTGATCTGCGGGCTAATGTGTATACGCATCCAGAGAGGATTATAGACGTTTATTCTGAAAAAGATTGAGTGAAATTCAACATTCTTTGTAGAGGAATCGCGGCGCTTTTAATAACTGCTGGATCGAGCGTAATTTCTTGATCGCCTTTTTCTAAAACACTTTCTATTTTTTCCAAAGTATTCATAGCCATCCATTCACAGTGTGCGCAACTTTGACAAGTAGCGCTGATGCCGCCAGTGGGGGCGGGGAGGAAGGTTTTATCTGGGTTCTGTTGCTTTAGTTTATAGAATATGCCGGTATCTGTGGCTACTATGAAGGTTGTTTGAGGGAATTTTTTTGCTGCAGCTAAAATTTGCGAAGTAGAACCAACAAAATCGGCAAGAGCAATGACATCAGCTGGTGATTCGGGGTGTACCAAAACGCCAGCATCAGGGTGTATTTTTTTTAGCTGTTTAATTCCATCAGCTTTGAATTTTTCGTGGACAACACAAGAGCCATGCCATAAAAGCATGTCGGCGCCTGTTTGTTTTTGAATGTAATCTCCAAGATAGCGATCTGGTGCCCAGAGAATTTTTTTACCTTGTTCGACTAAATGATTAATGATTTTGAGAGCCGAACTAGAAGTTACTGTCCAATCCGCAAGCGCTTTCACTGCCGCTGAACTGTTAACATAAACTACGACAGTTCGGTCTGGATGTTTATTGCAAAAAGCTTTAAATTCATCTAGAGGGCAACTTAAATCTAAAGAACAATCGGCTGCTAAGGTTGGCATTAACACACGTTTTTCTGGGCTTAAAATCTTAGCTGTTTCGCCCATGAAACGTACACCACAAACAACGAGAGTTTTCGCAGGGTTTTGGGCGCCAAAACGCGCCATTTCTAGAGAATCTCCAACACAGCCACCAGTTGCTTCTGTCAATTCTTGAATGGCGGCATCGGTGTAAAAATGCGTTACCAATACAGCGTTTTCTTTTTTAAGAAGTTCTTTGATGTGTTGTATCGTATCCATCAAAAGAGTTTTAGGAGATATTATGCTCGTCAATGTTAGTTGGTTTAATGCCCATAACCAATGGGTTGAAGTTCATGATATAACCGCAATTTGGGCAACAAATAGTGATTTGTGGAATGCCGTCAGCGTAATGAATGCGAAAACTGTCTAGATCTAAATTTATTGTCATGGCGGCGCCTTCTAGGTTCCAAGCTTTTTGGTGTCCGCAGCAAAAACATCTGATTACGCCACACTTTTGGTTGAGCCAGTTAATGATGGTTTCTTTGGTTTCGTTACTAATCGGCATTTGATTTCTCCTAATTTTGGTTTGTAACAGCAAGAATATACTGCTTTCTGTAAAGGTTTTTAGGTTATAAGTCAAGAGCCAAGTAGATATAGGGAAAAATTTGGGGAAAACATGTCTACAGGATTTCTTTTAAAATCAATAGGTTGTGTTTTTAAGTTGGGTTTTGATCTTTTTTGGGGGCGTATTGCAGTAGCGCTGGATAATTTGGGCGTTTTTGGTAATATACGCTCCTACGTTGGAAAGGACGTGCCCGTAGCTCAGTTGGATAGAGCATCGGCCTTCTAAGCCGAGGGTCACAGGTTCAACTCCTGTCGGGCACGCCATTATTGTTGGAGGTATTGCATTTGCTAGGCCAAATGTGGTACTTTGCGTGGTTTAATAATAAGACGGTGAGCGTAGCTCAGTTGGTAGAGTCCTGGATTGTGATTCCAGTTGTCGTGGGTTCGAGCCCCATCGCTCACCCCATTAATCTGAAAAAATGTAGGGCCGTTAGCTCAGTTGGCAGAGCAGCTGACTCTTAATCAGCGGGTCGTCGGTTCGACCCCGACACGGCCCACCAGTATTGGAATGTGGGTAAATTGATATTGAAATACAATAACGAAAATAATAAACAAGTTATTTTGTTAATAACCTGGGTTTTGTTGTGTGTTATTGGGCGGTTATTGCCACATGTGCCAAATGTTACACCGCTAATTGGTTTGTGCTTATTTGTTAGTACTCAATTGACACGTCGGTTAGCGATATGCTGCATGTTGGGTGCGTTAGTGCTTTCAGATGTAGGTTTGGCCTATATGCAACACCATGCAATTTTTAGTTCTTGGTCTTGGTTTACTTATAGCGGATGTTTAATTGTTGTATTGTTAGGAAGTTATTTGCCCCTGGGTAAGAGCAAGCTAATCACAACGTTGGCCTGTGTTCTGTCAGCTTCTTTTGTTTATTGGCTATGGACTAATTTTGGTGTTTGGTGCGAAGGAGTGTTGTATCCTTCAAGTTTAGGTGGTTTAGCGGCTGCTTATTATGCTGCGTTACCATTTTTACGTAACGAATTAATCGGTGATTTACTTTGGTACGGAGTTGTTTTCTACGGATTTTTTCTTTTAGAAAAACCGCTAAGTTTATGCGAGAGTGGCGAAACTGGTAGACGCGCTGGATTTAGGTTCCAGTGGGGAAACCTGTGAGAGTTCGAGTCTCTCCTCTCGCACCAATTTTTATTTTGATATGGGGAAAAATATGCAAGTCACAGTTGAAAAATTAAGTAATATCGAACGACAAATGACCGTTGTAATACCATCGGAGTCTATTAATCAAGCAGCGGAAACACGGCTGAATGAAGTAGCTAAAACGGCTAAGATTGACGGTTTTCGCGTTGGAAAAGTTCCCAAGGATGTAATAAGGCAAAGATTTTATCCCGCGATTTTGGGCGAAGTGATTGAAAAGACAATTAACACTAATCTGCAAGAGGCTTTGAAAAAAGAGAATCTTAGCCCGATTGGTCAAATGAACATCACCAGCCTTTCAGAGTTCAAAGGTAGCGAGCCTTTAACTTGTGTAGTAAAGTTTGAAATTTATCCAGAAATTCCAGATATTAATTTATCCCAAATTGAGATAGAACGTACTGTTGCAGAAGTTGCAGAGCAAGATGTAGACGAAATGATGGAAATTGTGCGTAATCAATTCGCAACATGGCACGAGACAAAGGAAGCTGCGCAAAAGAGCGATCGTGTTTTGATTGACAGCGTTGCGACTGTAAATGGCCAGCCGTTTCCAGAAGGTACAGAAAAAGATCATGAGGTTTTGCTTGGTTCAGAACATTATTATGCTGATTTTGCTAAACCTCTATATGGAGCAACAACCGGTGCGGTTTTGGATTATCCTGTGACATATCCAGCGGATTATTCCGAAAAAGATTTGGCTAACAAAACTGTCCAATTTCACGTTACAGTGAAAAAAGTGTTACGACCAGAATTGCCGCCAGTAGATGATAAATTAGCGGAAAAATTGGGAGTTAAAGAAGGCGGAGTAGAGAGATTGCGCGCTGATATTCGTAAAAATATTCAACGCGAAGTGGACACTTCTTTGCGTCGTAAATTTTATGATGTTTTGGTCAAGCAATTGGTTGATAAAAACCCTATTGATCTGCCAAATGTATTCTTGGACGCGGAGAAACAACGTGTTTTAAAAAGAATGGAAGAGCGTAACAAAGAATACAGCAAGTATTTCGGTGGAAAAGATGCAAAATTTGAACTACCCAAATTATCTGACGAGGATGTTGATAAGGCCTCTCGCTACAATGTTGCATCAAGTCTGCTTTTAGGAAAACTAGTTGAACAATACAACATTAAGGCAGAAGACAAAGATGTGCAGCAAAAGATTGCCGATTTGGCTAGTAGCTATGAAGATCCGAGCAAAGCTATTGCTTGGTATAACAAAACTCCAGAAGAACAACGCCATATTAGAGCAGAAGTTTTAGAAGAAAAAACTATGCAAGTTGTGTTGGACCACATTGTTGTGAAAGAAAAGAAAGTTTCTTATAAGGAAGCAGTGCGCTTGGGGCACGCTAATCAATAAAGGAGAATATTATGCGTAACCAAAATCTTGTTCCTATGGTGATAGAACAGTCTGGGCGAGGGGAGAGAGCTTATGACATTTATTCACGCCTACTCAAGGAAAGAATTATTTTTCTAATTGGTGAAATCGATACAAATATGGCTAACCTGGTCATTGCACAGCTGCTATTTTTGGAATCCGAAGACCCTGACAAAGATATTTCTATGTACATAAATTCTCCTGGCGGTATCGTGTCAGCTGGTCTAGCTATTTATGATACTATGCAATTTATTAAACCGCAGGTCAGCACTTTATGTCTTGGTCAAGCGGCCAGTGCGGCAGCTCTTTTACTAGCATCGGGAGAACATGGTAAGCGCTATTGTTTGCCTAATGCCACAGTTATGATTCATCAGGTTTTAGGTGGCTATCAAGGGCAGGGGAGCGATATTGAAATTCATGCTAAGGAAACATTGCGTATAGGTCATAAGTTAAACACTATTTTGGCCGAACATACCGGTCAAACTTTACAGAAAATTAAAAAAGATGTAGATCGTGATTTCTTTATGAGTCCAGAAGAGGCGATAAATTATGGAATCATCGACGCTGTTTTGGAAAAACGCCGTGGTTAGAGCGTAAAAATGGATTTATTCTAGGAAAACATGTCTACATGATTGCGTTATAAATCAACAACTTATAAACTTAAGTTATAATCTCACTCTCTAAGTAAACTATGCAAAACGAAAAAAATCTGTACTGTTCTTTTTGTGGTAAAAAAAGACACGAGGTGAAGCGGCTGATAGCTGGTCCGGAAGTTTTTATTTGTGACGAGTGCGTTAAACTTTGTCATAATATTTTGCAAGAAAATACTCCGTCCCCGCCGCCCCCTCCGCTTATTGTGCCAAAACCAAAAGAAATCCATGCCAGTTTGGATGAATACGTGATTGGACAAGAGTGGGCAAAAAAAGTTCTGAGTGTTGCTGTATACAATCACTATCAGCGGTTAGTTAAGGGCGATTCAGTAGATAAAGAAGTTGAGCTGGGTAAAAGTAATATTTTGCTAATAGGCCCCACCGGTAGTGGTAAGACTCTGCTGGCTGAGACTTTGGCGCGCATGCTCAATGTGCCATTTGCTATGGCGGACGCAACAACTTTGACTGAGGCTGGTTATGTTGGTGAGGACGTTGAAAATATTATTTTGAAACTTTTACAGAGTTGTAACTACGATGTAGCTCGTGCAGAGACTGGTATTATTTACATCGATGAAATCGACAAGATTTCGCGTAAGAGTGAAAATCCATCCATTACCCGTGATGTTTCTGGAGAAGGTGTCCAGCAAGCCCTGTTGAAAATTATAGAAGGGACGATTGCGAATGTTCCTCCCAAAGGTGGTAGAAAACATCCACAACAAGAATATATTTCGGTTAATACACGTAATATTTTATTTATTTGTGGCGGTGCATTTGCGGATTTGGATAGAGTAATTAAACAACGTACAGAGAAGACTAATATTGGTTTTGCTGCAACTTTACACAGTAAAGATAGTAAAAAAGCTATTGGTGAAACTTTGCGTCAAGTTGAATCGGAAGATTTAATTAAATTTGGTTTAATCCCAGAATTTGTAGGACGCTTACCGGTTATTGCAATCCTAGATGAATTAGACGAGAAATCTTTAATACGAGTTTTACGTGAACCGAAAAATTCTTTAGTAAAGCAATATTGTAAGCTTTTTAATTTAGAAGGAGTTACACTGGAATTTACAGAAGATGCATTGCTAAAGGTAGCTGAGCAAGCGGTAAAGCGTAAATCTGGCGCGCGTGGACTCCGCTCCATTTTGGAGAGAGTCTTGCTAGATTTAATGTATTCGCTGCCTTCCACACCAGGATTAGAAAAAGTCGTTATCAAGGGTTCTGTGATTACTGGAAAATCCAAGCCCCAATTAATTTATACAGCTAAAAAATAGAAATTATTTTGTATGCAAGAAGAAAACAAAAAAGCACAAGCTAATGTGATGCCGGTTTTACCGCTTCGAGATGTGGTAATTTATCCTAACATGGTAATCCCGCTTTATGTTGGACGCGAAAAATCGGTGAAAGCTGTTGATGCAGCTGCGAAAAGTGGGCGACAAGTTCTTTTAGTAACGCAAAAAGATCCTCGCACAGATGATCCTGCTATAAAAGAAATTTATAGTGTTGGCACCATAGCAAACACATTGCAAGTTTTACGTCTTCCCGATAATACAGTGAAAGTTTTGACAGAGGGAGTGAAGCGAGGCAAAGCTGTGCGTTATTTTGAAGAAGACGGCATTTTATGGGCGGAAATTGTTGTTATTGCTGAAGGTACTTTGCAGACGCAAGAATTTGATGTTTTAGTGCGAGCCGTCTTTAGCCAATTTGAGATTTACGTGCGCCTAAATCCAAAAATTCCTCCAGAAATTGTTGCAGCATTAGCGAATATTGATGACCCTGGTAGATTGGCTGATCATGTTGCAGCGCACATGCCACTGAAAGTTGGAGAAAAGCAGCAAATTTTAGAAGCGAGCAACATCAAACAGCGTTTGGAGTTGATTTTAGGGTTTTTGCAGTTTGAAATAGAAATGTTGGAAGTCGAAAATCGTCTTAAAGAACGCGTTAAAAAACAGGTCGATAAAAATCAGCGCGAATTTTATTTGCATGAAAAATTGAAAGCTATCCAAAAGGAGCTTGGTGAACTAGATGAACGCGGTCAGGTTTTTGGTGAATTAGAAAAAATAAAAATTCGTATCGAGAAGGTTGGTTTAAGTAAAGAAGCGAAAGATAAAGCTTTAACAGAACTTAGTAAACTTAAGATGATGCCACCAATGTCGGCAGAGGCAACGGTATCGCGCAGTTACTTGGAGTGGTTACTAGATTTGCCTTGGAAAGAAAAAAGTTCGGTAAATAAGGACTTAAACAAAGCTAGTAAAATTTTAGAAGAAGATCATTACGGATTAGAAAAAGTAAAAGAGAGAATTATTGAGTATCTAGCTGTTGAGCATCGTGCAGAGAAAGTGAAGGGCCCAATTTTATGCTTAGTTGGTCCTCCTGGTGTTGGTAAAACCTCCCTCGGACAATCAATAGCTAGAGCCACAGGACGTAAATTTTTGCGTGTTGCACTGGGTGGTGTGCGTGACGAAGCAGAAATTCGCGGGCACAGACGAACTTATATTGGCTCGATGCCGGGCAAAATTCTGCAAAAGATGGCAAAAGGAAAAGTTAGAAATCCTCTATTTATGCTCGATGAAGTGGATAAAATGGCTATGGATTTTCGCGGCGATCCGGCGGCGGCTTTGTTAGAAGTTTTAGATCCAGAACAAAATAATGCGTTTAATGATCATTACTTGGAAGTCGATTACGATCTTTCGGATGTGATGTTTATTACGACAGCAAATTCTTTGGATATCCCCCCCCCACTTTTGGATCGTATGGAAGTGATTCGTTTACCTGGTTACACAGAAGAAGAAAAATTACACATAGCTACGCGTTATTTAATTCCTAAACAAGTCAAAGAAACCGGCCTCAAAAAGACCGAAATTTCTTTCACAGACGAAGCGTTGCGGGCGATGATACGTGATTATACCAGAGAGGCTGGGGTAAGGAACTTGGAGCGAGCAATTGCTAAAATTTGTCGGAAAGTTTTAAAAGGTGTGGTACTGAAAGAACTGAAGAAGCGAGAGGTAATTGTCCCACGTAATTTGGAGAAATATTTAGGGGTAAGGATTTATCATTTTAGTAGTTTAGATAAATGCAATAGAGTGGGAGAAGTTACTGGTTTGGCATGGACAGAATCCGGAGGAGAGCTGCTTTCCATCGAAGTTGCCGTTGTTCCTGGAACCGGTAAGAATGCTTATACTGGGCAGTTAGGTGAAGTTATGCAGGAGTCTATGCAAGCCGCTTTGACAGTGGTTCGTAGTCGAGTTGCCCAATTAGGTATAAAGGAAAATTTTTATGAAAAAAATGATGTACATGTGCATGCCCCAGAGGGTGCAACGCCCAAAGATGGACCAAGCGCGGGTATTAGTGTTTGTACGGCGTTAGTGTCAGCATTAACTATGATTCCTGTGCGGGCTGATGTTGCTATGACAGGTGAGATAACCTTACGAGGTGAGATTTTGCCGATTGGTGGTTTGAAGGAAAAATTATTAGCGGCAACACGCGGCGACATTAAAATTGTTCTTATTCCTGAAGAAAATCGCAAGGATTTAAAAGAAATACCGAAAGAGGTCTTAAGTAAATTAGATGTGCGTCCAGTACGCTGGATAGATCAAGTGTTAGATATAGCTTTAGAAAGAAAACCGAAACCTCTACTAGCTAAAGCTATCGATAAAAAAGCGAAAACTAAAGTCCATAAACGTAAAGCATGAGACAAAATCAACATAAAAATTTTTTTTATGCTGAAAAAATGCAGGCGGTAGCTGAGCGCGCATTAGAGTTGGCAAAAAAACAAGGTGCAACAGAAGCGGAAGTTGCAATAAGTGCAGGTCAAGGATTTACAGTGCGAGTGCGTCGCCATGAAGTGGAAACCATTGAGCACCAGCAGGGAAGGGAATTAGCTGTTACTGTATTTCTTGGTAAGAAAAAAGCTACGGCCAACACCAATGATTTAAGTGACACCGCGATTAAACTCACGGTAGATCATGCTTATCAAAATGCTTCTTATGCTAGTGAAGATCCATATCATGGCTTAGCTGGTCCAAATATGCTCGCTTACGATTATCCAGATTTAGATTTATACCATCCATGGAATATTAGTGTTAAGGACGGTGTGAAATTAGCTAGGGAATATGAAGATTTAGCTTTTACGCTAGACCCGCGCATTACCAATTCTGAAGGAACTACGATTGCTGTTGCGGAAGGCTTTCACCTCTATGGTAACAGTTTGGGCTTTATTGGCTCTTATCCTTTGACTAGTTATACAGTCAGTTGTTCTTTGATAGCAGGACATGGCGATAGCATGCAGAGAGACGGGGATTATACTGTTTCGTGCGAACCAAATAACTTATTGGGGCCATCTGTGTTGGTGAAAAGTGCTGTAGACCGTACTGTAAGACGTCTTGGTGCTTCTGGAATGCCAACATGTAATTGTTCTGTACTTTTTTCTGCTGAAGTTGCCCAAGGTTTATTTGGGGCTTTTTTGAGTGCAATTAATGGCTATAAATTATATCGTAGAGCAACGTTTTTAGTAGATTATCTTGATAAGCAGGTTTTTTCTGAACGTGTATTTGTGGAAGAAAGACCACATGAGATACGACGGCTCTCAAGTGTTCCTTTCGATAGCGAAGGAGTGAAAAAACAGCGACGTGTTTTGGTGGATTCTGGTATTTTGCGTGGTTATGTTTTGGATAGTTATACTGGTCGTAGGCTTAATATGCCAACTACTGGAAATGCTGGTGGAGTGAGTAATGTTTTTGTACGTACTAGCGATAATGATTTAAATAATATGCTAAAAATGATGGGTAAGGGATTATACGTTACTGAACTTTTAGGATCTGGTGCTAATATTGTGACTGGAGATTATTCCCGTGCTGCCTTTGGTTTTTGGGTGGAAAATGGTGAGATCCAGCGACCAGTTAGCAATATTACCATAGCGGCGAATTTACACGATATGTTAAAAGGCATTGTCGCGATTGGAAATGATATAGATTGGCGCGGTAATATTTATACGGGTTCAGTTTTGCTCGAGAATATGGTAATTGCTGGACAGTAATTTATATTTCTTCAGGTCTTCGAGATTATTAATATTCACAAACGCTTCTGTTCGAGTAAACACTACTTTCTTTCCATTTAACTCATTCCACATGAGGGTAATTTTTTTTGTGCCGCGGTTCAGTGCCGCGCTAATTTTGCCATGGGTGCTCAGCGACACAACCGCGCAAAGTGGATGCGTTTTTTGATCTATAGTTTCTGCAAACACAACATCAGACTTGCTATTAGTAAATTCATTACATAACGCGATGATTTCTGTATATTCTAGTTTTGGTAAATCACAAGGTAAGAATAAAACAGCTTCAGGTTTTGTACGTTTTTCATTATCTCTAGAGTAATATTCTAAAGCGCTCTCAATTCCAGCAAGAGGGCCGCAATCCTGGCGTAGGTCAGATACAGTCGGTATTTGATAATGTTCATAGATTTTATGTTGATTTGTTACTACGATCTGTTGGTTGATATTGGCCAATTTTAAGATACGGAGAAGATGATTTATTATTGTGTAATTTTCTTGTATAAGAATTTCGCCTTTTGCTATTCCTCTTAAGCGGGAGGCTTTACCACCAGCTAAAATTGCTGCGACTATTGTATGTTTTTTATCCATTGAGAGAGAAGGTTGCTATAGGTGAGTAGTGGGAGCCTGCGGCGGTTGGTTTGCTACTTAAAAAATGAATATTTTGTACCCTATACTCTATTTTTGGCAAAGATATGTGTTCTAATATTTCGGATAAGTTTTCCGGATAGACTTTGTGTTTAATGCGTACTAGAGTGATATGCGGTTTAAATTCTCTATGTTCATGTCTAATAGCGTCATGAGGAACTATGTGTTCGATGCTATTTGCTAAAGAAGCTAAGGCGCTATTTGGGGAAGGTATTAAGGCGATTGCAATTGGAGACTCTGGGTGAGGGAAAAGAGAAAGATAAGAAAAATTCAGGGTAAATGCTGATGTTGTGTGCAGTATTGGGTAAATATTATGCAATATAGTGGAACATTGAGGGGTTGTGATTTCTCCCAAGAAGCTGAGAGTAATGTGAAAATTTTTAGGTTTGACCCAAGACAGATTATAGCCCATAAGGGTTGTTTGTAGTTCATTTATGACTTGATTAATTTGAGCCTGGACGGTCGGCGGGAACGTAATGGCAACAAAAGCGCGTATTAAATGTTTTTTTATCTGGCGATTCATGTGAAATGACCTATAAAAATTTGATATATTTATGTACTTGAGGTAAGTTATTTTAGGCGTTTTATAATAAATCATAATGGAGGAATTATCATGAAAAAAATTAGTCTTTTTTTATGTGCCGTTTTGGCGCTAGGTTTGCTTGGCTGTTCTGACATGAAGGGACGCGACATTGGTACTTTAACAGGTGCTGGTGTTGGTGCTGCCCTTGGTAGTCAGATTGGTGGCGGTGGAGCTGCTCATGCTCTCGGCGCTGCTGGTGGTGCTGTTGTCGGTGGCCTAGCAGGGCATGCTGTTGGTAAAAGCATGGAGAAGAAACAATAGCAATTTAAATATTTTCTATGAAACAACAACTACGCCAGGGGAAGTTGCCAGCAGCTTTACTGCAGAAGCTTATTCGGTTTTTGCCTGTGGCTGATCAGTCTTTGGTAATTCCACCTGGCGTAGGGTTGGATGCAGCTGGGTTAAAAATAGGAAATAAGTTAGTTGCAGTAACTACTGATCCAATCACATTTGCTACTAATCATATAGCATCTTACAGTGTCGCTGTTAATGTGAATGATATTGCATGTCTTGGCTGCAAGCCGCGTTGGTATTCTGGTGTATTGCTTTTGCCTTATGGTGCTAGCGACGCGGAATCTGTTGAAAATATTTGGACGGAACTAGCGCGAGAGTTGCAACGCTATGGAATAACTTCTGTAGGTGGACATGTCGAAGTTACTAAAGCCGTGCATGTTCCGATTTTAGTTGGACAAATTATTGGTGAGGCTGTGCGTGACGAATTATTAGATGCGCGCAATGTTTCACCAGGTGATCAAATACTTTTGTGCCAAGCTGTAGCTGTTGAGGGGACAGCCTTACTTGCTCAAGAAAGGGCTGCAGAGTTATTGCCAATATTGGGCGTTGATAATATAACTAAGATACAAAATTTTTTGCAGAATCCTGGTATATGTGTTTGGCCGTATGCAGAAAAGCTTTTTTCTATTCCAGATTTAATTGCGTTGCACGATCCTACGGAAGGGGGTATAGCTACAGCTTTACATGAATTAGCTGACGTTGCAGGATGCGGTTTAGCGGTTGATTGTGAAAAAATATCAGTACTTCCAGAAACAAAGCAGTTTAGCCAATTATTTAATTTTAATCCTTTAGGGTTGCTAGCTTCTGGTAGTTTACTTATTGTTTGTAAGCCAAAGGCTGTGGACCAAATTGTTCAACAATTAGGAGCTAATCAAGTAACGCCTATAGGAGTGTTTACCAAGGAACAACATAGAAAAATGAATCTTTGTGGCGAGATAAAAGATTTGCCACGATATGATCAAGATGAATTGATACCCGCATTACAGCATAAAATGAGACTTATAAAATAATTATGAACCAAGAAGCTATGAAACAAGCTGCCGCTTTGGCAGCTATGGAATATGTGAAATATGATGAAGTTTTAGGTGTTGGCACAGGATCAACCGTGAAGTATTTCATCGAAATGCTTGCTCAATCGAAAGACAAAGTTCGAGGCGCTGTTCCTAGTTCTATAGCAACTGAAAAACTTTTACGAAAATTTTCCATCCCAGTTGTTGATCTTAATGAAGTAGGCGATTTGTCTATTTACGTGGATGGCGCAGATGAAATCAATCCACATTTACAAATGATCAAAGGCGGTGGTGGTGCGTTGACGCGTGAGAAAATTATCGCTAGTGTGTCTCGGAAATTTATTTGCATCGCCGATGCAAGCAAGCAAGTTCCATACTTAGGTAAATTTCCTTTGCCGATCGAAGTGATTCCAATGGCGCGTAGCTATGTAGCGCGAGAATTAGTTAAAATGGGTGGAAGTCCAGTGTATCGCTCAGGCTTTGTTACAGATAATCAAAATGTGATTTTGGATATTTGGAATTTAGAAATCAACGAGCCCATCCGTTTAGAACAAGAGCTAAATAATATCTCTGGTGTGGTCTGTAATGGTATTTTTGCCATGCGACCAGCAGATGTTTTATTGCTTGCGACGGAGCAAGGTGTCCGAAAATTTTCGCAAAAATGAACTTGAAATTCTAACTTGTTGAAAAATAAGGAAAAACCGTAGACATGTTTCCGGATCTTTCTAAAATAAAATCCTGTCCTAGGTTCTTGTAGGGTGAAAGGATATTGCTAAGAAAAGAGCTTTTGCAATATTCTAACCTTCCTTATCATGGCAGCAAAAATAAAACTAAGTGGGACAGTTATTAAAACAACCACGATAAATTTTAATATGGGATAGATATTTATGTTTTTAAGTAAAACTGATGTAGCCACAACTACTACTGGATGAAAAACATAAACACCAAAAGCGTTGTCAGATAAAAATTTTTGCAAAGAGTTTTGGGTATTAAACCATTTTTTAAAAATACCGATTAATCCAATAATGATTGCAACACAGAAAAAACTTTCCCAGAGCGCGTAACCTAAAGCAGAAAAGTTCCAGCCACCTGCAAACAATCTCCTCGTTCCAAAGGACATAAGTATCATCCAGAATGAAATTCCAAACACGACAGCTGTAATAAACCATTTTTTCGCTATTGTGTAGCTCATCTTTTCAAGAATATTTTTTCGATAAGCAAGAATCCCTATTAAAAACATGAAAATATAAGCTGCAAAAAAACAGAACTGTAAACCGACAACCAATGTTCCTATTGGATAAAATAATCTAATCGTAAACGCCGAAATGGTAATAATCGCAATTAGTCCAAATACATTTTTGATATTTATGGTAAATGAGCATTTATTAGCTAATTTGATAAATAGATTATTAAAAGGAACATAGATCAGTGAGAACATTAATAAAGTTAATGCAAACCACATTGGACCTTGCCACGAGAGAAAACCAAAAGAGGTTATACCACTTTTGTAAAATTCAAATAAATTAATGTCAGGATTCCCCATTTTGAATACACCAGGAAAAACTATAAACATGAAGATGATCGTGGGAATACCCAATCGAAATAATCTATCTTGGATAAATTTCTTTGCTCCTTTTTTATCCAAGGAACGTGGAATGAAATAAGCTGCAATCAAAAAAAATAGAGATAAGATATAAGCTTGATTAAACATCAGAATAAATGAAAAGAAATAATGAGAGGCGCTATTTAAAGTTTTAGGCTCCATGTAGAACCAAAAACCCATGCCGCTGTAAGTTACTGCTACATGCACAACAATTACTAAAATAATTACCAGTGCTTTTATATTATCAATATAAGCGAGCCGATTTTTTTGTAATGCTCCTGTAGGTTGCTTTAAGTTTTGTTGTTGCTTGTTAATGGTCATTTAGCTCTCACAGAATAAAGTTTTTCATTATCTTATTCAAGAATGGTCATAGTTAACGTATGGTACTGATTGAACCACAATTTTCATGTTCTAACAACATTCTCTGTTAGAGCATCCATGATCGTGGTTGGTTTATCTAAATTTCCGACAGCTCCTTCAAAGATATAATCTATGCCAGTTGGGAAGATTTTTTGAACTTCTACAGCAGAAAGCGCTGGTAATTCTCCTTCGCGATTTGCGCTGGTTGATACAATCGGTTTTCCAAACGTTTGGCATAACTTGCTTGCTATTGGATGAGCTGTAACGCGTAAGGCAACGGTTTTGCGAGATCCGCGAATCCAGGTAGGAACTAAGTCTAGGCGCGCTGGGAAGATCCAAGTGTAAGGTCCGGGCCAAGTTTTTAAAACTTTTTCTAAGCGACTTTTTTCAATTGGTTCAACTAGATGTTCTAGTTTATCCCAACTATCGCTTATTAAAATTAAGCCTTTGTCTACAGAACGATTTTTTAGTTTTAATAATTTAAGTACAGAATCTTCGCGCCATGGATCGCAGCCGAGGCCAAACACAGCCTCGGTCGGATAGGCGATTATTCCACCGCTTTTTAGGATTTCTACTGCTTGTTGAATAATGCTCATCTGCTATCAGAGGTTATTTCTGTTCTGGGGTGAATTCGCTTTTTCCAACCCCGCACACTGGGCAAACCCAAGTTTCTGGAATGTCAGCGAACTTAGTGCCAGTTGCGATCCCTGAGTCTGGATCGCCAGTTGCTTCATCATAAACGTAGCCACAAACTACACAAACATAACGCATAAAAATTTCTCCTATTTATTTTGTTTAAATTTTTGTTTTTATGAGCTTGGCAATTTTTTTGCCCAAGATTGAGCACGTGCTCAATACATCGGAAGTAGGTACGTATCTAGCTTTTATGGGATCATCGATTAGTGTTATGAACATTTTTTGCATTTCTTCTTTTAGAATAGTAATAGATTCCGCACCCCATCCATATGAACCAAAACATTGGCCAAATAAATTTTTGCGCTTTAAACCTTTTAGATAGCATATTAAATCAGCGATACTCGGTAGAGTTTGTTGGTTGAGGGTTGGGCTGCCTAATAATAGCGCCCCCGCTTCTAAAAGTTCAAAAGCGACAGAGCTTCGTTCATTGCTAGAAAGAGGCATGACTAGCGGAGTAATGCCTGGTTCTTGTATTACGCCATCAGCTATCGCTATAGCCATCTTGGCTGTGCTTTGCCACATAGTATCATAGGCAATTACGACTTTAGGATAAATCTTTTGTTCGGCCCATTTTTTCCACCAGGAGAATATCTTTTGAATATCTTCTGTTTTGCGCCAAATTGGACCATGTACAGGTGCAACTAGTTGAATACTCAGATTCAAAGCTTCTATGTTTTTAAATAGTTGTAAAACCAAGGGACTGTAAGGTAATAAAATATTCGCAAAATAAGTACCAGCTTCGCGATACAAAGTAGCTGGGTCATTATGTTCAGCAAAGATTTCTTGAGTTGCAAGATGCATGCCAAAGGCATCTTGGCTGAAAAGGACACCTTCATCCGCAAAATAGGTAAACATACTTTCTGGCCAATGCAGCATTTTGGTTGCGATGAATTTAAGGTTAGTGTTTCCTAGAGTTAACGTTTCGCCATTGGCAACTTTGCATAGAATATCTGGAAGCTGGTGGAAATGGTCGCGTAAAGCCTGAACGCCAGCTTGTGAGGTAAATATTTTCTTGGGGGATGCAAGCTGAATCATTTCAGGTAAACCAGAAGAATGATCCATCTCGGCGTGATTAGAAATTATGTATTGAATTTTTTCTAAAGGTATAACCGATTTTATACGCTCGATCATTTCAGATACAAACGGTCCTTTTACTGTATCCACTAAAATTGGTTCTTCGCCCAAAATTAGATAAGCATTATAAGTTGAGCCTTTTGATGTGTGATAGCCGTGAAAGTCGCGCAGAGCCCAATCGATAGCACCAACCCAATAAACACGATCTGTAATTTTTATTGCTTGTAAATTAGACATGACTTTAACCCCAGGATGTTATTTTAGAAAAGGAGTGTTGTATAAAAAATCCATTATATTTATGTGCTGAATACCTTGATAATTGCCCTGTGCGTTTTCGTCCATAGATATAACAATTTTAGGATAATTATCTTTGATCTTTAATAAATTACCGAATTCACGATCAATAGTGTCTTGAGATGTTAGTATATAAGCAACTTGAATATAAATTTTTTCGCCGTTTTTTTCGGCAACGAAATCGATTTCTTTGTTGTATAGATTTCCTATGTGTACGTTATATCCTGAAATAAGCAACTGTTGTAATACTAGGTTTTCTAAAATTTTACTAATATCCATTTGTTTGTATCCTAATAACATATGGCGTAGTCCTAGGTCAGAGAAGTAATATTTTTCTCCAATAGCAAATACTTTTTTCCCATTAATATCAAAACGAGATATACGAAATACAAAATAGCTATCTACAAGAAAATGTAAATAATTCAGAACGACTTGAGGGGATATATCCGTTTTTTGTGATTTCAGAAAATCACTTATTTTTTTAGCTGACACTAAACTACCAATATTATCGGCTATATATTCGATCAATCTTTCTAAAAAATGAATATTGCGAATTTGGTGTCTGGCTACAATGTCCTTTAAAAGAATAGTGTTATAAAGGTTGCGCAAATATTCATATACAAGGTGGTCCTCTAACTGCAAATTTATTAAAAAAGGCAACCCTCCATAACGAATATATTTTGAAAAAGCATCTGTGCTGTTTGTTAATTTATGAAATATTAAAAATTCTTTATAAGACAGAGGATATACATTTATTTCGATATAACGGCCACTGATGTGTGTAGCTAACTCGCTAGACAACATGGTTGAGTTACTTCCAGTGCAATAAATATCGTAGCGCTTAGTGGCTTGTAGGTGGGCTAAAGCCTTCTGAAAAGCAGTAATTTCCTGGATTTCATCGATAAATAAGAAGACCTTCTTTTTATTTGTTGTTTTTTGTTCAATGTAGTCAACTAGATGTTTATAAGTTTGAATTGCATCAAAATTAATCAATTCTTTGTTTATATAAATTATATTTTTTTGGGATACGCCTTTGTTTAGCAAAGTATCCATAATTTGATATAGGATGTAACTTTTACCAGCCCGCCGCTGTCCAACAAGGATTTTTATAATATCTTTGTCGATAAATGGTTCAATTTTTTGCAGGTAAATATCACGTTTTATGTAACTTTCAATCATAAATGAAACTTTTGATAAAAATTTAGTAATTTCAATTATACATGAAACTTGCAAGATAGTAAAATTATTAAGTCCTTCCGTAAGCTAGCAAGCGTTCATAACGTTTCGTTACTAACTCAGCTGGAGAAAGTTGTTCTAAAAGCATTAGATTATCGCTGAGTATTTTTTTAAGATTTTGTGCTGCCGTGTCAGGGTCGCGATGTGCGCCGCCCAGAGGTTCTGGTACGATTTGATCGATTAAGCGTAATTTCAGAAGTTCGCTGGCAGTAACTCGCATAGCCTCAGCGGCTTCTAAACTTTTTTCTGCGCTGCGCCATAAAATAGAAGCGCAACCTTCCGGTGAAATTGTTGCATAAATGCTGTATTGCAACATAAGTAATTTATCGCCAACACCTAAAGCTAATGCGCCGCCAGAACCGCCTTCGCCAATAACTGTGCAAATAATGGGGGTTTTGAGGCGCGACATTACGAGTAAATTTCTAGAAATGGCTTCGCTCTGATTGTGTTCTTCCGCAGCAATACCCGGGTAGGCTCCGGGAGTGTCGATAAAAGTTAAAATGGGGAGATGGAATTTTTCCGCCATTTCCATTAAGCGAAGAGCTTTGCGATATTCTTCTGGTTGCGCCATAGCAAAATTACGTTCTAGATTTTCTTTAGTGTTCCGTCCCTTTTGTTGACCTATCACCATGACCGGTTTGTCATTCAGTCTGGCTATACCGCCGATAATGGCGGAGCCTTTAGCCGTGTGTCGGTCGCCAAATAGTTCATCAAATTCAGTAAAAATTTTTTCTATATAATCCAGAGCGTGAGGGCGCTGGACATGGCGCGCTAATTTTACAATTTGCATGGACGTCAAAGAGGAAAATATAGACTTGGTGAGTCCGCGACTTTTTTCTTTTAAGCGTTCGATTTCTTCACTGATGTTAACATCCGAATCAGTTGTTACATAGCGTAGTTCTTCGATTTTTGCTTCTAACTCCGCTATGGGTTGTTCGAAATCTAGGAAATCTATGTTCATACATTGCTCCCAATTTTTTTACTATTATCCTCGTTTTTAGTCGTTAAGGCAGCTTTTAATGTATGCCATGGTAAAATGGCACACTTTACGCGCATAGGGAATTCAGAAACTCCAGCAAATACAGCTAATTTCTTGGCTTCTTTGGGTAATTTGCTTTGATCTCCAGAAGTAACCAGGCCGTGAAAAGCATTGTAGAGTGGTTTTATTTCAGCAAGCGTTTTGCCGCGCAGCATTTCAGTTAGCATAGAAGAGGATGCCATAAAAATTGCACATCCTGAGCCCTGAAAACTTATATCTTCGACTACACCGTTTTTTTCTTTAACATATAAAGTTAAACGGTCACCGCATAAGGGGTTATAGCCTTCGCGCTTGTGATTAGCATCTTGGCATACGCGAAAGTTGCGCGGATGCTGGCTGTGATCGATTATCACTTCTTGATAGAGATTTTGTAAATCATCCATGCTTAAAAAACCTTTGAACTTTTTCTATACTTTTTAGCAAAACATCAATTTCTTCTTTAGTATTATATAGACCTAATGAAATACGTGTTACAGCTGGCAGTTTATATCTTTCTAAAAGCGGCATGGCGCAGTGATGCCCGGCGCGTACTGATATGCCATCGCGCTCCAAAATTGTTGCTACGTCATGTGGGTGTGCATTTTCTAAAACAAAAGAAACCACAGCAGTCTTTTCTTTAGCGGTTCCCAAAATGCGTACACCTTGCATATCAACCAAAGCTTCAGTTAGGTATTTTAGCAGATTTTGTTCGTGCTTTTCTATCAAAGTAAGATCCAGTTTTTGCAGGTAATCTAACGCTGTGCCTAAAGCGATGGCGTTAGCGATGTTCTGTGTTCCTGCTTCAAATTTTTCCGGCAATTCAGCACAGGTGAAGCCATTCAACGATACAGATTGAATCATGCCGCCGCCGCCTTGGTAAGGCTGCATTTGCTGCAGCCATTTACGCTTGCCATAAAGTACGCCAATGCCAGTCGGAGCGTAGATTTTATGTCCAGAAAATGCGTAAAAATCGCAATCTAAATCTTGTACATCCACAGGAAGATGCGCAATGGCTTGTGCGCCGTCTAATAAAACCGGTACATCGGAGGCGTGCGCGATTTTAACTATTTTTTTGATTGGATTGATTGTGCCTAAAACATTGGAAACGTGTGTGATAGCTAGAATCTTTGGGTTCTTAGCGATCTTTTTGGTGAAATATGCAAAATCTAAATTACCTTCTTCATCCACATCTATAAAGTTAATTTTGATACCGAGTTGTTCTTTTAAAATTTGCCAAGGAACAATATTGGCATGGTGTTCCATTACGCTTAGTAAAACTTCATCGCCAGCTTTTAAAAAAGTGTGACCAAAGCTCTGAGCAACTAGGTTGATAGATTCCGTGGTTCCTTTAGTGAAAATTATTTCAGAGTTCTCTTCAGCATTGATGAATTGCTGCACTTTTTCGCGCGCTTGAAGGTAAGCGCTTTCTCCTTCGGCTGTCAAGCTGTCAAGACCGCGCTGTGTATTGGCGTTGATATGTGCATAATAATGCAGCATGGCATCTAAAACCCCTTGCGGTTTTTGTGTTGTCGCGGCATTGTTTAAGTAAATGAGCGGTTTGCTGCGTACTAATTTCTGCAGAATAGGAAAGTCGGAGCGGATTTTTTTTAGATTTAATGTGTTCATATTTAATAATTTCATAAAAACATGTCTACGGCTTTTCTTTATAAATCAAAAACTTATAAAAATATTATTTCTTGTAACTTTCCTCTCAACAATTTTTTTAGATATTCTTTAATTATTTTCTGATCAATTTTGTCTACGATTTCTTCCAAAAACGCATACAGCAACATGGCGCGAGCGTCTTGTTTGGCGATTCCGCGTGAAGCTAGGTAAAACAAAGCTTGTTCATCTAAGTCCCCAACGGTTGAACCATGGCTACACTTAACATCGTCGTTGTAAATTTCTAGTTCTGGTAGCGTATCAATTTGGGCTTTATTTGATAGTAATAAATTATGATTTTTTAGCAATCCTTCGCATCCCATTGCGTTTTTGGCAATGAAAATTTTACCTCGGAAGGAGCTATGTGCTTGATCATTGGCAATGCTTTTATACAAAGTTTGGCTCACCGTCTTTGCGATTTTATGCTCAATTTCTACATCAAAATTAGCGTATCTTTTCCCGTTTAGCCAAGACATGCTTTGGACAGAAGATTCAGCCTGCTCGCCTTCCAGAACAATGTGTAACTTTTCCTCTATTTTTCCACCGTCCAAAAATAAGTGCTGTATTTTTGCTTGGCTGTTAGCCAAAGCAGTTACATGTGTTTCACCTTTATATTGATCTTTAGAAGATCCGTGATGCAGTTTTATATAGTCTAATTTGGCGTTATCGCCGACGATAAAGCTAGCGATAATTTCTGTTTCTTGAATTGTGGTGGAAAGCAAACTGGTGTGCTCTTCGTAAATACAAGCCTGACTGTTTGAATCGAGGACGAGAAAATTTTGTAGCTGAGTCTTGCGGTTTTCTGTGGTTAAAAACAAAAGGTGTAACGGTTTGCAAACGACTGTTCCTTTTGGTAAATAACAAAATACGCCATTTTTTGCCATTTTGGTATGTTTTTTAATAGCTTCTTTGTAGCTTAAGAAGCACAAGCCTTTTGGCAGCGAGCTAATATTGGAAAGCTTAGGAGCGTAGCAACCATTCAAAAACACCAAACGTGCAGCCGTACTATCTTGGAGCGGATGTTTTTTTAAATGGGATAATACTGCCTTGTTTGTAACTGGCTTGGTCATTCCCAGGCCTCGTCAGAATGATCTTTGGAGCCGAGCCAATTATAGCCTTCTTTTTCTATCTGCAAAGCCAGCTCAGGCCCGCCTGATTTTACAATTTTGCCATCCGCTAAAATATGCACATAATCTGGGGCAATATAATCCAGTAAACGCTGATAATGAGTGACTAATAACATGGAGCGTTTGGGTGAGCGTAAGGTATTTACTCCGCGAGCCACCTCTTGTAGGGCGTCTACATCTAGGCCAGAATCTATTTCATCGAGGATTGTCAGTTTCGGTTCTAAAAGTAACATCTGCAATATTTCATTACGTTTCTTTTCTCCGCCAGAAAATCCTTCATTAACGGCGCGCTGTAAAAAGCTTTCTTTTAATCCCAAAATAGCCATTTTTTCTTTTGCTATATCCATAAAATCCATTACGTCTACTTCATTTAGGCCATTTTGTTTACGCTTACTATTTACTGCAGCGCGTAAGAAATACATATTGTTAACGCCGGGAATCTCAACAGGATTTTGTAGTCCTAAGAAAATGCCAGCTAAAGCGCGCTCTTCCACGTTCATTTTCAGTAAATTTTTTCCGCAGAACTCTATTTTTCCACCTAATATTTGGCAATCTTCGCGGCCAGCAATGACATTGGCAAGAGTGCTTTTGCCAGATCCATTGGGCCCCATTATGGCATGTACTTCACCAGGATTTATCTGTAAGTGAATGCCATGCAGCACTTCCTTATCAACAACCTTAACTTTGAGATTTTCAATTTTTAACATTGCAGAACTTTTCATTGTATGTACCTGCTTACGCATTATTTTCTAAGTTTACGCGAATTAATTTGTGCGCTTCCACGGCAAATTCTAGCGGCAATTCTTGGAATACAGTGCGGCAAAAGCCATTTACAATCATGGCGATGGCGTCTTCCTCATTGAGTCCGCGTTGTTTGCAGTAAAACATTTGTTCAATGCTGATTTTAGAGGTGGAAGCCTCATGTTCTACTTTTGCTGTCTTGTTTTTTACGCTAATTACAGGAAAAGTGTTTGCGGCGCATTTGTCCCCTAAAAGCAGTGAGTCGCATTGTGAATAATTGCGCGCATTTTGGGCTTTTGAGCCAACCTTTACCATGCCGCGATAGGTGTTGCTAGCTTGTTTGGCTGAAATGCCTTTGGAAATAATGGTACTCTTGGTGTTTTTCCC
>JBAYJT010000005.1:0-51277 GCA_041664965.1 Gammaproteobacteria bacterium
CATGCGTAATCTAAATCATCGCGATCCTGGAACAGTTACGGCACTTTTGCTAGATGACCGTGTAACGGTGGAACTGATAGCTGATGGCATACATGTTGCTCCAGTAATTTTGCAACTCGTTTATAAAATCAAAAGTGCTAATAAGATTATTTTAGTAACTGACGCTATGCGAGCCCGAGGTCTGCCAGATGGCGAATATGCATTTGGTGGTCAAGTTGTAAAATTAGAAAAAGGTATCTCGAGACTTCCCGATGGCAGACTTGCTAGCAGTACTGTGAGTTTAGATCAAGCTATGCGCAATATGATGCTTTGCACTAATTGTTCGTTAGACACAGCTGTGCGTATGGCTTCTGGCAATGCTGCACAATCCTTAGGCATATTGGACCGCAAAGGTAGTATTGCACTACAAAAAGATGCCGATTTAGTCGTTTTAGATGAAAAATACCGGGTGAAAATGACGATTTGTGCTGGAAAAATAGTTTTTTGTGCTCAAGATTTATCCAATGAATTTCGCGCTGAACTGATCAAATATGGCCTCATTGCAGAAAAATAATGGTTTACGTATTTACGACTGGTTCTTAACATCTGCAGGAAAAACTTTTTTGCAAAATGAGCTTAATGCTTTGTCGCATTTGCCTATGCAGTTTTTTGGCCACTATCTTTTACAAATAGGTGGTACAAGTAATATAAATCGCGATCATTTTTCCAATATTAAAAATCACATCTTTCTACATCCGGATTTTCGTTATGTCACGAAAATTCATAATCATGAGGCGATCTCCGCCAATCCCGAGTCTTTACCTTTTCTGCCTGCTAGCATCGATGCAACTTTGCTTTTGCATATTTTAGAATTCTCCCAAAATCCTGATAAAATTCTAAAGGAAATATCTGATGTGTTAGTTCCAGGAGGCTATCTTATAATTTTCGGCTTTAATCCCTATAGTTTACTCGGACTTAGACGCTTTTTTTGCGGACAAAAATCTGCTTTCGAAGGTATGCATTACTTAACCCCTGGTCGCCTAAAAAAATGTCTAGGGCAACTAGGCCTTATTGTAGAGCACTACCAAACGCTATTTTTTCGCCCACCATTTAATGAAAAAAGAAAACCACAAAAATTTCTTTTCTTAGAATGGTTAGGCCAAGTGTTTTTTCCATTTTTCGGGAGCGTTTATTTGATTGTGGCTCAGAAAAAAGAAATCGCATTGACCTTACGTAAAGAAAATCTTTTACGTAAATTTGTTGCTGTGCCGCATGATAGCTATGCGGGCAGCAGAGCTTCGCGAGTAGTAGTTGATAAATAATATGAAAAAAGACAGCAATAAAAATATAGTTGAAATTTTTAGCGATGGAGCCTGTCGCGGTAATCCCGGCAAAGGAGGGTGGGGCGCTCTTCTTCGCTATAATAAACATGAAAAAAAACTCCATGGTGGAGAAGCAGAAACTACTAACAATCGCATGGAGCTTACTGCAGCTATCAAAGCTCTCGAAGCTCTCAAAAAACCTTCTAAAATTATTTTAACAACTGATTCTAAATATGTAATCGACGGCATTACAGAATGGATCTTTGCTTGGCAAAAAAATAATTGGAAAAATAGTGCAAAAAAAGAAGTAAAAAACAAAGACCTTTGGCAAGCTTTATTACAATTGACCAAACAGCATGATATAGAGTGGGTATGGATAAAAGGGCACACAGGACACAAGGAAAACGAGTTAGCCGATGCATTGGCTAACAAAGGGATCGATGAGCTTTGAGCAAAATATTTTTTTAATTTACTTTTTAAAATCTAAAAATCAAGGAGAAAATATATGACATATTCCATTACTTACAAACCACCTTTCAATGAAGTTGTTATTGCCCCACCTCAAGAAGATAAGAAAAATTATGCTTTCTGGGACTGGCGCACCAAGTTAGAAAGCGCTCTCGCGACTGAAGACAAGATGGATAGACAAGCAGCCAATATATCCAGCTCTTTTGCATTAGCCGGCACAGCTCTTGCAGTAACCTTTGGCATCGCACACACCGTATTAGCTAATGTTGCACCTGATAACAAAACTTCCTCAACCATTATTGGCGCTGTAGAAACAGGATTAGGCGCCATTCTAGCAGGAATTAGTTTATATTTGAGAAACCTGTATAACCCAAATAACCCAAATGACAACTCTTTTAAAATGAGACAGCAAACGCTTTTTGATATGCTGCAAGCCGGCGTTCGCAATAGTTACCTTTCTTTCGAAACAGCGCAAGGTATAGCTGGTATTTATTTACCTAACAAGTCTCTGACGCCATCATTGTCCGCAGTTTCTTCTACAATGTTCTCAGCAGCTCCAACTACTACAACAACGGCACCATCAGAAAACACTCCGTTAATTACTGGAGCGACTACTGGACCGCAGCCACCTAGCATTACTACAACGAACTCAATGTAATAAAATGCCACGAAGTTTATATGGGATTCTTGAGTCAGGTAATCTTAAAGAGCTCAAAGAATTTCTAGAGGAAAAAAAATCAAAGCGAACAGTGCTATTTGCTAAAGCTGCTTGTGTGATTTTTTTTGCTCAAACACTAATCGTATCTTCGCCTTTTTGCCAATTGCAAGGGCAAAGCTCATCGGTTTGTAGAGCAGCCAAAACGCGAAGTATTTCTTTGATGTTCCTACCAACTTTAAGATCTGTTGCATATACAAAACGAATTATACCTTCTGGATCAACAAGATAGACAACTCTTTGTGCAACACCCTCAACAGGATCAAGAATACCTAACTGAGTAGTTAACTCGCGTTTTATGTCCGATAACATAGGAAAAGAAAGCTTTTTTAACCCAGGATGTTGCTCTCGCCAAGCAAGATGGACAAATTCAGAATCGATACTGCACCCCAACACCTGAGAATTAGCATCAGTAAAATCCTTACAACAGTGATCAAATTCAATGATTTCAGTGGGACAAACAAATGTAAAATCCTTTGGCCAGAAAAAGATGACCAGCCATTTACCAGGATAAGAATTTTGCGCAATATCTTGGAAAGCATTGGATAAATCTGTAGAAACAGTAGCTTTTAAATGAAAAACTGGAAATTTTTGGCCAACTCCTAACATACGAAACCTCCGAAATAATTACTTATTAATTAGTGTTTACATGCCTTTCTTTATAGTTTAGCTTATAACGCAATACCCACACAAGAGGAGAAAGTTGCATGATTATTCTATTCGTTATTGCATTTGTTATATTTATTTTACTTATTGGCTCGTTTTTCATTGTCGAACAGCAAACAAGTGCTATTGTTGAACGTTTTGGTAAGTTTAGCCGTATTGCCATCCCTGGGTTAAATTTTAAATTACCGCTTGTTGAACGAGTTAGAGCGAGACTATCTTTACGTGTTCGTCAGCTAGACGTTCAAGTTGAAACTAAATCCAAAGACAATGTTTTCGCCAAAATTATGGTTTCGGTACAATTTCGCGTCTTGGAAGATAAGATCTTTGCCGCTTTTTATAAATTAGAAAATCCAGAACAGCAAATTACATCATTTATTTTCGATGTTGTGCGCGCCCGCGTACCACAAATGCCGCTGGACGATGTATTTGAGAAAAAAGACGACATTGCCAATGCTGTTAAACAAGAGCTTTCTGAAGTTATGGCCGATTTTGGTTTTGAAATAGTCAAAGCTTTAGTCACAGACATTGATCCAGACGCCAAAGTTAAATCTGCAATGAACGAAATTAACGAAGCTCAGCGCCTACGCGTTGCTGCCAATGAAAGAGGGGAGGCGGAAAAAATCCTCAAAATTAAGCAAGCAGAAGGAGATGCGGCCAGTAAAGCCTTGCAAGGTAAGGGCATTGCCGATCAGCGTAAAGCTATTGTTGAAGGATTAAAAGACTCTGTCAGCGCTTTTCAACACACTGTGGCAGGCGTTTCCGCCAACGAAGTTATGAAACTTGTCTTAATGACACAATATTTCGATACTTTAAAAGAAATTGGAACGCATTCCAAAACTAATACCATCATGATTCCACATTCACCGAGTCAATTAAGCGATTTAAGCGAACAAATGCGCGATGCTATGATTACGGCGAATCAGGTTAGTCATAGTTCTTTGACGGAATAGCAAATATGGCAGCACCGAATAAAATTAAATGGGGTATTTTAGGTTTAGGTAAAATTGCTGGCAAATTCGCGAAAGATTTAAAGAAACTGCCAAATGCAGAGTTATTAGCGGTAGGTTCGCGTTCCATAAAAAAAGCGGAGCATTTTGCTAAAGAATATGGTGCTTTACGAGTCTATGGAAGCTATGAAGCATTGGTACAAGATTCTGATGTAGATATTATATACATAGCAACTCCGCATTCTTTACACTGTGAAAATACAATTATGTGTCTGTCAAATAGGAAGGCTGTTCTTTGTGAAAAGCCTTTGGCTGTGAACGCGCAAGAAGTACGCGCTATGCTAAAGTCTGCACATAAGAACCAACTTTTTCTAATGGAAGCTATGTGGATGCGCTACATGCCTGTTATGCTAAAAGTAAAATACTGGCTCGCAGCAAACAAAATTGGAGAAATTTGTACGATGAGTGCAGATTTTGGCTTTTTGCCAAAAGACACTTCACCCATCAAACGGCTTTACAATAAAGAACTAGCCGGTGGAGCGCTTTTAGATATAGGCATTTATCCACTCACTTTAGCGTTTATGGTATTTGGAAAAAAGCCACGTAAAATTCTTGCCGAAGCTGTTTTGGGTAGAGGAGGGGTGGACGAGCAAACGGCGATGATTTTAAGTTATGAAAATGGCGCTATGGCACGATTATTTTGCTCTATTAGAGTAGGTACCCCATGTGAGGCCGTTATTTGTGGTACAAAAGGTTCAATAGTCATTCATTCACCATTTTGGCACGGCGGGTCTGCAACGTTGTCTGTAAATGATGAGAAATCAATTACCGTCACTGGTGATACTGGCTTTTATTTTGAGGCTGCGGATGCAATGCAGTGTCTTAAAAAAGGGCACCTTGAAAGCAGCCTTGTGCCTCTGAGCGAATCGCTTGCTATCACTGAATGTATGGATGAAGTGCGGCAACAGATTGGGCTTCAGTATCCGGCGGATCAGAGCAACGCGGCTGAAAAGTTAGACAAACCTGGAACTAAAACATACAGCCATGATCAAGCATGGAATTAAAGTACCAAACAAATTCGTTAACCACTTATTGGTGATAATTTCTCCTATCACCAATAACAATTAATCAATTTTGGTACATTCATTTACTGACAGCTTCTTTAAGTGTATCAATAATTTTAGTATCTGTTCTTAAATAACCCGCAAAATTATCAGATAAAGGATCGGTCGTAATATCTATGGTGCCACTCTCCATACCATCGAAAACTCTAATAGCGACATTGGCAGGAGATTCTATTTTCGCATAAATACCTTTCATACCTGTATCAATTGGCCCAGGATATACACCAAAAACAGGAATTGAATGCGAGTGCTTCATCATTTCGATTCTGACGGATCGAGTCAATGAATAGAGAGCTGCCTTTGAAGCTGAATAAGTAATAAGCTCTGGAGATGGATATAGTCCTCCAATAGAAATTATATTAACTATTGCTCCATTACCGTTTTTTATGAGCTTTTTTGCAAAGGCATTGATGAGGCGAAGCGGTCCAAAATAATTGACTTCCATCTGTTGGCGCGCTCTATTCTCATCATAATTATAAATGCAACCAGAAAACCCTGGCGCTCCAGCATTGTTTACCAAAACCTGGGTATCGTTTGCTCTTTGGGCTGCTCTTTGAATGTGCTCTAAGTTTGTTACATCTAGTTCAATCGGAACCACTTTTTCTTGAAACCTCGCAACAAGATCATCTAATTGAGCAATATTTCGCGCTGTGGCATAAACTTTTTTCGCCCCCCTTTTTATTGCTTCTTCAACGAGCGCTCGACCAATTCCATTCCTCCTATTAGCACCTGTTACAAACACCACTAAACCAGCAACAGAAACCTTAAACATATTTTTATCTTACCTCCACTTCACCTTCATAATCACTTTCAAAAGTTTTGTAGGATAATCTAAGTGTCGACAAGGCATGTGTGCATCGTGAGGAAAAAAAACCGTAAACATGCGTGGTAGCAATCGTAAAATAGTTGTTTTTTCCGGCTGGGAATAAAAAATACAATCTTTATCTGTATCATAGGGCTTTGAAATTGATAAATCATCTAAAAAAGCATGACCAAAATATTCTTCCCCTGAAACTAAATACTGGATGTCGATATATTTTTTGTGCGCCTCCAACTCCCCTTCTAGGAAGGGCTTTGTTTCGCATCTTTGCACCATATAAAACAGATCATCCCCTTCTAAAAAATATTTACCCTCTTCTTGCTTCGTAAAGTCAGTGTCGCGTAAAAATTTCAACGCTTGACTAAGCAAGCTTGAGGTATTGTCATATAAACCAATATTTTCAATCTTATCTAGAATCATTTGGTTACCTCTCCCCTCTCTTATATTCTATTGCGAAGCGCTCAGTGAGCGCAAAAAAGTTTGAACGATGGCCGAAAAACGCTCGGGCTGGTCATATGGAACCCCATGACCAGCTTCCGCGATCTGTAGCACCTCCAAGTGTTGATTAAGCCCAGCAAGTTCTGTGGCCACCTCAGTGGAGACTACTGTGCCAACATCACCGATGACGAGCAGACTTGGTACATCAAGAGTGTTGATCAGCTGCATGTAGTCAGGATTCGGTGGTTTCAAAATTTCGAATGCATGAATACTTGTTTGAAATCTTGCTTGCGCAAATAGCTCAATAACCTCTCGTGATCGACGGCTGTGTCGACCTAGAACCTCAGCCAAGTAATCTTTCTTTGGCCGATTGAGAATTCGGCGATGCTGATCTGCGACATCACTCTCGTGAACTTCGCGTTGACGTTGCGGCGTTAGGAAAGTTGGATCAGCCAAGATAAGCCCTCGTAGTTGCTTGGGATTTCGACTGGCAACCACAGCCGCTGTCATGCCTCCCATAGAATGACCAAGTAGCACTGGATTGGCAAGTCCAAGCGCATCGATAAAACTTATGACATCAGTAGCGAGGTTTTCATAACAGTAGCCATGATCCGTAACACTGGAATAGCCGTGACCTCGAGCGTCTGGCATGAGAACGTCGTAATTTTTCTCCAACGCTCTTGCCAAAGGAGTCCAGCACGCTCCATTCAACATTAGCCCGTGCAGCAGAATGACAGGAGGTTTGTCGCCACCGGTTCGAACGTAGTGCACGTCAATCCCATTTGCTTTACAGGTTCCCGATATCCAGCCAGTCATTAGCTCAATCCCCATACTTTTTATAAAACCAAGCTTTCACAAGCTGTGTCAATACAACATAACAAAATACTATAACAGCTAAACAAAACCAATAAAGAGCTGGCAGTGCAACAAAGCCAAATGCGCTGGCGAAAGGCGAAATTGTTAACCAAGCGGCGATTCCCACGATCAGCAAAGAGCTAACAATCAAAGGCCAATTTGCCCAACTTTGGATAAATGGAATTCTATTCGTACGTATCACATGAATAATCAGAGTTTGGGTAAAAATCGATTCCACAAACCAGCCGGTTTGAAACAAAGCTGGATTATGCCAACAATTAAAAACATATAGCATCAGAAAAAATGTTGCATAATCAAAAATGGAGCTAATCGGGCCAATAAACACGATGAATCTGGCTATTTTTTCAATTGTCCACGTACGAGGTTTGAGTAGCCAATTATGGTCTACTTTATCAGTTGGTATTGTGGTTTGTGAAAAATCATAAAGTAAATTATTAACTAAAACTTGAATTGGCAGCATTGGCAAAAATGGTAAAAATGCACTTGCCCCGATAACACTAAACATATTGCCAAAATTAGAGCTGGCGGCCATTTTAATGTATTTAATAATGTTACCAAAGATGCGCCGACCTTCAATAACACCCTGCCCTAGCACCAATAAACTATTTTTAAGCAAAATAATATCTGACGATTCTTTTGCAATATCTACGGCAGTATCTACAGAAATTCCAACATCAGCGGCTTTCAAAGCTGGAGCGTCATTAATACCGTCCCCCAAGAAGCCCACAACATTGCCAGTGCTTTGCAAAGCCCGAATAATTCTTTCTTTATGCATAGGAAGTAGCTTGGCAAATACGCTGGCATTCGCGACTGCTAAAGCCAAATCGGCATCTGACATTGCTTCGATTTGTGGACCAAGCAATACATTTTCAACTGTAATTCCAACTTCTTTGCAAATATAGGCTGTAACCACCTCATTATCGCCGGTTAGAATTTTCACCTTAACATTTAGATTAGCTAAGCGTTTTAATGCCTCTGCTGCAGTTTCTTTGGGTGGATCAAAAAAAGACAAAAAGCCTAGTAAAACTAAATGCGATTCGTCTTTGATTGAATAAACAGCCTCGGGAATCGCGTCAGGAATTTGTTTATAGGCTAAAGCAATTACACGAAAGCCATCCGCATTCATCTTGGTAGCCACTTCGCGGCATTTTTTAATCTGTTCTGAAGACATGTTAACAATTTCGCCGTTTAATTCTATCCTATCGCATTGGCTGATAACTTCATCAAAAGCTCCTTTGCAAATTAATGTATGCGTTTTTTCTTTGTTCTTTACTACGACTGACATGCGCCTGCGAATAAAATCAAACGGAATTTCATCTATTTTTTGGTACTGCTCCTTCATTTTTAAACGCTCTTCTAAATCTTCATGATCTAGAATTGCTTCATCTAATAAGTTTTTCAATCCAGTGTGGTGATAACTGTTCAGATAACCAAAATTCAGTACTTTTTCACTCGGCGCACCCTGAACATCTACATGCCTTTCCAAAACAATTCTTCCTTCAGTTAACGTTCCAGTTTTATCTGTACACAAAATATTCATTGCACCGAAATTTTGAATGGAATTTAGCCTTTTGACGATGGTCTTTTTACGCGCCATCATCAATGCCCCTTTAGAAAGATTCACAGTAACTATCATAGGTAACATTTCAGGCGTTAAACCAACGGCAACAGCCAAAGCAAACATAAATGCTTCAGTCCAATCGTGTTTTGTTAATCCATTTATGAGAAAAACAGCAGGCACCATGACGGCTATGAATTTAATCATTAGCCAGGTAAATTTATTAACGCCTTTATCAAAACTAGTAAGTGGTGTCTGATTGACAACTGAATTTGCTAATGACCCAAAGTGCGTATGGCTGCCAGTGTTTATCACAACCGCTGTAGCACTGCCGCTTACTACGTTAGATCCCAAAAAGCAAATATTACTCAATTCAAGGGGATTTGGGTTTTCAGTTTTTATTGAAGTAGAGTTTTTTTCGATTGGTAGAGCTTCTCCCGTTAAGGCGATTTGGTTAAGAAATAAATCTTTAGCAGCAATAAGTCGTACATCTGCTGGAACCATATCTCCAGCAGATAATTTAATAATATCTCCCGGTACTAATAGTTTTAATGCAATTTCCTGCTCTCTTCCGTCACGTACAACCGTTGCATTGTTCCGCACCATCTCTTTTAACTTTTCCGCCGCATTACCAGCACGCATTTCTTGAAAAAAACGCAATACCACGCCCACAACTACCATGGCCAAAATTATTATGGTGGCTCGAATATCATGGGTTAGATATGAAATTATTGCCAAAGCAATGAGCAAGAGAAGCAGCGGATTTTTAAAACTACCAAGTAATTGCCAAATCCAAGATTTGCGCTTTTCACGCGCAATTTCGTTTAATCCATATTGAGCTAAACGCGACTCAACTTCTTCCTCGTTTAGTCCGTTTATATTTGACTCAAGTTTTTGAATAGCTTCATTTGTTTCCAAACGTGAAGTTATCAGTAATAAATCATTTTCCATTTTTGGATTATATAACGATTTTTTACTTTTTAGGATCAGAATCGTGCCTAAATTCTAAAATATCCCCTGGCTGACATTCTAAATATTGGCAAATTGCGCCTAAAGTCGATAAGCGAATGGCTTTGGCCTTCCCTGTTTTCAAAATAGATAAATTCTGCTCGGTAATACCAATAGCACTAGCCAACTCATTAGAACGCATCTTGCGCTTTGCTAGCATTACATCTAAATTAATAATTATCGCCATGATGTTCTCCTAAACTGTGTATTTGCTTTCTTCTTGAAGCTTGCACCCTTCAGCCATGATCCAAGAAATCACTATAACCATAATGGCGGTAATAATGTTGTAAGCATCATAGTTACCAAAAGTAAACAGCGCAACCTTGTGCCCTGCTGGATTATGGAAGGTCAAAGCAAAAGAAATTAGAAGATCATAAATAAAATGTACAACCTGCCCAATTAACATGGTAATACCAATGTTTTTTATATATTTGACGTTTGAAAGAGTAAAAATCTTGCCTTTTTCGTAAAGTTTAAATAATTTCGTTAGAAAATATAGAATTGTCATAGTGACGACCAGTGGCAGCAATCCAATCACGAATCCCCAGAAGGCATCTGCTGTTGTTATTGGATGTAAAATTTCGAGATGGCCTGGAATTAAGCTCAGAAAATCGGCTTTAGAAATGAAATATTCCGCAAAGCTCCAATACGTAACCAACAAGATTGGCCAAATCACCAAGGCAATTTGAAAAATGATTCTTAAAAACAAGCTTACACGCTGAATTTTGTTCATAATATTATCTCCGGTTTTAGTTGAAATGTAAAACAACAGGAAGAGATAATATTGAAATAATTATCGAATGTCAATAATTAAATATCAAATATTATTAACTAAACGCGACAGGGCAATCAAAGCCATCTTCTAATACCGGTGCCGAAGAGCTTCCATTGGTCGTTTGGCTTATATATGTCGCTGAAGGTGATTTAGGAATAGGGAGAGGAAAAATTTTTGGACTTATTGCCTTCTTGGCTGTTTTAGTATCATGAGTTACTACTTTTGGTTCTGCTCCAGGCGGCATCTCTATTGGTTCTTCAATTTGTTCTTCTACAACTCTAAATGGATTGTGAGGTCTGTTCACGTGACGTACAAATAGGCTGACACCACTAACAACCGCACCTGTTACTGAGCCTATAACAATACCAATCACACATCCGGTGTCACCTCCAAAACGACCACCAATTCCACCTCCTATAGCGAAGCCAGCAAGGCTTGTACCAAAAACAGTAAGACCAGAGAAAACTTTTTCTTTGCATTTATTTTCGTGGTTATTAAACATATTAACTCTCTTATATTTTTATTTAATTTTATTGAGGATTGTAACCAGCCGCTAATGTTGGCGAAGATGGCTGTGGTAAAGGAGATGGTGATTCACTTATTGATGGTAGCGGCGGTAATGTTTCTTGCGATAGTGGCTGCGTAAAGGAAGTAGCCAGTGGAGATGGTCTTATTGGACCTGGGTTCATAGGGAAGATTCTTGAAGAGGTGGCGTAAGGCGCATATTCATGTTGGGATTGCGGTAAAGATTCGGGTTCTTTGCAAAGACAACAAGCTGCCGCAATTAATATAGCGCTTGCAGTACCAGTAGCAGCTCCAATTATAAGTGGAACCCAACCAACACAATTCTCTTCTGCTTTAGCTAAACAGATGGCGCCGTTTATAACATATCCGATCCCCGCTCCAACGCCTCCTCCTACTACTGTAGAAGCTACAAGACCAGAAAAAATACCTAAGCCTTTTTTGCATTTGTTGTTCATGTGACACTCTCATTTTTATATATTAAACGCGCGTATCATACTCCAAATAATTAAAAAAAATCTTAATAGGGCATTAACCCGACTTAAATTGAGATTAAGATGATTTTTTTGGCTTAAAGTACAGACGCGATTAATCGCGTCTCTACAAAATACAACTCTTTGATTTTAAAAGAAATCGCGTAGACATGTTTTTTGGTGTATAGTACGTCCTCATGAACAACAAAAACATTTTTTCCTACCGCAAATTTTGGGCGGAGCGCTTTGGCATAGCGCCTGTGCTGCCGATGTCGCGTGCGGAAATGGAAAATTTGGGTTGGGATAGCTGTGATATTATTATTGTAACTGGCGATGCCTACATCGACCATCCTAGTTTTGGCATGGCGCTTATTGGGAGGCTTTTAGAAGCGCAAGGATTTCGCGTGGGAATTATTAGCCAGCCGGATTGGCATAGCGCTGAGGCTTTTAAAACTTTAGGTAAACCTAACCTATTTTTTGGTGTGACGGCTGGCAATATGGATTCTATGGTGAATCATTACACTGCCGATCGCAAGATTAGATCAGATGATGCTTATACACCAAATGGTAAGGCCAATATGCGCCCAAATCGCGCTAGCGTTGTCTATGCACAGCGTTGTCGCGAAGCTTTTAACTATGTTCCTATTGTTTTAGGCGGAATTGAAAGCTCTCTACGTCGTATCGCCCATTATGATTATTGGTCAGACACAGTGCGGCACTCGATTTTACTCGATTCCAAAGCCGATATTTTACTTTATGGCAATGCCGAACGCGCTTTAATCGCACTTGCCCATCGTTTAGCTAAAAAAGAAAACATTGCCGATATTACCGACCTACGCGGTACGGCTTTTGTAGTTAAAAAAACGCCTGAAAAACATACAGAAATCGACGCAACACTACTAAATAATACAATCCCCTGCCCTACAAAAAATTCTGCTTTAGAAGTCATAAAATTGCCTTCTTTTGAACAAGTTAAAGCCGATCCACTTTTGTATGCCCATACTAGTAGAATTCTGCATTTAGAAACTAATCCTGAGAATGCAAGAGCGCTAATGCAAGAAGATGCAGGACGAAAGGTTTGGCTAAATCCTCCGCCTATTCCGCTTACAACGGAAGAACTAGACGGCGTTTACGATCTGCCTTACAGCCGCTTGCCGCACCCAAGTTACAAAGACTCTCCCATTCCTGCTTATGAAATGATTAGATTTTCTCTACCCATAATGCGTGGCTGCTTTGGCGGCTGTTCTTTTTGTTCGATTACACTGCATGAAGGCCGCATTGTGCAAAGTCGCTCGGAAGAGTCGATTTTACGTGAAGTAGAAAATATTCGTGATAAAACGCCAGGATTTACCGGTATTATTTCAGATTTAGGCGGACCAACAGCGAATATGTATCGCTTAAAATGCCGCGAAGCTAAGTGCAGCACTGCTTGCCGTAGGCTATCTTGTCTTTATCCTGAAGTTTGCCAGAAAATGAATACAGATCACAGCTCTTTAATTCACCTTTATCGTCAAGCACGTAAGCTTTCTGGCATTAAAAAAATCTTGATTGGATCAGGCGTGCGCTATGATCTAGCTGTAAAATCGCCTAGCTACATTGAAGAACTTACTAGCCATCACGTGGGTGGCTATTTAAAAATCGCGCCAGAACACATCTGCCCTGACCCACTTTCTAAAATGCTAAAGCCTGGCATTGATACTTATCAACGCTTTAAAGAAATGTTCGATCGTTTTTCCAAAAAAGTTGGCAAAGAGCAATATTTAATTCCCTACTTTATAGCAGCTCATCCAGGAACAACGGATGGTGATATGTTGGAATTGGCTTTGTGGCTAAAAGCTAATAAATATCGCCTCGATAAAGTGCAAAATTTTATCCCTACGCCTTTAACCTTAGCAACGACAATGTATCACACCAGAATTAATCCTCTAGTTAAAATTAGCGCCAAAAACGATAAGGTCTATGTTCCCAAAGGCGATAAGACTCGCCGTTTACACAAAGCCTTCCTACGCTATCATGATCCTATCAATTGGCCGCTTCTGCGCGAAGCCTTAAAACGTATGGGCCGCGAAGATTTGATTGGCAATGGCAAGCGCCATTTGGTGCCTAGTTGGCAGCCCAGGTAGGGAATAGGCATGCTCTATTCCCTACAAAAAACATGTCTACGTGATTTTCTTTAAAATCAATTAGTTATATTTTGTAGAGACGCGATTAATCGCGTCTGCGTTTAAATCTTATTTAAGAAAGCCTTAATTGTATTGGATTTAATATCTGCTAGACTTGCTTTTCTAAAAACTAATTTAATATTCCATAAACAAAAGCGGGAATCCAATGTTGTCAAGAAGTGATATATGCAGAGTACCTACTCCGCCACCAAGTATCGAACTACCAAAAAAACTCCCAGAATCTATGATGAAAGGATTAAGGGAGAAGCAAGCTTCCAGTAGCTCCAATACAAGCAAACAAGAATGCAAGAAAATATTACCTTTCGCATCACCCGCCGCCTTTCATGAGGCCCTCCAAAAGGCTTTGCAAGCACAAGGAATAATAGTCAGCTGTCAATTTTCAATATTGCCATATACAACTAGTAGCTCGCCTAGCAGTACAGCTAGCACAACAGCACCTATTGATTGGATTGATGACAGCGAAAACACTATAGCCGATCTATTTGATTTAGCATGGACTGTATTTAAACCCGAGAAAAAAACACCGCAGGCTTTAAACAATTTCAAGCAATCATGCCAACCTCTAATACGTAAAATATTTAAATTAGCTAAAGAGCACACAGAAGATACCTCTATTTTGAATGATGAGTTAGTGAAAAAATCCTTAACCGTTGTTTTAGAACAAGATCCAAATGCAACTGAAAATTTATGTGACTTGCTTTGTTGTATACAAATGTCCTTTGCTAAGACAAATACTCCTGGTCTCGATAGATCAATGAAAGGAAAACTACTACTCTGTGCTTACGTAATTCCTTTAAATGCCTTCTTGAACGACTCCATATCTCAGGAAAAATCTATATCTATACCACAAGAAGAACAGGATATCATATTAGAGCGATTTGATTCTTTGAAGCGTATACCAAAAATACTATCACCTGTAGGTCGGACAGAATTGCAGAAGTTTCTAGGAAACTCTCTTGCTTTAGATTACAAAGAAGAAATAAGCGAAATAGCTAAAGAAGAATCCCCTCTACTTGTGACCAAACGAGTTACAGCGTTAATACGTAGAGCCACAGAAGAAGCCTCTAAAAAAGAACAGGAACAGAAAGAAAAAGAGCCCATAGCAACACAAATATCTAAAAAAGCAGTCCCTGAGCCCCAACCAGCCGCGCTAGTATCTAAAAGACGTCTCAAAAAAGAAAGGCAAAAAGCTAAAAGAAATGAGGAAACGGAAGTCCTGGAAGAACACTCCCCAACAAATCCAACCACACCAGCTTCGTCGTCAGATCCTCAAACAAAAGAACCTGTAGTAAGTAGTTCAACTGCGCCATCTATAACAGCAACAACTGCAAACGCGCCAACAAGCGCCCCTGCTGCGGTTGCAGAGAGTAACCCAATACAAAACGAACCAAGCGCATCAAAAAATAAAAAAAAGAAGAAAAAACAAGAACAACCACATCAAGAAGGTATACCTTCTGAAGCATCATCAAAAATTTCAACAACTCCAGAACCGCGTTCAGAACCTCAGAAAACAACTAAAAGTGTGCCAGTAAGCTGTCAGCCCTCTAGTTCCCGTAGCAACACTTCTCCCAAAATCAGTAAAGAACCTATAGTAAGTAGCTCGACAGCGCCGTCTACAACAACTCCAATCGCGAGTTCGACAGATACTACAAGCGCAACAACCTCTACTCAAAAAAATGTGTATCGCGATGGTCCAGTAACTGCTTTTGGTACTCGCGGACTTTTTGCAATAACTTTTCCTGCTATACCAGAACTAATAGATGCTATTAAAGCACTCCATACTCAAGAAACAGCCATTCCAAAACATAAAAGAAAATTGGGTACTGCTTTGGTTGTTGCCTTAGAAAAAGCTGTGGAAGAAAAAGGCAATGCTTCTGGGAAAAGTGCTCGACTTCAAGAAGCACTTAAGCTGTTGGATAGCCATCCTGAAATTGAAGTTAACCAAGTCACAAGAAGTGGCGCAATTCCTCTTGAAACTCTTCTCGAAAGTACAGAAGAAATTGCTCTCAAAACTCTTCTCCCTTACATAGGAAAAACACCCCTTTACATGGCGATAGAATTAGGCGATGTGAGTCTGGTAGAAAAGTTACTCAACAAAGGAGCAAAAATAATCAAAGTAGACTTTGAAATATGCAATGAAAATAGTGGTTTGGTACGACTATACGTTTGTAATACTTATGAGCTACTTAGAACTCTATCATACGTCTCTCCTAGACTAATAGCACTCATGGAAAAACATTGTAAAAAGACCTTACCTATTCATGAAGCTATAGTGAGCCGGGATGACATAACTTTAAAAATTGTAACAGAAGAAATGTTGACAAGTGGAGTCAAAGTAAATCGAAAAGATGATTTAAGATATTCTGCAAAAGATTGGGCATATTTAATGGATTTTCAAGATAAATATCAGTATCTTGCTTCCTCGCGGTTCTATCAAAAAAATCGCACTTATGTTGTACCTGAAAACACAACAACAGTTGCTACAACAACCCAACTAAAACCTGAACCATCACCTTCAGCACCGATAACAGCAGAACAAAGTACACAATCTCCTTCGAGGAGCTCTAGTTCACCCTCTTCTGCTGCAACTACCAGCACATCATCATTGCCAACTTCTACAACAACCAAGCCCACAGAAACTACAGAACCAAGCATGCCTTCTTCTTCCGGAAGTTCTAGTTCAAGTTCTGAGCCAACTGCAGACTGGCAAGAGTGCAAGAAAAACGTAGAAGAGTTGAAAGAAAAATTAGCTATTGTTATAGCAGAAGAGGAACAACATAATGATGATGATTATACCCCTGTAGAATATTGCTGCTTCGAATTAATAAGAAATATAATAAATTTTGCTCGAAAAATTGAAATACCTGAGATGCTCAACTCTGAAGAAACTGAGTATTTCCTAGATGAAGCAATGCCAAGTGGTTATGAGGTTATTCAAACTGTAGTCAATGGGTTAGCCAAAAATTTTACACGCCAAAATTTGTCATATCTTATAAAGAATTTTCGCGAAGGATATACCGAGTTTAAGTTTAGGCAAGAACAACAAAGTAAGACCAGAGAAGCTTGCTATTATGTAGAGTATTTGGCTAGCTTCACGAATTCAAAAAATTATAACGACGAGATTCATAAAACCGTGGTTTGTATTTTTCCGAAATATGTTACCACAAAATATCTAGCGAAATTAATACATAGCTTGGGTAAACTAGCTAAGCATAAAAATATCACCCTTCAATGCGACGATATTTTGAAAAGTTTATATCCAGCATTTGATAAACTTATAGATGGAAGCGCTACCAGTCAAGGCATCGCTATGATAATAAATGGGCTTGGAAACCTAGCACAAACAAAATTAATCATTTTAAACTGTGATAACATTATTGCAAGTCTAATAAAGGCCCTATTAGAACTTCTTCAAAATCCAGATGATTTTAGCGCCAAAGCCCAAACTTTTGCCATGATCCTTAGAGGTCTTGCCGATTTAGTAGAAACAGGGAAAATTAATCCTAAAAGCTCGCCAGAACTTGTTCTAATTTGGGAAAACGCTATCCAGATTTTACTGGAACATTTTGCTAAATGTAGTGACTTTACGATGAAAGCACAATCTTGCGCCATGGTTTTTTCTAGTTTAGGCCTTTTTGCAGAAAAAGAATTGCTAGATCTAAACAGATTGGATCAGCTAAAATGGCACGAAAATCTCCAAGCTGTAGCCGAAACATATAAACGCATATGTACCAGCAAAGATGAAACCGCTACACCTGAAACTCATCAAAAAGCCGTCAGGGGTCTAAATTTGCTCTTTACTTGTAGAGCAAGTAATTTCGGTAGCAAAGAAATTACTCCCTTGCAAGCGCAAAGTATGTTCCGCGCTCCAACATCTCAAGTTAAAGTTCCGGCAGCATCTATATCCCCACAACCAGCGCCAGGAAAAGTTTCACAATAAAAAAATCGACTAGCCACGAAGTGGCAAAATATGGTAGTCCACTCTAAGCCGAGCTGCGAGGCATAAGGCTGGGTGAAATAGAAAGTTTACCGTGTACAAAGCGTCAAAAACATGTCTACGTGATTTCCTTTAAAATCAACGTATTGTATTTTGTAGAGACGCGATTAATCGCGTCTGTACGCAAAAAATATTTTCCCTATAATAATTCAGCTCATAAAGCGAATCATAAATATCAGAAAGAGCGGAGTGTTTGCTTTTTTTGGTTATGCCTTTAGCAATTTTTGGAAACCAACGCTGAGCAAGAACTTTAACGGCGCTAACATCTAAATTGCGATAATGAAAATACTTTTCTAGTTCTGGCATGCGGCGGTATAAAAAGCGCCTATCTTGGCAAATGGAATTACCGCAAATAGGTGATTTTTTAGGCGGGACATATTGGCTGATGAATTCTAAAGTTAGTTGCTCGGCCTTTTTTGTGCTAATTTTACTTTTTTGCACACGTTCTATAAGCCCACTTTTTCCATGATGTTCTTTATTCCACGCATCCATAAGTGACAAAATTTTCTCTGAGTGGTGAATCGCCAGTACTGGACCTTCGGCTAACACGTTTAAATGTTTATCGGTAATGACTGTGGCGATTTCTAGAATGCGATCTTTGTCAGGATCTAATCCCGTCATTTCTAGATCAATCCAAATCAAATTTTGTGAACTTTTAGGAATTTTTTTTGTATTCATCACTTTTACCTTGCAGGTTTTATAATAACTAGCGTACAATTTTAAAGTTTTATAAATTAGGAGAAAACACAATGATAACAACAATTATTTTGATCGTCATTGCTTATTTAGTTGGATCGCTATCTTCTGCCGTTTTAGTGGCAAAATTCTTCAATGTTCCTGACCCACGTACACAAGGCTCGGGCAATCCAGGAGCTACCAACATGCTACGGTTAGCAGGAAAACTGCCAGCCATAATCACGCTGCTTGCTGATGCCTTGAAAGGCGCTCTGCCAGTGTTTTTTGCCGTTTTGATAGATATGTCAGGATTTTCTTTAGGCTTAATCGCTCTTGCGGCAGTACTCGGCCATATTTTTCCAATATTTTTCAAATTTCAAGGTGGAAAAGGAGTTGCTACTTTCATGGGTGCGCTAATAGCCTTATCACCTTTGACTGGACTTATTGCTGTAATAGCTTGGATAGCTATAGCCCTGGTAACACGCTATGCCTCTTTGGCTTCTCTTCTAGCTTGTGCAGTAGCTACGGGTTGTACACTGTTTTTTGAACCGGGCGCATTTATACCAGTTTTGTTAACATTCGCCCTCATCGCTTGGCGACATTTGGAAAATATTAAATTATTGCAACAGGGTTTGGAAAGTAAGATAGAATTTTAACAATCAAGAGCCTCGTAGAGGCGAAAGATGATAGCCCAGCCTAAACCCGTAGGGTGCAGGGCTGGGTAAGTTGGAGACATTTTCGATATCATCAACCCAATACCCACCGCGGATACACGTTAATCGCATAATCCTTTTGATAATTCCCCAGCAAAAAGCGCCGATAGCCGGCATACGCAATCATTGCGCCATTGTCTGTGCAAAACTCTAAACGCGGATAGTAAACTTCCCCAGAAATATCTTTGGCAAGTTTATTCAATGCACTGCGCAAATCCTGATTGGCACTAACGCCGCCAGCAACTACTAATTTTTTTAGTCCTGTAAATTCTAAAGCACGTTTGCATTTAATGCGTAGCGTATCGACCACTGCATCTTGAAAAGCCAATGCTATATCAGCTCGGGTTTGTTCGTCGTTGCCGGCAGTGTACAGTGTATTTAAAGCATAGGTTTTAAGTCCGCTAAAGCTAAAATCTAAACCAGGGCGGTTCACCATGGGACGCGGAAATCTAAAGCGCTTAGAGTTGCCTTTTTCAGCTAAAAGAGCAATTTGCGGTCCGCCTGGATAGCCTAATCCCAAAATTTTTGCAACCTTGTCAAAAGCCTCTCCTGCAGCATCATCTAAACTCTCGCCTAAAATTTCATATTTACCAAATTCTGCAACATTAGCTAAAAACGTATGTCCACCAGAGACTAGAAGTGCTATAAAAGGAAACTCCGGTCTTTTTTCTTCTAACAAAGGTGCCAAAAGATGCGCTTCCATATGATGGACAGGAATGGCTGGAATTTGCCGAGCTAGGGCAAAGCTTACAGAAAAAGCGGCCCCAACTAAAAGCGCCCCGACCAGGCCAGGACCTGCGGTATAGACGACTGCGTTTACATCTTCTTCTTTAAGATTAGCTTTTGCTAACACTTCTTTTACTAAAGGCAAAATCTTTTGCACATGATCACGCGAAGCAAGTTCAGGTACAACTCCGCCATAAATAGCATGCAAATCAACTTGGCTGTATAATTTATGCGCCAAAATACCCTTTTTTGAGTTATAAATGGCAACGCCGGTTTCATCACAAGATGTTTCAATGCCTAAAATATTCATGTTATGTTATCATATGGCAAATTTATTTACGGAGCTATTCTCATGTCTAAAAAGAAAAAATTCAAAGTAGCCGTACTTGGCCCCATTCCGCGTGATCATATCACAACTTGCCAAGACGAAGTTATCGAAAAACATGGCGGAATTCTGCAATCAGTTGTCGGATTATCTAAGCTTTGGGGCGAAGATGCAACTATAGTTCCAGTTACTCACGTCCGTAAAATAGATTTAAAGCCTATCCAAGAAATTTTAGCTGATTATCCCAATGTCGATACAAGCCACATCACAGCTGACTCTGACTATGGCGACATCATTCGTTTGCGCTTTTTAGATCAAAACAAACGTGTTGAAAAGCAGTCAGGTTTTATGGATCCGATTGTTCCCGCAGATGTTAAAAACTTACTGGATTGCGACGCTTATGTATTTCTGCCGGTAACCGATTTTGAAATTGCTCTAGAAACCCTCCAATTTTTAAAAAAATACTCTCACGGACTTATTCTCTTTGATGCTCACGGGCCAACCACATTGGCAACAGCTCTGGGTGATCGCTTAATGAAATTTTGGGTAGAGCGCGATCTTTGGCTACCTTACATCGATATTTTAAAGATGAACATCGACGAAGCCAAATGCAGCTGGTTTCACAAAAAATACACCTTACCAGAACTGGAAAACGACTATAAATTGCCGATGGAAGAATTGCCTGCCTTTGCTGATTACTGCATAAATCATGGCTGCAAAGCGGTTTATATTACCCTCGATTCCCACGGTTGCCGTATTTATTATCGTGAAAAAGATACAACCAAAGAAGTTGAAATGCATGCCATGAAAGTTGAGAAAGTTGTAGATACGACTGGCTGCGGCGACTCTTTTGCAGGCGGCATTATTTTTGGTTTATTAGAATGCAATGATTACATAAAAGCTGGGCATTACGCTAATGCCCTAGGCGCACAACGTACGCAAGGCAAAACCTATGCAGTTTTTAAATCGCGTACGGAAACGGATGAAATGATAAAGAAAAATTATGAATGATGAATTATGAAAGAAGAGGAAAATGATGAATTATAAATTATGAATTATGAATTGGGGAGAATTAGGAAAAAACATGTCTATGGGTTTTCTTTATAAATCAATAAGTTGTATTTTGAAATGCAATTCCTGTTCCTAAAATTCATAATTCATAATTTATAATTCATAATTATGAACGTTCATAATTTTATTTAAGAAATTTGAGAGAATCGATTATGCCCAATATACACCCCAAAATAGCCATCCTAGGACCAGTTCCCTACTACAATATAACCAATTGGAAGAATGAATCAATCGATCGTTATGGAACTATCACCTACCCTGTTATCGCTTTATCTAAATTGTTTGGAGAAAATGCGCATATCGTTCCGGTTACGCATGTACGCCAAAAAGACGAACAAACCGTGAAAACGCTGCTTCGCGGCTATTCTGGCGTAGAGTTACAACATATCAATTCTGACCAAGACCAAGGCGATGTTGTACGCATGCGTTTTGTCGACCCGAAAAAAGCTTTAGAAAAGCAGTATGCCTTCATGAATCCAATTACACCGCATGATGTGAAAAACATTCTAGATTTCAATATATTTGCCTTTATTCCCATCGCCGACTATGAAATCTCTTTAGAAACTTTAATATTTATTAAGCAATACAGCAAAGGCCAAGTTGTTTTTGATGGACATGGTCAAACTATGGCTATGACATCGCTTGGCGATCGCGTGCCAAAATTTTGGATCGATCGTGATCTTTGGTTGCCTTACATAGATGTTTTGATTTTAAACCGAGAAGATGCATACGCCACCTGGTTTTCCCATGAATATACTTTTGAAGAACTAGAACAAAGTCAAACCCTAGGCGAAACTGAGCAAAAGGCTTTAGCCAAACATATTTTGAGTAAAGGTCCAAAAGCACTTTATTTGACTTTGGAAGACGAGGGCTGCATCGTTTTTACTATGAAAAATGGCGAACTACATAGCAAAAAAGTTCCAGCAGTTTCGACAGAACTAACAGTTACTACTATTGGCTGTGGCGATGCTTTCGTTGGTGGTGTAGTTTTTGGTTTGCTTCACACTAAAAATGATTATGAAAAAACCGCTGAATACGCCAATGCTATTGCTTCTCAACGTTGCAATGCGGAAAGCTATGATGCGTTTTTGTCGATAGAGGAAACAGAAAAATTGGTGAGGGGGAATTATAAATTATGAATTATGAACGTAGAGGAAAATGATGAATTATAAATTATGAATTATGAATTTCAGGAACAGGAATTGCATTTCAAAATACAACTTATTGATTTATAAGGAAATCGTGTAGACATGTTTTTTCCTAATTTTCCCCAATTCATCATTCATAATTTTCTTAGTGTTCATCATTCATAATTTATAATTCATAATTTTTCCTGATTGCCTATGCACGAAAAAATCTTCTTAGATGGATCAAGTTTTTTCTCGGCTTTGCTCAAAGATATCGAGGAAGCTGTGTTGTCTATTGATTTGGAAACTTATATTTTTCATAATGATGACTTCGGTAAAAAAGTTTTAAATAAGTTAGAAAAAGCAGCTGAACGCGGCGTTAAAGTGCGCTTATTGGTGGATGGAGCTGGTACGCCACACTGGAGCAATGTACACGTTAAGCATCTAGAAAAAGCTGGTGGAGAAACACGCATCTTCCATCCTTTTCCGTGGCGCCTTTGGCAGTGGAGCCATAGCCACGTGCGAGTCCCTTCCCTCCTCAAAGCCATTTATCTCTTGCTTAAAATAAACTCTCGCAATCATCGCAAAACTTGCACTATAGACAATAAAATTTCTTACATTGGCAGTTTTAATATAGATATATGCCATCTTAATAAAGACAATGCGGGTGAGGATTGGCGCGACACTGGCGTGCGACTGGAAGATATTGATCTAAAACCTCTACAACAAGCTTTCGATGCCGCCTGGGAACATACACACATTCCAGAGCGTATTCGTCACGTTTTTCGACACGTGCATACTGATCCTATACTGCGTTTAAATAACAATCGCCATCGCCGGCGTATTCTTTACAAAAATTTATTAAGGCGTATACGTCGCACAAAAGAGCGCATTTGGATTACCAATGCCTATTTTGTCCCTGATAATTTTTTATTGAAAGCTTTGATAGACGCAGCTTGGCGCGGTGTTGATGTTAGAGTTTTATTACCGCGAAAATCAGATGTTTTGTTCATGCCTTGGGCATCAGCCACTTTTTACACTAATTTGCTCAAAGCTGGCGTGCGCATTTTTGAATATTTACCCAGTACATTGCACGCTAAAACGCTTATTTTAGATGATTGGTATAGCGTTGGTTCTAGCAATTTAAATCATCGCAGTCTCTTGCATGATTTGGAAATCGACGTAAATACGCGCGAAGTTGAGTCGAAACAACTTCTGGAAAAGCAGTTTTTGGCTGATTTAGAGCAAAGCCGAGAAATAAATCTCTCCGATTTCCCCAAAAAATATCGCCGACTTTATCAAAGAATCATCGGCCGAATGCTGTTGTATGTGAAGTATTTGATTTAGCTTTTTATTTTGACGGAATCTTCCCTGTCTGATGACTCGTCATATGCAAACTCATTGTCTGAATCCGAGCCATAATACATTTCGCTAAAACTGAGTGGAGAAGGTGGCTTTCGTGGTGACATTTGCGATTTATACTTAGGGGGCGGAGTAAATAGCAGAGAAGTAAATCTTGATGATTCCCTCTCTTCTTGTTCTATAACTGTGCATGGAGACGGTGACAATTCATTATTCTGAGGAGAAATTGCTCTTAGTCCTGCTTCTTTTGTAGAAAAGAGTTTTTCCAAGCCCAGGTCTTCATTGTTAACAGGATTGTTTTCCGAAGCACTTCCACCACCCAAAAGATTTATTATCTTAGGGCTAGCATTGCAATTTTTTGCCATATCGAGCGGTATTTGTCCTGAATTATTTGTAACTGTAGTGTTCGCTGCATAGCGAAGAAAACATCTCAGTAACTTTTCATTGTTTGCGGCAGCAACCAAATGTAAAGCTGTATCACCATTTGACGTAGTATATTGTAAAAAAAACGAACGTCCCTGGTCTGACAATGCTAGGAACTGCTTTTTTATCTCTTCTGGACTGCATGTGCCATTACATGAACTACTAGGAATCATCAGAAGAAAACAATTCCTCGAATCTTGTAAATCCTTTAATTGTTGTTTTGCTTTTTTGGAGTAATATTCTGCAATCACATTTTGAGAAAGAGCGATAGCACGAGCCACAATCTCTGGGGTTATTTCTATTTGTTTTGGCGACTCTTCGCAATTATTCTCAACTACTGCGTTCTGATATTCAGGATTCCACATATTTTCACCTCATTAATTAAACGAGGCGTTAGTATACGCTTTGATTCTTAAGGGAAAATTACCTTTAATTAAATCTTAATGAAATCGGTATTTACAGATTAGTACGGAAAAACAACAAATTAGGAGTGTATTTTAATTTAAAACATTAAAAAAGTAGCGGTATAAAAACCGCGGTACAAAGCAGATTTTTAGTCGTCATCCTTAAAATTACACATGGACTCCGAGTCGAAACACGGAATGACGAAGAAGAAATTAAATCATCGCATCTTGAAGCGCGGTTGGGCACGGGCACTTCTCTCGTTCTGTTGGAATTTGCGGAATGAGAGTTTTAATTGCTTCACGAAGAACTGCTAGATTTTTAGTCATGACTTTCTTTACCGAAGCTGTATCAACTGGTTTGTTAGACCAACTATCATAATCAGTCACTGCTGCTAAAGAAAGATAGCAAATCTCCGCCTCGCGAGCTAAAACGCATTCTGGCACTAAGGTCATACCAATTACGCTAGCTTCTTTGATGTTATCGCGAAAATAATTCGACTCAGCGCGACTAGAATAACGCGGGCCTTGAATACAAACGTTAGTTCCCTTTTCATGAAATTTTACTTTCATTTTTTTCAATACATCAATAGACAATTCACGTAGTTCTGGACACATTGGTTCCGCCACTGAAATATGACAAACTTGTCCACCTTCATAAAAAGTATAGTGGCGACCTTTGGTAAAATCGAAAAATTGATCAACAACTACTATATCGCCAGGATGCACATTTTCACGAAGACTTCCCACGGCAGCTGGAGCAATAATTCTTGTAACGCCTAATTCTTTAAATGCCCAAATATTAGCTCGATACGGAACAGGATGTGGAGCATAAGTGTGATTCATACCATGACGCGGCAAAAATGCTACACGTCTACCAGCAAATGTACCAACCGTAATTAAATCGGAAGGCGCACCAAAAGGAGTGTACACTTTAACTTGTTTAGCGTTTTCCAGCATTCCTGGATCGTAAACACCTGTTCCACCAATAATACCAATTTCTGCTGTTTCATTTGTCATAAGTCACCAAACTCAAAATTGAATAATCATGTAATGCGGCACGCCCAGCTAGATCTGTAAGCTCAATTACGAACGCAAATCCTGCTACAATGCCACCCAAACGCTCAACCAGATGAGCCGCTGCTTTAGCGGTGCCCCCAGTTGCAAGTAGGTCATCTACTATTAAAACCTTTTGTCCATGGGTAATCGCATCGCGTTGAATCTCCATTTCAGCATTGCCGTACTCAATGTCATAGGCACGCACATGCGTATCGCCCGGCAATTTACCACGTTTTCGAATCATAAGAAAGCCCACGTCAAAACGCTGCGCTAAAAGACTAGCAAACCCAAAACCACGCGACTCAATACCAGCCACAAGACTGATATCATGATTTTTGAAATGTTCGTAGATAGTATGCGTCACATGGCGCATAGCTTCTGGGCTTTTTAAAAGCGGAGATATATCTTTAAACAAAATACCTTTAGTTGGAAAATCTGCATATTCACGCAAATAGTTTTTTAAGTTCATGTATCATCCTCACAAAATTTCAAACTCAAAACATCAACCAAGAAAAACGCTTACTGGAAGCTATTTTTCTAGAATCAAACAAGGTAAAAGCGTGAGTAGATATTTATCAGAAGAATTAGGAAGCCCAGAGGCTTAAAACATGTCTACGCGATTTCTTTATAAATCAAGGAGTTGCAAAATAAAGTCACTTTCCGTTCAAATTTATAAATTAGACAATGTTTTCGTACCAGCTTTTACTGGGTGATTATAAGAGGTTGTTTTTATCTTGTCTATCGCAATTCTTATTTGGATCTTAAAATGATTATTTCTACTCGCTTTCTTTACTTCAGCATGCTAGTGTGATATTTGAAAATTCTAATCTTTAACAAGAGGATATAACCAACATGAAAAGAGTCATGCGCCTGTGGGACATAGTTCTGATGAACGTTACTGCTATCATAGGCTTACGTTGGTTGCCAATAGCCGCAGGATACGGCGCATCTTCAATATCGTTGTGGATTTTAGCAGCATTACTATTTTTTATTCCACTTGGAATAATTTCAACTGAACTTGCAACAACTTGGCCAGATGAAGGCGGACTCTACGTTTGGACCAAACAAGCTTATGGCGAAAAGCCTGCTTTCTTGGTTTCTTGGTTTTATTGGGCCAATAGTTTCTTTTACTCCCCTTCCCTGCTTACTTTTTTGGCGGTTACTCTGGCTTTTCTATTTAATCCAGCTCTAGCTAGTAATAAATATTTCGTTTGCCCAGTTGTATTAGGCCTTCTTTGGTTAGTTACTTTACTTAATATTCATGGCATGCAAATAGTTAAAAAACTTTCTAATTTAGGCGGACTTTTTGGAACTTTATTGCCTGGCATAATAATCATTGTACTTGCCATAATTGCTGTTTTTATTTGGCATCGCCCGATCCCAACTGATTATTCACTCGCGCATTTATTACCTAATTTTGGCTCTAAATCCAATATAGCCTTTCTTTCTATCCTAATGTTTTCCATGGCTGGTATTGAACTCACACCAATTCTAGCTGGCGAGACGGAAAATCCACAAAAAACCTTCCCAAGGTCTCTATTTATTTCTACTATTTTGATTCTTGCGACCTACATTATTGGCACTGTAGCAATAACTTGGATTATTACACCTGAAAAAATCGGCGCTGCCAGCGGCATTATGGATGCTCTCGTCATAATCAGCAAAGACCTCAACGTTCCTTTCATAACCAGCATTATGGCTCTTATGCTGCTTCTTGGCGGACTTGGCGGTGCTTGTGTTTGGATCATAGCGCCAATTAAAATGTTTTTTGAAAGCACGAAACAAGGCGTTTTACCAGAGTCTTTCACAAGACTTAATAAAAATAGCGTGCCAGCACGAGCCATGGTAATACAATCTCTCATAATAACTATTGTGGTCATAGCAACGTCGTTCTTGCCATCAGTAAATGTTTTTTACGAAACACTAGTATTGATGGCTACCATTACGTATTTCATTCCGTACTTAGTAATGTTTGCGGCTTTTTTAAAGCTAAGAAAATCTCATCCACATCGCGAAAGGCCTTATCGCGTTCCAGGAGGAAATTTTTCCGCCTGGACCATATCTGCAATCGGCTTTTCTTCAGTATTACTTGCGATTATATTGCCTTTCTTTATTCCACCAGCTGATCTTGCCAGTGCGCATGATATTTTGATGTATAAAATAGAAATAGCTATGGGACCAGTTATTTTCTTTGTTCTCGGCTATTTTATTTATTGGTTGTATGAAAGAAAGCAGAGTAAATTGAAATTATTACTGCGAAAGTATTAAGCCAATATTCCCCAAAGGCCGCCAAATAAGCCCACAGCGCTTGTTATAAACAAAATTATACCAACTACCCAGGCATAGGTTCCTTTGAGCTTATATTCCTCTGGAAGAGCTTTGCATGCCAATAAAAATAGGAAAAGCAATACTATCGGTAATAAAAGAGCATTCATTACCTCAATAGCAACGTTAAGGGAAACCAGTGGAATGCCGGAAATGACTATTAAGCCACCCACAATCAAAGTAAATAAATAGGCGCCATAAAACCAAGGCGCTTCATGTGGACAATCCTGCAAAGAATGCTTACATCCAGTAATTTCGCCAACACCCCAAGCAGCAGCTAAAGAAACCACTACAGTTGCAATTAAAGCCGCACCAATCATTCCTAAGCCAAATAAAATTTTGCCAAGAGTCACTCCTAAGTACGGCGTAATCATTTCACTGATTTGCTGTACTGCATCTAGTGAAGCATTGCCATGTATTTTGCCAATTGTAGCGGCCGCAACAATTAAAACTGCGATCATAATGGCCTGAGCAACAATAGCGCCCAAAAATGTTTCTAGACGCGCCATTTTAAGATGTTTTATAGTCAATTTTTTATCGACTACAGCTGACTGCTGATAAAAAATCATCCAGGGCATAATCACTGCTCCAATATTGGCAGCAACCATGTAAAGATATTCGTGATTATGCAAAGGTAAACTGACTAATCCCGCTCGTAGTTCATGCCAATTAGGCGACACTTGCCAAGCAACTACAATGTAAATTAAAGCGAAAGAACCAATAGCTAAGGCTATACGCTCTACAGAGTTGTAACTTCGAGTCCAAACTAGCCAAATTAAAAATACTGTAACTAGCAGGGTTGAAAGCCAAATCGGCATACCGAATAAAAGACCAACACTGGCTATACCACTAATTTCCGTAACTATGGCACCCATACAGCAAACAACTAATGTTCCAACTGAAAGCCAAGCCCAAAAATTACCAAAATGTTTTTTTATTAACGCACCATGTCCTTTTCCTGTAACTAAACCTAGGCGCACAGTGAGTTCTTGAGCAATATACAAGATGGGAATTAGAATGAGTTGTAGAAGAAGTAATTTATAGCCCCAAACAGCTCCGCTTTGCGCAGCGACTACAATACTGCCAACATCAGCATCGGCTAGCATTACCGCAAAACCTGGCCCCATGACAACCAGAAAGAATAAGATCTTCTTTCCCAACGATTTAAAATTCAGCATTTCTACTCTACCCCCTAAACTTGGAGTGATTTTATAGCAAATAGGAAAAAGTCGCAATTATGGAGGGATTATGCTTTATGTATATGTAGAAGTCTTAAGTTACACTAACAAAATGTCCGGAAGCATATTCATGCAGAACACTAGCAATAAAAGTTTGATAAGGCAAACCCTTATAAGCTGCCTTTTGTTTAAGTCGAGCCAAATCGCTACCTGAAACACGTAGTGTTATTCTCGCATCCTTACGCAAAGTATTAGCAGCTATTTTCTTAGCTAGAACCATTTCTTTTTTTAAATTTTTTACGCTCTTCCACTCACCTTTATCTAAGGATTCCAATAAATCCTGTTCTTCTTGATCCAATTTTACGTCGTATGGATCGAATTTTTTATTTTTCATTGGATACCTCATATCGCTTTTTCGCCTTCCGGCTGGGAAAAATTGTTTTTAAAAATACTGCATTACTGTCTATTTTTACGAAAGGTACCATATAGACGTAGCCATTTACTTGCAGCACGTATATTTTTTGATTCGGATACTTAACTTTATTGGGATGGTCAACAATATCAAGCAACTGCCCATTGTTTAGAGCCGCCACTATTTCTTCAAAACTAATATGACGTTCTGCTATGAGTTGATTGTTTTTATCTACCGAATACTCGTATACTGGCTTGCTCATTGTATAAATATCCAACAATGTGTGATTTTTGTCAAGTTAATTCGCTCCACAACGTAGAGCGAATTGGATCAAACGATTAAATGCAAAGCAGCTTTTGTTATGACTTGAATAGCATGAGTGATGTCTTCTTCTGTAGTAAACCGCCCTAAAGAAAAGCGGACACTGCTCTGGATAGCAGCATTACTAAGACCTATAGCTTTGAGAACATGAGATGGTGTGGTTTTAGATACAGTACAGGCAGAACCAGCGGAAACCGCTAAATCGCTAATTGCAGCAAAGAGCAGCTCGCCATTTACTTTTGGACCAAAACTAACATTTAGACTTGCGGCAACGCGCTCTTTTAAATCTCCATTTAGAAATATCCCAGGCAAATCAGACATTCCCTGCCATAATTTATTGCGTAATTCTAGTATGCGCTTATTTTCTTCTAGCATTTCATTTTTTAAAATACGACAAGCTTCGCCAAAACCAGCTATATTAGCAACTCCCAAAGTTCCAGACCGCAAACCATGTTCCTGACCTCCTCCATGAATCTGCGGAACTAGATGTATTCTAGGTTTGCTTCGTACATAAAGCGCCCCAGAACCTTTAGGACCATAAATTTTGTGCGCCGCAAAAGACATCAAATGAACATTAAGATTTTGCAAATCAATAGGCACGCGGCCTAGGCTTTGTGCTGCATCAACATGAAAAATAATCCCTTTGTCTTTTAAAAGTTTGCCAATTGCTGCAATATCTTGTATCACGCCTATTTCATTATTGACTTGCATGATAGAAACTAAAACAGTGTCTGGCCGTAAAGCTTCTTTAAGTTTAGCTAAATCCAACAATCCATTTGTTTCTGGTTTAAGATAGATAACTTCAAAGCCGTCTGTTTCTAAATATCCACAAACATCCAAGACTGCTCTGTGTTCAGTTTGCAAAGTTATAATGTGCTTACCCTTACGTTTATAAAAATAAGCCGCACCTTTCAGCGCTAAGTTATTAGATTCTGTAGCTCCCGAAGTCCAAATAATTTCACTGGGATCGGCATTAATGAGAGAAGCTAGATGCGATCTTGCTTCTTCAACAGCATTTCTTGCCTTGTGGCCATAAAGGTGCTCAGAAGCCGGATTACCAAAGTTATCCGTGTTATCCAAAAAAATAAGCATTTTCGCTTTAACACGCGGATCAATTGGCGTTGTGGCCATGTAATCTAGGTAGATTGGTGTTTTCATGGTGCGATTTTAACACAGAATAAGGGTAATTTGTGCCAAATTTGGCATAAAATAAACCATGTTTATGCTAAAATAGCACACAAACTAAACCCTGTTTATGAAATATGATATTTATTTCCGCTCTTTTCGAATCTTCGTCCACTTCCACCACGGCTCTTTGATACCTGTTCTAGCTTCATGAATTATGGCAGCGAAAACATCCCAAACACAAGGATCCTGCTTTTGCTTTGTGATTTTTTGTAAACGTTCGTAGAGCTCGTCTGGATCAGATTTTGCCAGTTTTTCTATCGAATCAATACCAAGTTTTTGCAAATCTTTAAAAGTTGCAGGACCGACGTTTTGGAGAGTAAAAAGTTCGTTTTTCACTTCAAAATCTTTCGCTCTTTGTATTTACCCTGCTTAACTTCTGTCGCAGCAAGCAATAAGCGCTTAGCATTTTCGCGACTTTTTAACAAATAATCTGTTTCTTCTGTAGGATTGTTCTTCACCATATTTTTCTCCATTTCCGTCAAAACCCCGCGCAGAATATTAACTTCGGAAACTTCTAAGCGCGTCCGACCAAATAGACGGCGCATTCTATCCATCAAATGCTTCGGAGCTTTCGGATTTAAAAACTCTAATTCTATTAAAACCTTTTCTAGATGTTCATAAAATAATTCTATATCCCCAGACGTTGCCATATCAGTCGATGGGCGGACACGCAGGTCCGCCCCTACTTCAAAATATAACTTATTGATTTTTAAAGAATTCGTGTAGACATGTTTTTTATTTATTTCATAAGCAACCAACAAAACTGCCGCAGCTAAGTTAAGGGAACTGAAATTTGGATCCGTAGAAACGTAAAGATGCTTCTGGCAAAGATGCAATTCTTCATTGGTAAGGCCAGAATTTTCTCGGCCAAATAAAATGGCTATTTTTCTGCCTTCTTCGACCTCTGATGTGACTTCTGTCGCAGCTTCGCGCGGTGATAGCAAAGTAGACGGTAAAGCGCGCTGCCTAGCACTCGTCCCGATCACCAAATGACAATCGGCAATCGCCTCTTGCACGTTTTCTACAATTCTACCCCTCGCCAAAATGTCATCGGCTCCAGCTGCGCGCGCTGTTGCGTCTACATGCGGAAAGTTTTTAGGTTTTACCAAGCAAAGATTACTTAAACCAAAGTTTTTCATTGCCCGCGCCGCGGCGCCAATATTGCCTGGGTGCGAAGTTTCTACTAAAACGATTTTAATATTTTCTAACATAGCACAAATACTACAAAATATTCACATAAACATCAAACCGACTACTTTGCCCCGTTAAACTAAAATTTGGTTTTTTATTATTAAGAAATGGCGCTAAACGTGGCCTTTTCACTACAACCCGCTTTTTGGCAACTTGCAAAGCTAGTGGCAACAAGGCGTCAGAATCAGTGTCGTCCCCTACTAATTCGCGCAAAATACGCATTTCTTTTTTAGGCAGAGCCGTTTTTCTCTTCTCTGGAAACATGGGATCGATATAAACAGCGTCAGGAAAGTTAGATCTGTCCTCGCTTTGCAATAATTTATGCAAATAAGCCTCAGAATCTATGTGAATTAACCCAAGAGGCAAAGCACAGTATTCTGGATCTTTTTTTAAATGCTTTAAAGCATCTTCCAGCAAGGCTGCTACTGCATTAGATCGCTCTAGCATAGTGACAACACAGCCCGCTCGCGCTAAAACATAAGAATCTTGCCCCAAACCAGCTGTTAAATCTAAAATTTTATATCCCAAAGATGCAAACTCAGCGTTTCTCTTTACCCCTAAAGCCTTCAAAAGCAGCTCGGGCGTGGCTTTGGAGCTACAACGATATAGAAGCCTTTTATCATTAAAATTTATCATGCCCAATAATAGCTAAATACCAAGCTTATTAGCAATGTTCTTCATAAAGTAAATGCAGAAGTTCTGGTAGTAGAACCAGAGCCTTCTTTCGTTACTGTTGGTGCTCTAGGAAACAAGCCCGAGGAAAAAGATGATGACACGCTAGGCATTGGGAGAGCTACATGACTATTGGTCGCAGCGATTAGAACAGAAGTAGAAGAACTAGCGCCCCCACCACAAGAAATTGCTGTATTAGAAGGTGAACAAAGAGATTCTTGCGCGCCTTGACAGCTCACAGAACACGGCATCTCTTGTAGAAATATATTTTCTGAACTGCTGGTACAAGTTGAAGATGCAGGCGCACTAGAACTAGCTTCTGTAACACTAGGAGAAATTTTGGAAGTGGAAAGCTGATTAAGTAAAACTTGAGAAATTTCTTGGCCGCTCCTCTTAATTTGCACTGCAATCTTTATTGTTTTTAAAAAAACCTGCGGCAAATTCGAAAAAACAAAATTTAAAACAGGATTTTTCTTTGCTGGGCCTTTGTTTAGTTCTCCTCCATGCCCATCACATATAATTCCACACAAAGGTTCCTCACCGTTAGTTTGCAAACAAAATATTCCTTTATCATCATCGTCATCCTCCTCTTCATCGCTTTCATTCTCATCCTCTTCACTATCACTTTCATTCTCATCGTCCTCTTCATCATCGTCATGACCGCATGGATTCAAAGCTTCCTCAGTCAATAAATCTATTATTTCTGTAGGACTTTTCTCTTCACATTCTAAAATAACTTCCTCTGTTACCCCATAATCAGTGAAACCATCGCTAGCACCGATAACGGATACTTTTGTCTTAGGATTTTCTATTGGTACTATATGTATGGATGGATCATGAGAAAGCCCTATTTGACAAAAAACTTCATCCCCAAAAGCTCTGGAAACTGCCAATAAGTCTCCAGAAATATTTTCTGACGTGCTATTCGAACACAATACAAAATAACCAACAGAATCATCAACTGTTCCCCCTGCCTTAATAACCCTCTCTTGTTCTTCAACGTTATATACATCATGTATTATTGCATGTTGAGTACAATTCCCATCTACCATAACCCAAAGAGAAGAATCACCCACGTTAGCAAGCACTACATATCTTTTCCCAGACTCATTTGGTTGTGGCTGATATGTATAATCCAAAGCAATTGTAGCTGTAGTACCCATAATCTGCGCTGCTTGTTTAATGCCTGGCTCTTTTAATAGCCTAGCTTCAACTTGTAAAAAAGTAGCTTTCAAAACCAAAGCTATTTCTTCTGGATTAAGCAGAGACATTTGTTCTTTAGGTAAAGGTAAAACTCCCGCTCTATCCTCACCAGCTCTACCATCCCATACTTGCGCAGCTGCGATACAAGAGTTTGTAGTTTGTGAATTTATAGAAGGAAATTTATGTACTTTTCCAGCAGATAAAACCCCTGAAAAAGGAGGAACAAATTCCTTAAGCAAATTTACATTTTTGGTTGGCATTGAACTTGACATGAATTACCCCATTAAATTTAACATATAACTAGATTCCTATTGTACCCAATATCCCTTATTATAATATTAAGTTAAGTACAAGATTTACAATTCATAATTCATCATTCATAATTTGTTCTGCTTATGCCCTGCAAATTAATAAATTACCTACATAACAGCTCCAAACTGAGCAACGTTTTCGACGCCCTCGAGCGCTTAGAGAAGCAAAACTTTGTCTTTAAAAATATTCTAGGACCGGAGTTGGCAATGCGCTGTAAGCTCGCTAAAATCGAAAATGGACGCGCTTTGGTCATCATTGATAGTTCCGCCTGGGCTAGCAAATTTCGCTACGCCATTCCCGATTTATTAAAGAATTTACGCGTACAGCCTGAATTTCAAAATCTGAAAGAAATCCGCTATCAGATCACCGCCCAACCTTTCAGCAAAAAAGCCAAGAACAATGCGCCTAACGCAAAGTTATCAGAAAAAAACGCTGAATTATTGCGTCGAACCGCTAAAAAAATTCAAAATGTGAAATTAAAAGAGGGTTTAGAAAAATTAGCAAGAAATTGCACAATTTAGCGTGAGAAGGCGCAAGGCTGGGTGAAAGATTAATCGCGTCTCTACGACGTAACCACAACTTCGGTGGGTAAAAAACTAATTGGAACTTCTTTGGCTTTTTTGAAGGAAACCCTTTCCCATGCTGTTTCATCAGCAATAAGAGCTCTCAAAAGCTGATTATTCAAAGCATGTCCCGACTTATAACCTTGGAAGGACCCTATAATATTAGCACCCAAAAGATAAAGATCGCCAACAACATCTAAGATTTTATGGCGCACAAATTCATCGGAATAACGCAATCCATCTTCATTGAGAATTTTATATTTATCGATAACTATTACGTTATCTAAATTGCCGCCCAAAGCTAAGTTATTAGCGCGCAAATATTCAAATTCAGATAAGAAACCGAAAGTACGAGCCCGACTGATTTCTTTTACAAAAGTTGTACTAGAAAAATTCAGCGTCGCTTTCTGTTTTTTATTTTTAAAGAGTGGATGGTTGTAATCTAGGATAAAAGACACTTTGAAGCCATTATAAGGCTCCAAAATAACGTATTTATCCCCATCTTTGATTTCAATTTTCTTCTTGATGCGAATGAATTCTTTGACGGCTTTTTGCTCTTCAATGCCGGCAGACTGAATCAAAAAAACAAAAGGTCCTGCGCTTCCATCCATGATGGGCATTTCGGACGCACTTAAATCTACATAAGCATTGTCGATGCTAAGTCCCGCAAAAGCTGACATCAAATGCTCAATAGTCGCAATGCGTACACCATCTTTGTTAATTAAACAGGAAGATAAGGTTGTATCTCCCACATTTTCAGCAAGAGCATGAATTTCTATGGCAGGATCTAGATCAATACGACGAAAAACAATGCCAGTATTAGCTGGTGCTGGCCTAAGTGTTAAATAAACCTTTTCACCAGAATGCACTCCGATTCCAGCGGCGCGGATACTACGTTTCAAGGTTCTTTGGCGTATTGTTTTATGTATCATTGTCGGCAATTTTAGCACAATACTTTCAAATCACAACTTTATTAGCATATGGATTTGGAACTTTTAGCTTTTCCAAAATTTCAATTTCTATCTGCTCCATTTCATCAGCTTCTTTATCATTTTCATGGTCATAGCCCAAAAGATGCAACATTCCATGCAAAATTAAATGGACTAAATGATCATCGACTTTTATCCCTCCAACCTTGGCTTCTTTTAATGCTATGGGAAAACAAATAATCAAATCACCATAAAGCAATCTAGAAGCGATTTCTTTCGGCAAATCATAGCTAAAAGTTAGTATATTGGTAGGAGATTTTTTACTGCGATAGGCTTCATTTAAACGCGCACTTTCTTTTTCATCGACCAGGCAAATATTCATATCTGCTGCTAGATGCTTACTAAGCTTACGTTTTCGAAGCTCAGCTAAAATCTTTTCAACCCAATGTTCTAACTCACCAGGTTTTGGAAGTAGTGTTTTTTTTAGGCTTTTTTGTACTTGCAGACCAAGTTGCAGAGAAAACTTGCGGGGTTTTTTAGGCTTTATAGATCTGGTTTTGGTTTGCTTAGGTTTGTCCCTCGTGGACAAAAACTGCTTTTTTTTTCTTTCCATACATTGTTCCTCCTTGTGAAAATTATTTTAGAATTGCTCCAAAAACTGTAGATCGTTAGTGAATAAAACCCGTAAATCTTCAATACCGTATTTTAGCATGGCAAGCCTATCCAAGCCCATACCAAATGCAAAACCGCTATATTTTTCACTATCGACGTTTACAGCCTTAAAAACATTAGGATGTACCATACCACATCCGCCCAATTCTAGCCAACGCTCTGTCCCATCCTGCATTTTCCATGCAATGTCTAATTCGGCGGAGGGCTCGGTAAAAGGAAAATAAGAAGCACGGAAACGAAATGGCAGATCACCAAAAAACTCTTTTACAAAACGCACTAACAATCCCTTTAAATCCGCAAAACTAATGTTTTCATCTACGACTAATCCTTCTACTTGATGAAACATAGGAGAATGCGTGGCATCGCTATCGCAGCGATAAACTTTACCCGGTGCAATAATACGAAATGGGGGCTTTTGACCTTCCATCATGCGAATTTGTACGGGAGATGTGTGTGTGCGAAGAAGCGATCCATCTTCAAAATAAAAAGTATCGTGCATATGTCGCGCTGGATGCTGTGGCGGAAAATTTAGCGCTGTAAAATTATAGTAATCGCTCTCGACTTCTGGACCTTCAGCAATAATAAATCCCATACGCACAAAGAAATCTTCTACTTCCATGCGAATTTTAGTAACTGGATGCAAGCTGCCTAAACATTGGCCGTTTGAAGGCAAAGTCACATCTATGCGCTCTCTATTTAGCTCTTTTAAAACCAAGCTATCTTGCAGCTCTTTTTGTCTTTGCAACAACAAGTTTTCTATAGAAACTTTGACTTGATTGATTTTTTGTCCAAATAGCGGACGCTCATTGGCTGGCAAGCTAGATAAGAGTTTGAAACTTTCGGTAATTGGGCTAGTTTTCCCTAAATATTTGCTGCGTACTTGATCAAGAGAAAACTGATCTGCGGCTGATTTAACCGCACTTTCCGCTTCTTTTTGCAGATTTTCTAATTTTTCGGTTTGAGACATAACAACCCACCTTCCTTCCGAGGGCGATTTCACTTCACCCAGGGCGACACTCGCTATCGCTCTTTTGCCCTGGGCTATTCTATCCCGCCCTTTCAGGGCTCTTGATTGTTATAAAATTTATTTAGATTCTAAAGCCGATTTGACTTTAGTAACTATAGTTGCAAAAGCTGCTTTATCGGAGACAGCAATTTCGGCAAGAATTTTACGGTCAATCTCAATACCAGCTTTCTTTAAACCATTTATGAATTTACTGTAGGAAAGGCCTTGCTCTTTTACTGCAGCATTAATTCGAATAATCCACAAAGCGCGAAACTGACGCTTACGTTGTTTGCGACCTTGATAGGCATATTGTCCGGCTTTAATTACGGCTTGTTTAGCAGTTCGGAATACTCGACTGCGCGCGCCGTAATAACCTTTGGCTTTTTTCAGCCAACGTTTATGACGAGCGTGTGCCGTCACTCCGCGTTTTACTCTGGGCATGTTTTATCTCCAACTTTACTTTATGTCTTATCGCACATCATTCGCGCTACTGACTCAACATCGCTTTTCACAACCATACTGTTGGGGCGAAGCTGAGCCTTACGCTTTTTCGCCTTCTTCGTTAGAATGTGATTGCGAAAAGAACTTCTGTGCTTATAACCGCTGGCGGTACGCTTAAACCGTTTCGCGGCACTCTTGTTTGTCTTTAATTTAGGCATTGTTATATCTCAAAAGGAAAGGAATATACTCGTTTTTAAATGTAAAATCAATTATGAGCCTTTGCAGGAGCTAAAATCATGGTAAGCTGCTTACCCTCCATCTTTGGCATCTGCTCTGCCGTACCATGTTCCATTAAATCGTGCGTAATACGCGCCAAAAGCTCCCGGCCCAAGTCCTGATAAGCCATTTCACGTCCGCGGAAACGGATCGTGATCTTAACTTTATCGCCAGCCTGCAAAAACTCTGTGGCTTTACGCATTTTGACCTGATAATCGCCAATGTCCGTAGTGGGACGCAGCTTTATTTCCTTGGTTTGAATTTGTTTAGATTTTTTCTTGAGCCGCTTACTTTGCTCAAACAAATATTTGCCATAATCCATGATACGACAAACTGGAGGCGTTGTCTGTGGCGAAATCTCGACTAAATCGAGCCCTTCCGCTTCAGCCATACGCAAAGCCTCATCTAAACTTACAATTCCGACTTGTTCGCCCGCCGAGCCAATAAGTCGCATTTCTCGCACGTGTATCTGACGGTTTACTCGTGCTTTTTTTGTTTTTTCTAAACTAATAATCAATCTCCCAAAAAAAAATTATGAATGATGAATTAAAAAAATATTTAAGTGATTTTGTATAAAATAAACTCCCCAAAAATTCATAATTCATAATTTATAATTTCCCAGAAACATGTCTACGTAAATTCCTTTAAAATCAACAACTTACAAAATGAAATAAGATTTCCCTTCCTAAATTTATCATTCATAATTTACAATTTATAATTATCCAGAGTTTTAACAAAATCTGCCACACTCATGGCACCCAAATTTTTACCATCGCGATCCCTAACAGCTATAGTTCCATCTTGCATTTCTTTATCGCCAACTACTAACTGATAAGGCACTCTCTGCATTGCGTGCTGGCGGATTTTAAAGCCTATCTTCTCATTTCTCAAGTCCAAATTGACTCGAAGGCCTATTTTGTTAAGTTCAGCATGGATTTTTTCTGCATAAGCGATCTGGTTATCAGTGATATTTAAAATCACCGCTTGTACTGGAGATAGCCACAGAGGCAAGTTTCCAGCGGTTTCTTCCAATAAAATACCGATAAATCGCTCCAAAGAACCCACAATCGCGCGATGCAACATAACTGGAGTTTTTTTACTGCCATCTTCGGCAATATAATATGCTCCGAGCCTGGAGGGCATAGATAAATCTAGCTGCAACGTTCCGCATTGCCAAACGCGCCCTAATGAATCACGCAGAGAAAACTCGATCTTAGGACCATAAAATGCACCCTCGCCTGATTGAAACTCCCATTTGACGCCTTTTTTGTTTAAAACGTCGTTAAGGACCTTTTCAGCTTTATCCCACATTTCGTCAGATCCGGTACGCTTTTCTGGTCTAGTAGAAAGTCGAATAATAATGTCATTAAAACCAAAATCGCGATAAACACTAAATAGTTCATCAAGATAACGTAAAGATTCGGATTCGATCTGCTCTTCCGTACAAAAAATATGACCATCATCTTGAGTAAATTCACGTACACGCATAATCCCGTGCAGTGTTCCAGAATGTTCATTGCGATGCAAAGAGGTAAATTCAGCGTAACGAATCGGTAAGTCGCGATAACTTTTAAGGCCTTGTTTAAAAAGCTCGATCTGGCCTGGGCAATTCATGGGTTTTATCGCAAATAATCTCTCTTCCGAACCGGTTGTAAACATAACTTCGGAATATTTGTCCCAATGCCCTGATTTTTCCCAAAGTTCACGCGAAAGTATAATCGGCGTGCTTACTTCCTGATAACCAAATTTCTTAACTCGCTTGGCAAGAAAATTTTTAATGGTTTGATATAATGTCCAGCCATTTGGATGCCAGAAAGCCATACCAGGCGAGTCTTCTTGCAAATGGAACAAATCCATTTTTTTAGCTAAAAGACGGTGATCGCGCTTGGCTGCCTCTTCCAATCTTTTTAAATAAGCATCTAAATCTTTCTTATTCGCCCAGGCAGTACCGTAAATGCGCTGTAGCATTTCATTTTTAGAATCACCGCGCCAATAGGCTCCAGCTAGCTTTGTGAGTTTAAATGCTTGAATTTCTTTAGTACTTGTAAGGTGTGGCCCTAAACATAAATCAACAAAATCGCCTTGTTCATAAACTGAGATTTTTTCACCTTTCGGCAAAGCTTCAATAAGTTCGATTTTGTAGCCTTCACCCAAGCGAGAAAATAGCTCTATGGCCTCTTCCCTGCTAAGTTCTTTACGTATAATAGGCAGATCCATATTGGCGATTTCATGCATTTTCTCTTCAATGCGCGGCAAATCAACTTCACTAAAAGTGGTCGGGCAGGAAAAATCATAATAAAAACCATCTTCTATGCTAGGTCCGATAGCTAATTTAGCGTCTGGATAAAGGGTTTTTATTGCGTGTGCCAACAAATGGGCAGCCGAATGGCGTAAGATATCAAGATTCGAATTTTGTGACATAAAAAAAATTATTTTCCTATAAAAAAATCTGGTAGGCCTCGTGGTTTATGAAAAACCTTCCTGGGTATCATTAAAACTGGTAGGCACGAGTGGTCTCGAACCACCGACCCCCACCATGTCAAGGTGATGCTCTACCGCTGAGCTACGTGCCTACTTATAAAAACAACCGCCTAATTATGCCAAACTATTTTGGGATAGCAAGTTCTTTAATTCCTCCCTTAATTGCTCAGAACAATATATCCCTGGTACAATAAGTCTAATTGTTTTAATAACTTTTATTGGTTAAGGAGTTTAATAATGGGAACACTAACACAATGTCTCTCTGAACTAAAAGCCTTTGTCCACTCTGGAGTGGCATACGCTGAAAAGAACGGCCTAGAAAAGACGTTACAAGAAATAACGAAATGCCGTAACGGCGTTTTAAGGAAAGGCGAACCATACTTATATGCTTATGATTATAAGGGAACTTGTCTTGCACACGGCAATTTTCCTGATATTTTAATAGGAAGAAATTTCTTTGAGTATAAAGATCAATATGGGATTGAAATAATTCAATTGCTAATAAAAATAGCAAAAGACGGCGGCGGATTTGCTACCTATTACTGGACCAATCCAGACGAACCCAATACCAAAAAACAAGGAGATTTTAAGTTAGTATACGTAGAGCCAATTCCAGGAGCTGATATATTTATTGCTTGCGATTCTTGGGAGTAACCTTCTAAACTCTAAACCTAGCCCGCATGACATTCTCATACGGGCTAAGTATTGATACAGTACTTATTCTTCAGTAAATTTTTTTATAAAACCCGGCTGAGCGAACTCAGGGTTTGGATATTTATAAAACCCCTCGCCTGATTTCACTCCCAGCTTACCCTTTTTGACAAATTCTTCTTCCAAAAAGTTAGCAGCAGTACGCGCAAACTCATCGCCCGTCAATTCTGCAGCAACCTTGAGCGATCGACACGACGTATCTAAACTCATCATGTCCATTTTAGCAAAAGGAGGCAAACTATCTTTCCCTTCAGCAATCATCCAAATCCTATCTATATCTTTGTAATCAAGAATGCCATTAGCAGCCAGTTCCATAGCAGCCTTGGTATATGCCTTGAGTAAATGATTTCCAGCGTAACCAGGAAATTCCTTATGAAACACAAAAGGAACTTGACGAATTTTATCTGAAACCTTCACCACTTCTTCCACAACTTTAGGATCTGTCTCAGGATGAGGCATGATATCCACATAATTTTCTTTCCAAACTGGATTCCCAAAATGCCAAGCCAAAAATTTTGAAGGTCTTCCCGTTTTACTAGCAAACATGGAAGGAATAAGCTGTGATGTATTAGAAGTAAAAATAGCATGTGGAGGACATAGTTTACTAAATTCAGCAAAAACCTTACCTTTTACTTCTGGATCTTCCAAAATGGACTCACTCACTAAATCGACATCTTTTGCCGCTATTGTCTTGTCTGTAGTAGCGTTAATACGACCAAGCACAACTTGCTTATCTTCCTTTACATATTTACTGGCAATCAGTTGATCTAACAACTCTTTAATTCTAGTCATAGCAAATTCAAGCGCATCAGCTTTTACATCATAAAGAGCAACCTGAAAGCCACCAATAGCAAACTGCAAGGCTATTTGATAGCCCATAGAACCTGCACCAATAATTAGAACTTTTTTAATTTCCATAGAAAAACCTCATCTGTTATGTTTATTAAAATTTCAACTCAAATGCCACAATAGGACCATGCATAGTCGTATGCGAATACATATCCACGCCATCAACATCGTCCTTACGACTCACATACAATGCTCTATATCCAAATATCAAAGACTTATCTTTATCTATACTGTAGCCAAAACCAGCAAAAGCATCAAAAGTAATATCTGATGTTTTGCTAAAACCACCTCCGCCTACATCACCAGACAAATTAAGCATCCATTTACTAGTTAAGCAAACATTGTAATGTAAACCAACGAGAGGATCGATCCAAGTAGTGCTCATGCTTGTTGAAAAAACACCTTGATTATTTACTGAAGCATCAATAGCACTGTGCTTGTGCCAATAACGACCACCAAAACGCAAATCAAGATAATTTGTTTGCAAAGCATCTGATATGGTTTGCCACTCTGCTAACCGATAAAAACCGCCAAAATCAAAAGCCAACATTCTATTCCTTAGCGTAACCGCAACATTCCCCACCTTCGCATCATCCCTCATCGAGGTATACATGGGATTAAGAAAAATTCCCCACTTATCTTTGCGCGCCTCCACAGCTAGCATAAAAGCCATATTGATTTTCTTCAAAATATCAAAAAAGCTTTGGTCAACTTTAGATTTCTCACCCTGAACATCCGTAGTCCCACTAAGATCTGTCATCCAAAAATATGGAATCAATTTAATTTCCCAACTTGGACTACCTAATTCATTAGCGAAAGCTATTAAAGGGAAAACAAACAATACGACTAGCGCTAATATTTTACTTACAGTTTTCCGAATTTTCATATTCACTCTCTACTCTTTCTTGCTTCTAGATTAATCAGGTAAATATACAACAAAATGCTAGAAAATAGTAACATACTAGTATAAAAAATAATCTCTTTGCCAGAACCAAAAATGGCCCATAAAGCATAAACAGCAGCTAGAATGGCAACTAGGACATTGGTTTTCTTAAACTTAGCGCTATCATTTCCTTTAGAAATTAAAACAACTTCGGCCATGGCGCTGTAAAGATATGCAATTAAAGTTGCAACTGCCGCAACGGTAATAACTAATTGGAATTGCTCTACCAAGTTTGGCCGCATGGTAAGCATAACAAATAAGCTCATCAAAGTTGCATCTATAGCTAATCCCCAGCCGGGCACGCCGGCTTTGTTACGTCGACTAAATATTTTGGGAAACAATCCATCATCTGCCGCTGCCATCGGCACTTGGCTTTCAAGTAAAAGTCCGCTATTTAAAGCTCCTAAACAAGAAATCACTACACAAACCACAACAAACATTTGTCCCCATCTGCCAAAAACCATACCTACTGCAGCAGCAAAAGGCGAAGAAGAATGCGCTAAAACTTCCGGTGGAAACATACCCATTACAGCAATCGAAGATGCTATATAAATAACTGCAATAACAGCTGTGCCTATCAACATTGCCAAATGAATATTGCGTCGAGGATTATGCGTAGCTCCAACCGGCACACAGCCTGATTCAACTCCAACAAACGCCCATAGAGTTAGCGTGGCAGCATAAGAAAAAGCGTTGAAATTAGATTCTCCAGAAATATTAAAACTTTTTGTTAAATATTCAGGATGGAAAAAGTAAATACCAATGCCAATGACTATTAAAATCGGAATGAGTTTAATTATAGTTGTAACAATCTGTAAAACACCGACTGGCCGTATACCGCACATATTTATAATTGCCATGATCCAAATGATAGAAATACCAAGGAACATCGCAATATGCGGACTAATAAAATCTGGAAAGAAGATGCGAAGATAGCCAATAAGAGTAACAATTAAGCTCGAATTTCCCGTCCAAAGCGAAATCCAAAAGGTAAAAGCAACCTGAAAGCCAATAAAATCGCCAAATCCAGATTTAGCATAAGCGTAGGGCCCACCGGACCGCACAACCATCCTGCTCATTTTGGCGAAAACAAAAGCAAATAGCATGGCGCCCGTAGATGTAAAAATCCATGAAAGCAGACTTATGCTCCCAATTTTCGCTAAACTCGCCGGTAACATAAAAATACCAGCGCCAATGGTGTTGCCGATCACCAAAGCAATCAGCATCCAAAAACCAAATTTATTTCCTTCTTTCATGGCACTAAGAATATCATTATTTGAGTCGTTTAATGAAATGTTTTTTCAATCAAACGATCAAACGTTTGCCGCGCAAAAACTCAAAAAACATGTCTACATGAATTCCTTATAAATCAATTAGTTATTTTTATATATTTATGAAAAGCTCAAAGTAGAGTAAAATAGCGGCATGCTAGAACATACAAAACAACTTCTAAAAAGCAATTTTGCAAAAATTCGAGAATTGACCTCAAGTGTTGAGTGCTTAAGTGATATACCTACAATATTTAATCAAGTAAGATCATCCTTATCTGAAAACGAAAAGATATTTTTGCAAGCGAGCAATACTCTAAACCAAGACGCAGAATTAATCGTAGCTCTCTCGCTATTACACAACCGTAACACTATTTTTTCAATCCAAGATGCTAATCAAATTTATAAAAAAATTTACTCCTTAAAGCAACTTATCATTCTCACCAACTCTGCAGAAACAATAATAAAAGGACTAGATATGGCTATAGATTTGTATCACTTTTGCTGTATCCACGTGCACGATTTTACTATTCAAGAATCTTCTAAATCGTCTCACAATACGCTGTTTCAACTGTATCAAGAACAAAATCAACAAGATAACACAACTTTTGCTTCACAAACACCTTATCCGGAAAGTGAGCCTTTTTTCTTTAAACCTTGCTCACCAATCAATACTGTTCCAGTCGTTGAAAGTAGCTGTTGTTGCTGCAGACCATTCTTAAAATCATAATTTATTGATTTTAAAAAAATTATTGTAGACATGTTTTCAAGAAAACAAAAACCTTCCCTCTTGACCCCTTTAAGTTTTAGGGTAAACTCTGGCTATTCATTAACCGGAGTGTAGCTCAGCTTGGTAGAGCACTGCTTTCGGGAAGCAGGGGCCGGAGGTTCGAATCCTCTCACTCCGACCAGTGGTTTTCAAATTCATGAGTGGTCCATTATATTACACAGCATCAAAAAACAACATAGGAATTCGACCATACAACAGTACTGACGCCAAAGCAATGCACGAAGCAGTGGAAGCTTCCATAGAGCACCTACTCAACTACTTGCCCTGCTTTCAAAACCATTCCTTACCTGAAATACAAGGCATTGTCGATGCCTGTATTGAAGTTTGGAAGAAAAATGAACAATTTTTCTTTGTCATCTATCAAGTTGACGATGGGAGATTCTTAGGTTCAGTAAGCGTCGATCATATTGATTGGCCGAATCGTTTTGCTAACATTGGCTATTGGGTACGTAAAGATGCAACTTGCAAGGGCGTTGCTACTATAGCAACCGAACTTGCCGCGCAATTTGCCTTCCAAAAACTCTATGCTAACCGTATAGAACTCATTATTGAAGTTACGAATGTAGCCAGCCAAAAAGTTGCCTTAAAAGTTGGTTGTAAGCAAGACGCCGTTTTGCAAGATCGCATTGTAAATCACAATCGAGCTAACGACGCGATTATGTATTCGCTTTTAGCGCGCGATTTTAATAAAATTTAAAAAGAGCGAATGGCTCTTTTGCGGATTTGACGTAAATTCCGGATGGAATTGGCATGCCAAAAACCAGGGATGATTCGCTATTTCTATACTTTCCACCAAATTACCGTCTTTAGAAAAACTGGAAGCAATTAGACCTTTCTTTTCCAATTGCGCTAAAAAATTATTGTTCAATTCATAACGATGACGATAACGTTCTAAAATAACATCTTCGCCATAGATTTTTTGAATTGAAGAGCCTTTTTTGAGATGCGTCTCTAAACTACCTAAACGCATAGTCCCACCTAAATCAGCATTTTTGCTACGTTTCTCGACTTTTCCGACTTGATTTTGCCACTCGCTAACTAAAGCTATGACCGGATATTTGGTGCTCGCATCAAATTCCGTACTATTGGCGCAGCGCATTTTAGCAACGTTACGCGCAAACTCTATCACAGCAACTTGCATACCTAAGCAAATACCGAAATAAGGAATAGAATTTTCCCGTGCAAATTTAGCTGCAGCAATCATGCCTTCAATACCACGCTTGCCAAATCCGCCTGGAACCAAAATAGCATCTTGTTTTTGTAACAGCTTTGCAGCGCCTTGTTTTTCTATTTCCTCAGCATCGATAAAGTTTATATTAACTTTGCAACCTGCATGCACACCAGCATGATACAAAGCTTCGTTAATCGACTTATAAGCGTCAACAAGATCGACATATTTACCAACCATGGCAACATTAACTGTATTACGAAGAGCCTCTTCCAATGCGTTGATTTTGCGCCAAGAACTTAAGTTTGCTTTTTTGTTTTTTAAATGCAATTTTTCTTCGATCAACTTTCCAAAACCCGCTTTTTCCATTAAAACTGGCAAGGAATAAACGCTTTTAACATCTGGTAATGAAAAAACCGCTTCTTTTTCCACATTAGTGAAGAGCGCTATTTTAGCTCGAGCTTCCAAAGATAATTCAGCATGTGAACGACAAATTAGCAGATCAGGCTGAATACCAATCGACCTCAGCTCTTTAACTGAATGTTGAGTTGGTTTAGTTTTAGTTTCTGAGGTTGCTGAAAGTTGCGGAACTAATGTCAAATGCACGAACAAAGTGCGTTTTGTACCAAGTTCCATGCGCATCTGGCGAATCGTTTCTAAAAACGGTAAAGACTCAATATCGCCGACTGTTCCACCAACCTCGATCAAAGCTACATCATTGCCTTTAGCTCCGTCGATAATGCGCTTTTTGATTTCATCGGTGATATGTGGAATTACCTGAACTGTAGCACCCAAATAATCCCCTCGCCTTTCGCGTCTAATCACTTCGGCATAAACGCGTCCTGTAGTGAAGTTATTTTTACGCGTCATTTTGGTTTGTAAAAAACGCTCGTAATAACCTAGATCCAGATCAGTCTCAGCGCCATCTTCTGTCACAAAAACTTCGCCATGTTGAAATGGACTCATAGTACCAGGATCGATGTTAATATAGGGGTCAAGTTTTATAGCAGTAACTTTAAGCCCACGCGCAGTTAAAAGAGCACCCAAAGAAGCGGTAGCAATACCTTTCCCAAGAGAAGATACGACGCCACCTGTAATAAAAATATAAGATGTCATAAAAACCTCTATTTTGCTTTTAACATAAAACAAAAAAACATGCACTAAAGTTATAAACATGTTAAACTTTTTTGGGCAATTTTTCGTCCGAAACCTAGGATAAGGAGAAGAAAATGATTTTTCAATATTCGAAAGAAACAGGGCTTACCAAAGAAAAAGCTCTTACTCTGGAGTGGCTAGAAACTAATGGCATAGGCGGATACGCTTCTAGCACCATTTTAAATTGCCATACTCGCAAATACCACGGACTTTTAGTAAGCACATTGCCTAATCTTTCTGATAAATACGTGCTTTTATCTAAACTAGAAGATACTTTTTGCTATGACTCCAAAATATACGATCTCACGGCCCATCAATACCAAAACGCATTTCTCGACGGCAGCTTTGAAGAATACCAAACTTTCACTTATGAAAATCACCCAGTATTCACCTTCCAATTTGGAAAAGTCACTATCAAAAAAGAAATTTTGCTTTTAGCCAATAAAAATACGGTTTTGATCAAATACACATGCTCTGGAGCTGAAGAAGACAACCCCATAGAAATTAAAATTCGGCCTCTTCTTGCCTTCCGCAATTTTCATACTCTAACTCGCGAAAACCAGGAACTAAAAGCAGAAACTCTTCCTTGTCGTAATGGTCAAAGATTTTCTCCTTATCACGACTTACCAAGTATTTACTTGCAGAGCAATAATATATTTAATTTCCAAAATGAACCACTTTGGTATCGCAATTTCTCTTATGAAAAAGAGAGGAAACGCGGCTATGCCTGCGGCGAAGACTTGTTCACTCCTGGCCTCTTCACTCTAAAGTTTGATCGCAAAGGTGAGATTATCTTTGCTGCTTCATTAGAAGAGAATTCTGTAAACTTAACCAAAAATTGGAAACGAGAAATAAAACATCGCAACAAACTCGCCAAGAGATATTCTGGCGATGATTTTAAACAGCAATTACATTTAGCTCTACGCTCTTTTTTACAAAAAGATCTGCATACGGAAAAACTTTCTATCATTGCTGGCTATCACTGGTTTGGTGCTTGGGGACGAGACTCTATGATTTCCCTGCCAGCTCTAACTTTACTTACTTCGAAAAGAAAAGATCACCTAAATTGTCTATCGATCCTCCGCCACTTTGCCAGCCAAGAAAAAGACGGATTAATTCCAAATTATTTAGGCCCAACTTCAGAACAAAATGCTTACAACACAGTCGACGCCAGCCTTTGGTTCGCTTGGGCCGTGCAACAATATTATCTTTATACTCGCGATCTAAAATCTATCGAGCGCTACCTTTTGCCCACTTTAAAAAATATTTTCAACTATTATCGAGGGGGAACTTCTTATGGAATTAAAATGGAGCAAAATGGTCTGCTTCGAGCTGGCGATGGCAAGTGCAATATAACCTGGATGGACGGTATGGTAGATGGCTATCCGGTAATAAATCGCGATGGCTTGCAGGTAGAAGTTAACGCACTTTGGTATAACATGCTTTGCTTTTTACGCAATATATCGCAACAACTGAAAGACCCATGGTACAAAGAACTCGAAACAATTATTCAAGAAATCAAAATATCTTTCGTTGAAACCTTTTGGAATGAACAAATTGGCTTTCTGCGCGACTTTGTAACTCCAGAAGAACCGGATAAATATGGCAGCAATTCATTGCGCCCGAATCAAATTTTCGCGGTTTCTTTGCCACACTCGCCTCTTCCACCGAAAATCATGAAAGAAGTGGTTAAAACTGTTTCTTCCTATCTTTTGACACCTTTTGGACTTCGCACCTTATCACGTAATTGTCAAGGTTATCATGGTCAATACCAAGGGGAACAAAAAGAACGCGACACAGCCTATCACAATGGCACGATCTGGCCTTGGTTGTTAGGACATTTTACAGAAGCTCTGTTGAAAGTTTCGCTGCATAAAAAAGAAGCTATCGAAACTGTGAGGCCTAGTCTCGAAGCACTAAAAAAGCATTTAGGCGAGGCTGGTATTGGAACTATATCAGAAATTTTCTCTGGCGATGATCCTCATAAACCAGATGGTTGCATAAGCCAAGCTTGGAGCGTTGCGGAAGTGTTACGGGCGATTTATTTGCTCGAAAATTAATTATAAATTGTGAATTATGAATTCTTAAAACATGTCTACGTGTTTTTATTTAAAATCAAAAGGTTATATCTTGAAGTCATATCTTCTCAAAAATCCAGGGTAACATACTGTTCGTCATCCCGCGACTTGATCGCGGGATCCATAAGTAACTTAGTTTGACTTGAGCGTATTTAGGAAAAAGATAAGAATGAAAGTTTTGATGTATGGTTGGGAATATCCGCCTTTTATAAGCGGGGGCTTAGGTGTTGCATGTCATGCCATAGTTCAGGATCTCACCAGCAAACATATCGAAGTAAATTTACTTCTACCTTGTAATTTTGACGTTTTGCCAGAAAATAAAAACGCCAGAGAAAAACTTATTGGCGTTGATATTTATGCTGAAGATCTTACTGAAATTAATATTCAACAAGATTGTTTGAAGACTTATCCCATCGACTCTTTACTACATCCATATTTAACGCCACATGAATATCTAGCTCTTTATTTAGAGCATAAAAACGGTAAAACTTACATCAGATCTAGATCAAAAAAACCTTTCTCTACTCAGCATCATACATTAGACATGCACTCTCCTGACTTTACGCCTAACAAAATCACTGGTCGCTATGGGCCGAACTTATTCCAAGAAGTTTTGCGCTATGCCAAAATCGCTGGAGATATGGCTATAGAAATTCCTCATGATGTTATTCATGCGCATGATTGGATGACAATATTGGCCGGTATAAACGCCAAACAAGTATCCTCCAAACCGCTTATTTTTCACATCCATGCTCTTGAAATCGACCGGAGTGGCATGGATAACATAAATCAACAAATTTTCGATATTGAAAAATATGGCATGCAAGAAGCAGATCGAGTTATCGCTGTCAGTAATTACACTAAACGCTTGATCATGCAGCACTACCACATTCCTGAAAAGAAAATAGCTGTAATTCACAATGGCATCGACAAATCTTATGGTGAAAAACACAATGAATATGCGTTTAAACATCCAAAAACTGTGCTCTTTTTGGGACGTATTACACATCAAAAAGGTCCTTATTTTTTCATCGAAATAGCTAAGAAAATTCTCTCCGTCCGACAAGATATTCAGTTTGTTTTAGCCGGCACAGGTAATCTCTTAGTCGAAATGATTGAAAAAGTTGCCTGCCTTCACATCGGTAAAAACGTCCACTTTACTGGATTTTTGGATCCTAAAACCGTAAAGAAGCTATTCCACTTTGCTGATGTCTATGTCATGCCCAGCGTCTCAGAACCATTTGGAATTTCTTGTTTGGAAGCTCTGGCCAATGATGTTCCTGTGGTGATTTCCAAACAATCTGGAGCTGCAGAAGTTCTGCACGATACACTAAGCGCAGATTTTTGGGATGTAGACGAAATGGCTGGCAAAATTTTGGCTCTTTTAGATCA